>CAZPPZ010000030.1:0-20761 GCA_964588545.1 uncultured Myxococcales bacterium | reverse complement strand
AGCGCTGCCAGGGCTAGAGCGGGTCTGTGATTATGCGGTAGATCGCCACCCGGTTGTTCAAGTAGTCGGCGACGTAGATGTTGCCGTCACGGTCTATACTGAGACCAGTGGGGTTGCGCATCTCTCCAGCTTGACTGCCGCGACGGGAAAAAAACATGATTACCTGTCCGCGGCTGTTGAAGATCTGTACATTAGACCAGCCTGAATCGGCGACGTAGAGGTCGCCGTTGTGGTCGAGTGCCACACCCTTGGGCTTGTCGAAACTGCCGAGTAGGTTGCCGCGCTCGCCGATGTTTCGTATGAAGGCGCCGCTGGGGTCGAACACCGCGATGCGGCTGTTGAGCGTATCGGTGACGTAGACCTTGCCGTCGGGGGCGAGCGTTACATAGGTAGGGAAGAGCAGGAATCCCGCCTCGCTGCCTTTTCCTTTGCCCATACTTCCGATAAGACGCCCCTTCAGATCGAAGACATGAACGAGATGATTGGCGGACTTCTGCCGTGAACCGTCGACCACGTATATACGCCCGCGCTTGCGATCGACGGCTAGGTCGGTGGGGCGCTCGAGCGACCTACTGGTAAACTGCCAAACGATTTCACCGTCTGGGTTTACCATGGTCACGGTCTTGTTCTCTTGTTCGACGACATAGAGGTTATCGGCCTCATCTACGCTCAGCCCGAAGGGCCGGGCCCATACTCGCTGGTCTCCGCCAAGCTGTTCCATACTGCGGTGGTCGAGGTCGAATACGTAGACCTTGTTAGCGGCGAGATCCGAGACGAAGATACGCCGTCCGTCGTTGGAAACCGCGACGTCCATGGGCTGAACCAGACGATCTTCACGCGAGACTTGGCCGGTTATGAAGGTGTTGAGGGTATCCGAAAACGCCGTCTTGCGGCCTAGATCACTCTCGTCGGCCAAAGCGCCGACATACTCGATGCGGGCTGTCAGTGGTGCCGGCGGCCATCTCTGTGCGCCCTGGTCGCTGCCGTTGGCTCTCAGGCCCGGTCGGGCCGAACAGGCGCTGAGGCCGACCACTAGGGCCAGCGCCACCGTCCTGGCAACGGTACAGCGCCCGCCCCAGGCCAACAAATTACGCGCATGCTCGCTTTTCGTCTCAGCCATCACTCGAGGTGGACTACTCAATGCGCAACCCCGCGGCGGCTAAGACTGTTGCTGATATTATTGCCTAGTCAACTAGCCCCAGGCTCGCGTTATGCTGGTATCAGTCGAAAACAAACACCAGGTGTATCGGACTCCACACTAAGTACGATACTGCCTCATACCAAGGAACATGGTGGTGGTGCTGCAAGTGCCCGAAGAAGATGTGCCGCGATGGTGTGTGGTAGTGGCAACGACTGCAGTAGTATCCTGGAGGCCGGTAGTCGTGGCGTACCGAGTGGTGACTGTCGCTGTCGCGGTCATAATCCCTGTAGCCGTGATGGTCGTAGCCACCATAGCCATGGCCGTAGCCATGATGGTCGTTGTTGTGGGAATAGTGGTGGTCATCGTGGCCGTAACGGCCAGGGTTATCGTGTCCGCGGCGGCGATAGTCATGGCCCACCGGCGTTACCCCGAACGGGCCGGGCAGTACCCGGCCGAGCCAGTGATGGCCGTTGGCGCTCGAGTCCTGTGCCAAGGCGCTCTGAGTTTGGGCTGGGCGGCGCGAGCCGTGGTCACTTGCGGCTGCGGCGCGCGCGGCCAGCAGTGAAGCGATAGCCAGCGCACAAGCGAAGGCAGTCACCATGGTTAGCGATTTGAGCATACTCGTCGAACTCGTGGTCGTGGTCATGGCCGAGGCCTCCCGTGTCTGTATGTAGAGACGAGCCAGCTCCCGGGATTATTCTCGTCGGGCTACTGTTAGCACCCGACAATTGGCGATGACGGATAAATAAGTGCAGAATAATTAAGCGGTTAGCGCAAATTGTAGGACCAGTCCTGAGACCCCATTGGGGTGTGCGTCAAGCTGAGGATCTGGCCGCCGCGATGTGCGAAATGAAAAGCCGCGGCGAAGCCGATAGTTGAGTTGTAGTGCCTACACAAATCGCGCCTCTATTCCGTGACCTGGTAGTTCTGCTGACGGCTTCTTTGCCGTTGGTGTTCCTGTGCCGTCGTATCGGACTGCCGGCGCTGTGCGGTTTCCTGCTGACCGGGGTCCTGATCGGACCAGCGGCGGCCGGACTCATCCAATCGCCAGAGCGTGTCAGCGTGCTCGCCGAGGTCGGAGTGGTCTTACTGCTCTTTACTATCGGTCTGGAGTTTTCGCTCGAGCGGCTCTTGCGCATGTCACGCACGTTGCTCGGGGTTGGCTCGCTGCAGGTCGTTCTTACCGCTGCTCTGGTTCTCATCGGTGCGCTGTCTTGGGGGTACGGAGTCCGCGCGGCCGTGGTGTTGGCCTTCATCGTTTCGTTGTCGAGCACGGCGGTTGTCTTGACGATTCTGCAGGGACGCGCCGAACTCAGTTCGCCGCATGGTCAGCTCACACTGGCGGTACTCTTGTTTCAGGACTTGTGTGTGCTGCCGATGATGCTGGTGCTGCCCGCGTTAGCTGTAAGCGAGGAGATTAGCCGAGTCGACATTGCCTCACGCATGGCTATCGCTGTGGGTGTTATAGGTAGTGTCGTCTACGTTGCAAGAAAGCTCCTGCCCGGGGTGCTCAGCCGCGTGCTCAAGCTGCGTAGCCGCGAGCTCTTCATCGGTACCGTGGTGGTTACGTGTTTTGGCACAGCCTGGCTGACCGCGGAACTCGGTATGTCGTTGGCGATTGGCGCGTTCTTAGCGGGCTTGGTGGTTTCCGAGTCGGAGTACAGCCACCAGATAGTTGCCGAGGTGTTGCCGCTGCGCGACCTTTTCAGCTCGGTATTCTTCGTGTCGATCGGCATGCTCCTCGATGTTTCGTTTCTAGGCGAGCGAGGCATGATGGTAGCTGGACTCGCAGCTGCGGTACTAGTGATAAAAGTGCTAGCGGGTGCGGCTGCGGTAATGCCTTTTCGCGCCTCACCGCGGATGGCCCTGCTGGTCGGGTTCTCGTTGGCACAGGTAGGTGAGTTCTCGTTTGTATTGGCCAAGCAAGCGCAACTTCTCGACATAGTTTCTGCGAGCGACTTTCAGCTGCTGTTGTCGGTTTCAGTGATAACCATGTTGGCCACACCGCTGCTCAGCAGCGCTGCCGCCAGGCTTGCTTCGGGCGACCTGCCTGGTCTTCCATCAGACGTGCGTTTGCGCGCCGAGCGGGCACCCCACGGCCATGTGGTGGTGGTGGGCTATGGGGCGCACGGGCGTAGCCTGTGCCGCGTGCTGCGCGAGTCGGGGATTCCCTACACTATCATCGATCTCGACCCTGAAACTGTTGAAGCGGCGCGGCGTGCTGGTGAGAGCATACTCTATGGCGATGCCACTCGTGAAGTAGTGCTCGGGCACGTCCACGCGCAATCCGCCACTGCCATTGTTGTGACGATATCGTATCCAGCGGCGAGTCGTAGAATCGTAGCGCTGGCTCGAGGTCTCAATGCCAGTGCTGCCGTGGTGGTGCGCACGCGATACGTATCCGAGATAGAAGATCTCTACCGTCTCGGTGCTACTGAGGTGATCCCCGAGGAGTTCGAGACCTCGGTGGAGATGTTTGCGCGGGTGTTGCAGTGTCTGGATGTTCCTAAGAACGTAATCGCGGCTCAGGTAGATGTCGTCCGTTCGGAGCACTATGCGCTCTTGAGCGGCAAGCGCGGCGGCAGCAGACCTCATCTGGAGAGTATCTACGAGCTGTTCGCCGCTGCCACCACCGTCACTCATCTGATTCGTGACGGCAGCCCGGCTATTTCGCTGAGCCTTGGCGCTTTGAGGCTGGGTGCTACCACCGGAGCTACGACCATAGCTGCGGTACGCAAAGGCCAGGCGACCACGGATCCGGCCGACGATTTCGTTGTGCAACGGGGAGACATTCTGGTGCTGATGGGCAGCCATGCCCAGCTGGCAGCAGCCCGAGCCTGTCTTGAACCGGCTAGCTAAGTGAGTATGCCGCTCGTATAAGGTCGTGGTGCAGCCTGACTCTATGAGTACGACCGTCGATTTTGCCGACCTCTTGGTTTCTGCGTTGTTACCGGGCTTAACGGCTAGCCAAAGAGCGTGGTTTGCCGCTGCGCTCGCGCGTGCTGGAGCTGCAGACCGCGGCCTTCTCGGCGACTATGTCGGCGCGGCTCGCCGCCTAGCCACGGTTGTTACGGTTGATAGCGAGGCCCTTGCCGCCATCGAAGCAGCGCGCTCAGTGAGCGCCGTTGGGTCGTGGTCAGCGGTACGAATTGCCCGTGCAGCACTGCTGTTGACGGCCGCGGCAGCGCTGGCAGACGAGAGTTGTAGCGCGCTGTTTGATGAAATCTTTCGCACCGGTGATAGCGACGAGCGAGTCGCGTTGCTCGGGGTGCTGGCCATGCTCCCCAGGCCGGAAAACCACCTCGATACTGCGGTTGAGGCCTGTCGTAGCAACGTGGTTACGGTATTTGAAGCTGTCGCCTGTGAAAATCCTTACCCCAGTTGTTACTTCCCCGATTCAAGCTTCAACCAGATGGTGCTCAAAGCGCTGTTTATCGGCGTTGCGTTGTCGCGCGTCGTTGGTCTCGACAAACGTCGGAGCCAAGAGTTGGCGCGTATGGCCGGGGATTATGCCGCCGAGCGTAGGGCTGCTGGCAGGGCGGTACCGGCCGATATAGATCTAGCGATGGGAAGCGTGGAGAACTCGACATGAAACTCTTCGATCCACACATTCACATGACCTCTAGGACTACCGACGACTACCAGGCGATGGCGGCCGCAGGCATCGTCGCTGTAATCGAACCGGCGTTTTGGGTGGGACAACCACGAATACATGTTGGTTCGTTTGAGGATTATTTCCTCTCTTTGGTTGGCTGGGAACGTTTTCGTGCCAGCCAGTTCGGGATTCAGCACTTCTGTACGCTGGGTATGAATCCGAAGGAGGCGAACAGCCCGGCACTGGTGCAGGGCGTGCTCGAGCTGTTGCCTCGATACCTCGAGAAGGAAGGTGTGGTCGCGGTTGGCGAAATCGGTTACGACGACATGACCGACGCGGAGGAGAAGGTGATAATCGCCCAGTTCGAACTGGCGCAGCAATTCCAGCTTCCGGTGCTCATCCATACTCCGCATCGCGACAAGAAGCGGGGCACCGAACGAACGATTGCGCTGATACGCGACCTGGGATTCCGCGAAGACTGGGTGCTCATCGATCACAACAACGAGGAAACTCTGCCCATGGTTCTCGACACCGGCTGCTGGGCCGGACACTCGATCTACCCCAACACCAAGATGGACGAGAGACGTATGGCGGCATTGGTGCAGCGTTATGGCTGCGAGCGGATCGTCATTAACAGTGCTGCCGATTGGGGGGTCAGCGATCCGCTTAAGGTCGCCAAGACCGTTGCCGTGATGCTCGAGGCCGGCATCGGCGAGTCTGAGGTAGAGAGGATAGCCTGGCATAATCCGGTGAGCTTCTTTTCCAAGAGCGGCCGCTTGGTTCTCAGCGACGCCGAGGGACCAGCGGCGGTGGATCAGCGCCAACTTTTCGAGGGCAACTCGGTGCTTCGCGGTCAGTCGCCGCGGGTCGAGGGCTGATCGGCAAGCGATGCAACGCATCCTAGTCCTAGATGTGGTGGGGCTTACTCCGCGATTGCTCGGAGAGAACACCCCTAACCTCAACCGGCTGATTGCTGCAGGCGGCATGCGTCCGCTGGTGACGGTGACGCCAGCGGTAACTTCGACGGTGCAGTCTACTCTGCTCACCGGGCTGCCACCCTCGGGGCACGGCTGTGTTGCTAACGGGTGGTATTTTCGAGACTTGGCCGAAGTGTGGTTTTGGCGACAGTCCAACCACCTGGTGGGAGGGGAGAAGGTCTGGGAGGAGGCACGGCGTCGTGACAGCAGCTTCAGCTGTGCCAAGCTGTTTTGGTGGTACAACATGTACGCCAGTGCCGACTACACGGTTACCCCGCGGCCGATGTACCCGGCCGACGGCCGCAAGCTTCCCGACGTCTACACCCAGCCGGCATCGCTGCGCGATCGCCTCAACGATAAACTAGGGACCTTTCCTCTGTTCAATTTTTGGGGGCCGACGGCCGATATAGTTTCGAGCCGTTGGATCAGTGGGTGTGCACGCTACGTATACGACGAGCATAGTCCCACACTAACACTGGTCTACCTCCCCCATCTTGACTACAGCCTGCAGCGGCTCGGCCCCGGGCACGATGATGTCGGCGCAGAAGTTGCTGCTGTTGATCAGCTCTGCGGTGAGCTCATCGAGCACGTCGAGCGAGACGGCACTCGCGTAGTTGTTCTTTCGGAATACGGGATCACCGCGGTAAGCGCTTCGGTGAGTATCAACCGCGTGCTTCGCCGCAATGGACTGATAGCGGTGCGCGAGCAGTTGGGGCAGGAGTTGCTCGATGCCGGCGCATCGGCGGCTTTTGCTGTTGCCGATCACCAGCTGGCCCATGTCTATGTTGCCGATCACCGGCGGATTGACGAGGTCCGCGCTCTGCTCGAGAGCACCGCGGGTATCGAGGCCGTGCTCGACCGGGAAGGTAAGCGGGCGATGGGGCTAGACCACCCTCGTTCGGGAGAGCTAGTGTGCGTGAGTCAGGCCGACCGTTGGTTCGACTACTACTACTGGCTCGACGACGATCGCGCCCCCGACTTCGCGCGCACCGTTGATATCCATCGCAAGCCTGGCTACGACCCGGCCGAGCTGTTTCTCGACTCTCGACTGAAAATACCAACAGCGAACATCGGTTGGCGTTTGCTCAAGAAGTCTTTGGGCCTGCGCACGCTGATGGATGTAATAGGGCTCGATTCCAGCGTGGTTCGTGGCTCGCACGGTCGCATTACCGACGACCCCAGCGATGGCCCGCTGTTCATATCTTCACAAGCCGAGCTACTCCCCTCGCGCAGCGTTGACGCTTGTGATGTGAAGCGGCTGTTGCTCGACCACGTCTTTGGCGCTGACTCAGGTAGCCGGGATGCGGCTCTGCAGTAGCCGGGTCGCGGGCACAGCAGCGGCGACGACCATGGCTAAGTAGGGTTGTCCCATGGCCGCGACGATTGTCGCATCTAACAACGAGATTCCGGCGATTAGTCGTACCACCGCAGCGCCGACGTCGGGGTGGTCGCGGCGCAGCAGCAAGGCAAGACAGTAAACCACCCATGCGATCAGGATGGCGAGCCATCCCAGCGCGCTGGCGTTGCTACTGGCAAGTAGCGTCGCGCATAGCAGAGCGATCGCCAGTAACACCTGAGGTCGATGTCTTGTAACCATGCCGCTGTGCTCACCCGCGGCCACGTAGCTTAGGCCGGCGACGTAGCAGCCAAGCCCGCCGGCAGCTAGCCACAGTTGTGCCGATGCCAGCATCTCCACCAGTGAAGCGCCAAGCGCTGATGCCGCGGCGAGATAGACGAGTACACGGCATGAGGCCATCACTACAGGGGCGAGTGCGTTGGCCTTGTGCCTGGCGTTGTAGCAGACGATGGCTACTACCAGCGCAACTGCCGCAGCGGCCGTGGCTGTGCGCGTTGACGGAGAGGAGGCGAGCGCCAGTGTCAGCGTTGCTGCCGCCAGCATCGAGTAGCCGGCGGCGAACACCAACGATGCCGAGACCTGGCCCGAGGGTATGGGACGCTCGGGCCTTTCACTAGCGTCTATGTCGGCGTCGAAGGCGTCGTTTAGATACATACCGCCTACATAGAACAGCGATAGCGATAGCAGCACCGCTCCCAAGCGAGCACTCGGCGCGACTACGCCGGCGAGCACCGCAGCAGCGACGGCGTTGGTCCACACCGTCGGCAGGTTGGATACCCTGCCCAGTCGCAGTGCGGTGGCCCAGGTCATGGGTTTAGCCTCGCAAGTACCCATTCGAGTTCGCGAGCTATCGCCGCCACCACATCTGTACCGCGGAACTCTTGCGGGAGTAGCTCCCAGGTGTAGGTCTCGACTTCTAGATGGGCGGACAAACGATTAGTGCGCTGTCGCTCGAGCAGCTCTGCGAGGAATTCCTGGGTGTTGTCGAAGATTCCTAGTTTGTTGAGGAAGATCGGCACGTGAAAATGCACCCGCCACTCGCGCCTCTCAGTAGCAGCGACGGCATCGTCTGCCCGCCCCAGGCTTGCTAATGCATCCGGCAGGTCGCTGTAGCGGGTCAATCGATCACCACGACGTTCGACGACTTGATGAAGATAGACGTCATCGGCGAAACTCTCCAAGCGATCGGCTTGGGTGGTGTCGATGTCGTCGATGCGCAGGCCAGCGCTTAGTTGGATCTTGTGTATAGCTATACCGCTGCTGTGAAGCCGCGCGGTCAGCTGGTCGAGCTGTTCGAATTCTACCGCTGCGTGACACGCGTCGAGGCACAGCCCCAGGTGGCGACGCAGCGATATCCCCGCCTCGTCACGGCCGAGCCCCGTGAGCTTAGCGTGGTCGATGATCGCATCGGTGGTGAATAGCTGGGTTTCGAAAAACCTTGCGGTTTCCTCGATAGTTTCCAGGTAACAACAGGGCTCGGGCTCGATCGCCAAGCAGATGGTCTTGCCGCTATCCAGGCGAATCCGCGCCAAGCCTGCAGCGTGCGCGAGCAGCAGCTTGGCCATCGACTCGACTCGCTGTGAATTCGTTACCCGCGACCGAAACGCTCCAGGTACAGTGCTTACGCTTCCATAGATGCCCGGTTCATCGGGCAGCAGCGCCGCAAGAATCTGTGCCAATCGGTTGCTGTAGGCCAGTCGCTCAGATTCGAGCCAGTCGGGACGGTAGACCGATTGCTTGACCGCAGTGCCATGAAACTTACCGTAGGGAAAGCCATTGATCGTGAACACGTACATGCCGCTGGCCGTAAGCCACTGGCGGAACTCCTCCAGAGGTCCCGAGTCTTGGCTCTCGCCGCCAGCCAACTCGTAGGCCGCAGCGCCCGACAGACGCAGCCCCACCCCGAAGGGGGCCGATGGCGATATTCGTTGCTTGACCGAGCTTACGTAGCACTCAAGGTTGCGGCGGACTTCAGTCCAGGTTTCACCCGGGTGAATGTTGCTGCAGTAACAGAGGTGGGAGTCGTTGCTACCCGCTGGTTTCATTTCTGCGGTTGCGCTCGCCCAGCCAGGCGATCGCCTGTTGCATGAGATCCTCGTCTATCGCGGTCACATCGACACCCCGTCCTATGCTCGCGAGCATAGTTAGCGACAACTCTCCGCCGAGGTGTTCTCGGAATTCTCTCAGCCCCTCTAACACCTGTAGTCTACCGTCATCGCCGACGGTCTCGAGACAGTTATCCCATAGACTGAAGCCCAGTCCTTCGAGTAAGCGGCAGATTCGTTGGCAGTCGTGCTGCGAGATCATCCCCGCCTGTGCCGAGTAGCGGGCGTCGATGGCTATGCCTATCGCTACCGCTTCACCATGTCGTAGCCGGTACTCGCTCATGGTTTCGAGTTTGTGGGCCGACCAGTGACCAAAGTCTAGGGGTTTGGCACAGCCGAACTCGAATGGGTCGCCACAAGTCGCGATATGTTCGAGGTGTAGCTGCGCGCTGCGACGGATCATCGCGGCGCTCGCATCATCGTCAAAAGCAGCCAGAGCTTCTACCTCGGTGACAAGCCACTCGAAGAAGCGGGCATCACGAATCAGTCCTACTTTTACCGCTTCAGCCGATCCGGATCGGCGCTCGCGGTCGGGCAGCGAGGCGAGAAACGAAGCGTCGTTGATTACCGCGAAAGGTGGATTGAAGGTGCCAATGACATTCTTCATCGAGAAGGCGTTGATGCCGTTTTTTACCCCGACCCCCGAGTCACACTGAGCTTCTACGGTGGTCGGTACACGGATTAGACGGACGCCACGGTGCAGCGTTGCTGCGGCATAGCCGCTGACATCGAGCACTGCTCCGCCACCAATGGCCAATACTGGGGACTGCCGGTCGAGGTGGCAGCCCACCATAACGCCGTGTAGCTTCTCGACGATTCTCTCCGAGTTCTTTGCGTGTTCGCCGCCGTCGATGATCACCGGGGCGTGGCTAAGCTCGAGCCAGGCCGAGTGGTGGGCCACGTAGCTCCCGAGCTCAGTGCCGATATCAGGGTTAGATTCGAGCACGCCACTGTCGATGATGGCGATGAAGCGATGGCGCCGCCGCGGCTCAAGCCGGCGCACGGCCTCGAGCAGAGTCGGGTTGTCGAGCTCTAGCAGCGCCGAAGTGAAGTATACGGGGTAGTCAAAGGCTACCTGGAAGCTCTGCCGGTAAGGTTCCGGACAAGCCGCGATGGTCGGTGTAGGCACGGATTTCATCGGCAGTCCCGAAGCGTCTCAGAAAAACGCCGGGACTGCTAGCCGAGCAAGCTCTGCCTGTCGGTCGCTGCAGTCCTAGGCCCGCCCCGCTGGTGAGGGCCGGGAATCTAGTTGCAACCCCTAGCCTTGTTGATGCAGTTCTTCTTGCTGACCTTTTCTAACCTGCCTTCAATACGATCCAAACAGCCGTTGGCTTCATTGCAGCAGCCTTCTGCAACCAGGCAGCCGCTGCCAGAAACCAGATCATCGGGGTTACCCAGCGTATACATGAATATCTGCGGCAACTGACTGGGGTTGCCTCCGGCGATCAAATCGCAGGTGGAGCGAAAGGCAATACTTCGGCCGGTGTCTTCGATGCTGGGTTGGGTATTGGAGCAGTTCTGGCTGCGCGTGATCTGTACCACCTTACGCCTACCCTTCATGCGGAAGATTTCTGAGTTTCCGTCGGGATTGAAGGGGGGCTCTCCACCGTACTTTGCTGCTCTTCGTTGATTCAGTAGTTCACCGTTGGACTCCAGGGCGATTACCGCGCCGCCGTCGCTGATCACTGGCGTCGCTGTTTCGCCGATGTCTTGATCGGTATACTGAGTCATCCTCGGGTGAAACACACGATAGCGGAACGTGTTTCGGCCAGTCGACTGGTTCAGCCAAAGGTCGCTGTCGGTATCGAAGACTACGAAAGGCCCGCGGGCGAAGTTGCTCGCGCTCGAGATGTTCGGGCTGAAGTAGTTGCCCGGTTGTAGCCCCTGGGGGATCTCGCGGGCGGTCATTTGTTCGACTTGGCCGCCCGGGCGTTTGTACACGTAGATGTGCGTACCCAGAGCCCCGTTCCCGAGCTGATCGAAATCTGAGGTATAGACCGTCGATTGGCACTGGCGTGGGAACCAGTAGCCGCCGATCGCCGGCTTGGCGGATACCGTTCCGGCGGGGCCGTTGCTTACCTGAGTGTAGTTGCCGCTCCTGGGGAAATTATCCGAGGTGGCAACCGAATAGATAAACACCTCCTGGCTGCCGTCGGGATTGCTGAAACCCGTGCCTGGATTACTGTTGTCGCTGCCGTCGTTGTCGTCTAGATCGCCGGTCGAGCTGAAGGCTATACATTTCCCGCTGTCACTTGGATAGGGGTCCGCATTGACTACAGGAGCTAGGGTATTGGTGAGTTGATGAAAGGTATTGGTCAGCAGCTCCCAAAGAAAAATTTCGGGATTTCCATCGGCATTCCCTACCGCAGGGTCGAGGTCTGCTGTGGAAACGAAAGCGATATACTGCGGCCTCCCCGACGCAAAGGTCTCATCGGTGGCGCGCGAGACCCCGTAGCTTTCTCCGGATACGGTGTTGGTGACGCGTTCTATCATATTCGGCGCCAGCGGGTGGTAGATCGAATGGTAGAGGTACACCTCTCGGTGCCCCGGTGCCGTCCCCGGTCCTTCGACATCGCCATCCGAGACGAAGGCGATGGTTTCGGCGCGTTCCGAACGCAACTTCGGCGCTTGGATGTCGCCGGTGGTAATCGAGGTTACCTGGAGTAGCACCGGGATGGATCCGCGTTTGGCCTGGGCCTGCTGCGGAAATGCCAAAAGCACGCCAATAATTAGCGCGCCGTAGGCAATGATTGCCGGAATACGTAGGCTGAGTGCGGCTGCATGAACAGTCATGGTGTCTCCTTGTTTCGGATTCTTTGCTTCGTCTCTACGAACGCGCTCTGCGTCGACTGCCACCACAACATCACTGCCTGATCAAGAGATCGTTCTTCTCGAGACAGTCGCGTGCGATTACTGCAGCTGCCTCGTTACCTTTAGTATTCCAGTGCGCGCTTACGTCTAGATAGAGCTGCTCGCCCCTGCCTGCCCGCTCGCGCAGTGGGGCGGTAAGGTCACAGCAGGCTATCCCGGCTTCGCTGCAGAAGGATCTTACGGCGGCCATCGGCGCATCGACCTGCTCGCGGGAGAAATGTTGTCCCTCTGGTTGGAAGCGCTCAGCAATGTCCCAGTAGACCTGTTCCTTGAATGGGAATAGCAGAACCAGCAACTTCGCGTTCATAGCGTCGGTCTGGGCCTGAACGTCGCGCATGGCCTCGGTCATCAGTCGAAAACCCGGGGTTTGACCGGGATTCTCCACCACCGTCCGCCACCATGCATCGGCACGAAAGGTAAACCGCAGCCCGTCTTCAGTGTAGTGGAAGGTGTCGCGTTTTCGGTATCGCTTGGCCGCATCGATGAGCCCGTAGAGCACCGAATGACGGGTCAAGAACTCGGAGAAATCACTGCGCCGCTTGCGGCGCATCCACGTCCAGTAGTCGTCGCTGCCGCTCCGCGTCCAGTTGTCGAAGTGTAGGTTGTCCTTGAAATCGTTTGGGAAGAAACCCAGCAGAATCAGCCGTGGTCGCAGAGTCTTACCAACTCGGGCGAGCATCCGCGCCTCGGCAAGGTTAGAGTAGCCGTTGACTCCAAGCGTGGCGATCGAAAGCCCGCTACGATCGGCGAGCACGCGCACCCAGCATTCTTCGGCCGGTGCGTCGTCACAAAAAGTAAACGAATCTCCGATGGCGACGGCATCGAACGGTGCTTTTGTTCCTATATCCCTCATGCCCACGTCATCAACACCCGAGGCCACGGTTGTCAGGTGAATCATCCGGCCCTCGGAGGGGAAGTCCAAGTCCAAGTCAGGCTTGAGCGAGAACCCCAATTGTTTGTCGGCGCGCATCATGTCTTCCCAGGTGCTGCGAGCATCATACAGACGCATAACCGAACGTACCTTGGCCGGCATCAGCCCCGGAGCCAGACGTGGCAGTAGCTCAAGGCAGCCAAGCACCACGGCAAGGCTCAGCCCAAGCCCTAGCAGCTTGGGCGCTAGGCTGCCGGCTCGCGGCCCGGCACTTGCTCTCTCGCGTTTCGAGTCGCCGTCGTTTCGCATCGCGCAGACTAATCTCTACGGGTGCGCTATTTGGCTATTAGACCAAAGGCCACCCGTTCTCGTCAAGGGAGAAACCTGCATCGTCGGCAAGGGGGCAGCTGTGGGAAGCCAATCGCGCGGCTGATCGTAGCCGCTCTCGGCGCCAGCCCTCGCGGCTAGGCGCAGACCACTACGATGTTTGCCAAATCCGTCTCTAACCATCGCCATCTTATCCGAGCCAGTGTTCCACAGTAAGCCGTTGGCCGGCATTATTCGCGGCGCGTTTGGGGGGGAGCAAAGCTAGGCCGCATAGGTTTTTCAATGAGCACCCGAGCACGTATGCTGCAGCGTCGACGACAAGGAGGATTCCATGGCAGACGCTCCGCAATCGCCCCAGTCCGAGGGCCGACAGATTTCCATCCAAAGCGATCCGCAGGCCGCCGCCGGTGTTTACGCTAACTTGATGCTGGTGAGTCACCGTAAGGAAGAGTTTGTGCTGGATTTTCTCTTCGTTCATCCGCAACGAGCCAGCGACGGACAATCTTTGGCTAGCCTACGTTCTCGTGTGATTACCTCACCTGAGCACGTCAAGCGTATCGCTCGAGCGCTGCAGGAGAATATCCGCCGCTACGAAGAGAAGTTCGGGATCATCGAAGAGGCCACCGACTTCCCCAAGATCGTCCACTGAGTTGGGCTGCCGGCAGGCCTAAGGGAGACCAATGATGAAGCTCTGGAGTGACAATATTGATGGCGGGGCGATGGCAACGGCCAATGCTTTTGGCAAGTACAACCCCGACTCTCACGTCGAAACCTGTGAGAACCGTAACCCGCACCTCGCCTGGTCTGATCTTCCCGCGGGCACCCGCTCGTTGGTGCTTATATGCCACGACGTTGACGTGCCGAGCCGGCCCGAGCAGGTCAACAAGGAGGGGGTTAGCGTGCCCGCTGATCTGCCACGGGTCGATTTCTATCACTGGGTCCTGGTAGATCTGGCTCCCGACGGGCCGCCGATTGCCGAGGGGGAGTTTAGTGATGGTATAACCGCGCGGGGCAAGGCCGGTCCGGCCGCTCCGCGGGGAACTCGTCAGGGGCTCAATAACTTCACTCAGTGGTTCGCCGAGGATGCTGATATGGCCGGCGACTACTTCGGTTATGATGGTCCCTGCCCGCCTTGGAACGACGAGATTATCCATCACTACTACTTTACGCTCTACGCTCTCGATATAGATCGTTGCCCGCTAGAGGGCTGCTTTGATGCTCCAGCGGTGCTCGAGGCCATCGAAGGCCATGTTCTGGACAAGGCTTCTGTGATGGGAAGCTACGCCATCAATCCCGAGGCCCGCTAGCCCTAGCGCCGGCTGCGGCTCTAGCCGGATTTTCCCATTTGTGGGATGAAGTTGCGGCTGATCGTCATCCGGCGGAAGAAAATGCTCAGGATAACCAGGTTTGCATCAGCCCTGATCATGAATACCCAGGTCAAGCATGATCAGGGCTGATAGCTAAGTTGGGGCCTCTGGCGCTGTATTTGTTACGCCTGTGTGGCTGGCGGCATGTTTTTTGCTGTGTTTGTCGTGACAACGGCGGGTTGCGGCTTCGTTGCTTGATGGCCCGCGGACCGTTTGCTTGTATCGATGGTCCAGGAGAGCAGGAGAGAGGGTAATGAGAATGAACACGACGGGATTGCTGAAACTTTGGTCTTTGACCGCGGCGCTAGCAGTGCTACTGGCTGCGATGGCGGCACCGGCCGCGGCGGAGCCGGAGTTCCGCGGGCCGAAGGCCTGTAAGAAATGCCATATAAAGCAGTACAAGTCTTGGGAGGACACCAAGATGGCGCAGGCCTTCGAGCTGCTAAAGCCGGGTGAACGCGCCGATGCCAAGAAAGCCGCCGGACTAGACCCGGCCAAGGATTATAGCGCGGATGCCAAGTGTGTGGGCTGCCACGTTACCGGTAACGGCAAGCCCGGCGGCTATGGATCGGGCGGAGACGATACCGTGCTTCAAGGTGTTGCCTGCGAAATGTGCCATGGGGCGGCGGGAGAGTGGTTGGCCAAGGAGCTGCATTCCAACGACAACAAGCACTTCAAGGTGGCCGATCTCGAGCCGCTGGGCTTTATTGCCAAGCCTTCGATCGAACAGTGTAGGCAGTGCCACAATGACAAGAGCCCGTTCTTCAAGGACTTCGACTTTGAGAAACGCAAGGCACAGGGTACTCACGAGCACTTCGAGCTGAAGTACGAGCATTGATGACCGGGAGTTCGGGCCTTCTCGCTAGGGCTGCGCGCAGCTAGTATATGGACCTGCGATGGGACTGCTCTTGAGACGGCGGCGGCTCGGTGTGATCGGAGCCGCCGCCGTTTTATGTGGGGTCGCCATGGCCCCCGGCGACGTGATCTACGCGCAGGCGCAGGGGCCCCCCGAGGTTCTCGATCCAGCGGCCTCGTGTGTCAGCGAGCAGTGTCATAGCGACATCACTAACTATAAGAAGCTCCACTGGTCTGATCTGCCAAACGCCTGTCTGGACTGTCACAAGTCGAATTCCGGCGGCCACGACTTCAGTGTGACTGAGGGCCCCAAGCTCTGCGCTCAGTGCCACAAGGAAAGCGTAGATGAGTTCTATTCGGCCAAGCGTCTGCACTATCCGCTCGAGGATGGCTGTCTCGATTGCCACCAGGTGCATGGCAGTGACGCCGGCTCGATGCTCTTCAGCGACCCCGAGGATGGGCTGTGCGCCGACTGTCACGACGATCTGCTTGAGGGCGAGTACCAGCACGAACCGGCCAGCGAGGGCTGGTGCGTGGAATGTCACAACCCCCACGCTTCGCCTAACTGGAGGCTGCTACGCAACCCCGACATCCCCAGCCTGTGTTGGGATTGCCACGACGACCATGGTGAGGCCATGCAGGGAGCCAAGTTCCAGCACCCAGCCGGCGATTGTACCAACTGCCACAACCCCCACAGCGAGCGCTACCCACGTATGCTGCCGGCCAAGGGGCGCAAGCTCTGCGCGGAATGTCATGACGACATAGTCGAGGATGCTGAGGGCGCTGCGGTCGACCACGCCGCGGTATTGAGCGGAGAGGAGTGCCTTAACTGCCACTCCCCACACGGCGCCGACTATAAGCCGCAACTAAAGGATTCGCTCGAGAATCTCTGCCTTGCCTGTCACGACCGTCCGCTGCGCTCGGGGCGTTCAGTGCTCATCGACATGCAGTCGTGGCTAGCCGACAACGACAACAAGCATGAGCCGCTTACTCAAGGTGGCTGCGTGCAGTGCCATGTTCCTCACGGCAGCGATCACTTCCGCATGCTCAAGAAGAGTTTTCCCGAGGGTTTTTACCAGAAGTTTCAAACCAGCAGCTACGCCCTGTGTTTCTCCTGCCACGACAAGCGGGTGTTTACCACCAAGCAAACCACCTCGCTTACGGGTTTCCGCGACGGGTCGCGCAATCTTCACTACCTCCACGTTAATCGAGCTGAAAAGGGTCGGACCTGCAGGGCCTGCCACGACTTCCATGCTGCGAGTAACGACCACCTCATCAGAGAGCGGGTGCGTTTTGGCCAGTGGATGCTGCCCCTGGGATTTGCGGCTGCGGCCACTGGCGGATCTTGCCAGCCCGGCTGTCATCCGCCTGTGAGCTACGATCGCGAAGCTGCCGAGTAGCCAGCTACTACCCAACAATTTGATCTTTACCCTGCGGCTACACACTGCTCGCCGACGGGGTTCAGCCCCGGGCCAGTTACGGGATCTGGCAACTTTATTGGGTGCCAGTTCCCATATCTACTACATCAGTACTACTTATCTAATATTATAAATTAGATAAGTAGTGCTGAATTAGTTTATGTCCTATACCCCCGAACGGGCGGGCTATGGATCTATAACCACAAGGAAAAGCAGCAGAATATCTATCAAGACGGGCCTGTTCCTTCGCACGGGATGTAAGAAATAAATCACTGAGATCAATATTACGATTAGAGGCACGAAAGTTGCTCGCGGTAGGCTGTCAGGGATTGGACAGCGGCACGCTAGGAGACGTGCTTGGAGCCAAAGGAGGGGCTGCAGTCAAGATGAGAATTCACTGTCCAACTCAGGGAGCCGCAACGAATTACGCTAAACGAAGGGAGGTCAGTAAAATGAGAATTAGAACAGTCCTGTGGTCAGGTCTCCTCGCGTTGACTCTGTTGAGTCCGGGTCTGGTGTCCGCCAGCGGTGACGGGACGGGAATCGTGGGTAGCCCTCACGACTTTACCGATAATGTCGTCGCGGGGGTAGCCTCGAACGTCGAGAACGATGCGGCCAACGTCAACGCGTGGAACAACAAGCGCAAAGAGATTTGCCGTGTATGCCACGTCCCGCATGATCATGGTGCGGTGCGCTATGGTAACCAGGGGATCTTGTGGAACCATCAGTTGACCACAAAAGCGAGCTGGTCGATGTATGCCTCGGATCCGACTATGATTGATTTCATAGACGGGACCATCGAGGCCGCCCCGGCCGGAACATCGAAGCTCTGTCTGGGCTGCCATGACGGTGTCAGCGCCGTGAACCAGTACGATGGGAAGACCCCCGCCGATGCCAACTACGGTGGTGGTACGACCTATCTGATGTCTGATTACGACGCTGGCTTCGTGATCGGTAACACGACCGCGGACCTGTCGAACAACCATCCGATTTCGATCACCTACGACAACGTGACCGATACTCAGTTGTTCGACCCGGCGACGGCGGTAATGGCCAACGGTGATACGGTCGCGACGCTATTGGTCAACAACCGTGTCGAGTGCTCTACCTGTCACGACGTTCACAACAGGGAGTCGGTTGCGGGTACGCACCTTCTTCGTGAGAGAACCAAGGGCGATGATGTCACAGGCGCGAATGCAAGTGCTCTGTGCCTGACCTGCCACGACAAGTAGGTACGGCCTCAGGAGTATTGTGACTGAGTTGGTATAGTAGCGAGAGGGTCGGCCCTTTGGGGCCGACCCTCTTTGTGTATAGGGTGGTGTCACGGTGACGAGCCAGAACACGAGGACCGGGACCCCAATAACATCGCCACTGTTCGCGGTTGTGTGGCTAGTCTTAGTGTCGCTGCCGCTATCAACAGCATTGGGTGATGATTGTTCTAGCGGTGGGTGCCATCAGGCACTGGCTCCGCCGACGGCATCGGTTGCCGATAGCAAGCAGGCCGACGGCCCGACCTGGGCAGATCCGGAGAAGCATCTCCACGGCCCGCTGGCCGACCAGCAGTGTCGGGCTTGCCACCTTGGCCACGGCAAAGGTGAAAAACCTGCTAGCGTCGTGCGCGGTACTTTGCCAACCGGTCTCTACACAACCTACTCACGTTCGGCCTACTCGGCCTGCTTCGACAGCTGTCATTCCGCCGCTCTGGTCGAGGATGCTAAGACGACGGCGGCCACACGCTTTCGTAACGGAGATGACAACCTCCATTATCGCCATGTGGCTAAGCTGCGACGCGGCCGCTCCTGCCGACTGTGTCATGAGCCCCACGCGGCCGACAACCAAGCCTTGATCCGAGACTACCTGCCTTTCGGGGTGCAACGTCTTACCTTGAAGTACGAGGAGAGCGACAGCGGAGGTAAGTGCACCACCAGTTGCCACATCCCGGTATCGTACAGCCGCGACGAGGCTATTCTCTCACCGATGCGTGTTGCCGAACCCAGTTCAGCCAAGGAGTTGCCGTGAAGAAGTTCAGGTCAAAGAAGAGTTGCGCTTACGCGATGCTGATAGTCGTCGTGGCGGCGGTCGCGTGTACGGGTGGTTGTTCTACCTCCGCTCCGTTGGACGCCGGCTATGTCATGTACCCGGCCCCTCCCCAACGTCCACGCGTGCAGTTTCTTACCCAGTTTGCCGAAGCCCGTGATATCGAGAGTGAGAGCCAGTTGATGAAGTTCTTGGTTGGTGATGTCGCCAGCGCCCGTAAGCTACGTAAGCCCACCGGAATCGCTGCGTATGGTGACGTAATCTACGTGGCTGATCCGGGCTGGGATACGGTTGTTGTCATAGATCTCGAGAACAAACGTTTCGACACGCTGCGCGACCACGAGGAAGGTAAGCTCAGCGTCCCGGTCGCGATCGCCATAGATGCGGATGGGCAGAAGTTCGTCGCCGATACTGGGCGTATGCAAGTGGTAGAGTTCGATGCAGACTCGGAGTTCGTGTGGGCGTATGGAAATCCTTCGGAGATTATCCCTACAGGAGTCGCGGTTGGTGACCGGTATCTGTACGTATCGGACCGTCGCGGTAACCGAGTATTGGTCTATGATAGGCGCAGCAAGAAGGTAACGCGCGAGATCGGTGCTGCGGGTAAGAAGGACGGCCAGTTCAATTCGCCGACTAGCCTATCTATAAATGGGGATCATCATTTGTTTGTCACCGACATGGCCAATTTCCGCGTGCAGGAGTTCGATGCCAAGGGTGAGCATGTGAAGTCCTACGGGTTCTTGGGGGATGGACCGGGGACGTTTGCCCGACCCAAAGGGACCTCGCCGGATCGCTCCGGCCATCTCTACACGGTTGATGCCGCTTTCGAGAACGTGCAGATCTGGGATACGAGCAACGCTCAGGCGCTACTCGCTTTTGGTGGTAGCGGTGTCGGCCCCGGCCAGATGTATCTTCCTGGGGCGGTATTCGTGAGCTATGACTTAAACGATTATTTTAACGAGTTCGTCGACCCGGATTTTTCTCTCGAGTACGTCATTCTGGTAGCCAACAATTATGGGCCAAACAAAGTCGCGGTGTACGGCTTTGTGAACCCCAAGGATCCGAGCCGTTACGTAGACTTCTCGTCGCAGGAAGAGTCGCCAGTGGAGTAGCAGCATGCCGCGCCGCTCAGCATGGAGGCCGTTGCTCAGCTTAGTCCTCGCCGGGATCATCGCCGTGATCGGTGTGTCGGCTTGCTCGGAGCAGGATCGGCACGCGGTTCTAGACGTCCTCTTTGATGGTGTTCCTCCCTACATCCCACCCGAGGATCGCGCGCGCCTGCGTGCCCAAGCCCAAGCCGAAGCGGTTGAGCAGGCGAAGCAAGAGCAGGCCAAGCGCGCGGCGCGCACTAAGACCGTGCGCAAGATTAGTCGCTTTACCCATGGTCCGTTCGCTGCCAAGGAGTGTGGCAACTGTCACGATTTGGCCGCGTCGTCGGGGTTCAGAACCAGCGGCGCTAATCTGACATCGATGCCGGGGGCCGGCGGTGAGCTGGCCGAGGCCGGGCGTTTGCGCCTGCCGGTGGTCAAACTGTGTGTCCGCTGTCATTCGGATTTCTCGCCGCAGGCTCCCGAGAACGCGGGCCTGCGCATGCATGGCCCGGTCGGGGTGGGGTGGTGTGTGGCTTGTCATCAGGCCCACTCTTCAGCCTACGAACATCTAGTCCATGCCGATCCGCCGGCTAAGCTTTGTACCCAGTGTCATCAGCGCGCCGACCTGCTCGAATTCACTCCCGAGCATCGTCCTAGCGCTACCCACGTCGCCTATCCGCCATCACCCGAGACGTCGCAGGAGGAGGCGGATTCGGCCGGTGATGCGCCGGCGACGGCGGTTCCCGAAA
>CAZPPZ010000029.1:0-20775 GCA_964588545.1 uncultured Myxococcales bacterium | reverse complement strand
GCGTGTTCTGAGAGAGGCGGGCGATGTGGTGTGGCGTGCCGTCGGCGTTGTGCCAGGCGTAGGCCTGGCCGGCTTCGATCTCCGGGAGGTAGTGGGCGTTGAGGAAATGCCCGGCTTTTTCGAGGGTGTACACTTTTCCTCTGAATGGGTAGCCCTCGCTCGAGGACCCCCAGCCTAGTCACTACGTCGCGGGTATTGGCAAAATGTTCGACGAACGGCACGGGTCGTTTCTGGGGGTCGAGCTCGGGGTCGGTCCGAATATGGTCGGCGGCTGAGGCGAATGTATAGACCTCGAGCTTGCGCATACGCGCGGTAACACTCGGGCGCGATTGGAACGTACGGTCGATCCCTTACGCGCGTACGCCCAAACGGCTGCCCGACGTTCTCACTCAAGACGAAGTGCTGCGTCTGTTCGCCGGCATCTCCAACCACAAGCATCGGGCCATGGCGATGACGCTCTATGGCGCCGCGCTGCGCGTTTCGGAAGTCGCTCAGCTTCGCACGATTGACATCGACGCCGCCCACATGCTGATCCATGTTCGCCAAGGCAAGGGCACTCGCGACCGCGTGGTCCCGCTCGCCGATGCGCTGCTCAAAGAACTGCGCCGCTACTACCGCCTCGTCTCGGCTCTAGCGTTTCATGAACTGACGACTCAGGTGCCACGCGCCGTCGACATAGCTATTGCTCGAGGAGCCGAGAAGCCGCGGATCGACTATCCACCTGTCAACGCTTACTGGTTCTCCGCAAAGGCGTTCACAGAGGGGGTTGAGACGCTCGGGGTTGGTGGAAAGACGATACAAATATATGGAGCGGAGAAGTCGATTGCAGACGTATTCAAGTACCGGAGCAAGGTCGGCATGGACATCGCGCTGAAGGCTCTGCGAAACTGGCGCGGGCAGCGACGTTCTTGGAGTTTCCGGCACCCCGACTACGAATGTACCCTCGCGAGACGGTGATCGCCGAGAAATTTCAGGCGATGATCTATCTCGGCACGCTCAACAGTCGCATGAAAGACACAATATCTGACACAGAGGTGTCAATATGACTTATCACGGTTCGCAGTAAACACATGAAATGTCTGGCCTCACCGGCTTTGTTCGAGGTCCCTGTGAGCATCAATCGTCGTCGTTCTCATCGAGCCAATAGCGGCGATAGTCGTCGATGGTCGCGAGCTTGGTAGTATCGCGCACGCGGTCGATGAACAAGACTCCGTCGAGATGATCGAGTTCATGTTGAATCACCGTGGCCAAGAAACCTTCGGCCTCGAGCGAGTGCTTCTCGGCCTGTAAGTCCAAGTAATCTACTCGTACCCGCCGCGGACGCGCGACCAAGCCGCGCAAATCGGGAACCGACAGGCAGCCCTCCCAATAGGACTGCTCGGTCTCGTCGAGAACCGTGAGGCAGGGGTTTACCAAGACGGTAAGCCCCTGAGCTTGCGTGCCTGGATAGCGCGTAGCGTTCTCAGGGATTTCGATTACCGCTAAGCGCAGCGACTCGCTTACCTGCGGCGCGGCTATGCCGATACCATCGAGTTGCTCCATGGTGACGATCAAATCGGCAACCAGCGCAGTGGTCTCCTCGCTGGTGATTTCCTCACGGCTAAGCGCGCGCGCCTGTTGGCGAAGAATGGGGTTACCAATGGTAGCAACCTCGAGCAGGTCTCCTTTGTTTTCCCCGAACACGGCAGCCTAGTTTACGCCGCAGCCAGCGATGAATCGAACCACGGCAACACCGCGGCGTTCTCTTCACGGGCATAGGCATGCGAGAGGTCGGCTATCTCTCGATAGAACAGCTCGGCACCCGCGCCTTGGAGTTGCTCGCTGGCGCTCCTGGCTAGCTCCACCGGGAACATCCAGTCCAGTGCTCCGTGTACCAGATAGATGCGACGCCCGGCAGCACGCTGACGGGCGGCACCGTCTAGAAGCGCTGGGTGTAACACCCCAGAGAAAGGCGCGAGTGCAGTAAACGGCGAGTCCTCGCGCAGCCCCTCTATTAAAGTAAAGGTCGCCCCATCGGACAGCCCGGTGAGCAACACACTAGATCGCTTCACCGGCCAGCGCTCACAGACATAGGCAACCATCGAGCGCAGCATGTTTCCGTCGTACTCGGGCTTGGCAAACGACCAAGCCTCGCCTCTTGCGGTTGGTGCGAGCAGCAAGAAACCACGGCCACGCGCCTCTCTGAGCCAGGTCCAGACAAAACCGCGACCATCGCCTGCACCGCCGTGCAGGGCCACCACCAACGGAAGTTCAGTGTGCCCGTCGCAGCTCTCGGGCACATACAGGCAAAACTGACCTCGCTCGCTAGTGCCCGACTTCTTGCCGGAGTAATGCAGGCCGACACTGACCCCATCTGCCGGACGTGCATCAAGTGCCTCGACGCGCGCACGAAAGGCCTCTTCGACAAAGTAGTGGCCAATCGGCGGGAAACGGTGCAGCGGGTAGAGGCTCTCCTGCGCCAAGGCAAAGGCCCGCATACTGGACAACACCGTGGCAACGGCCTGCTGCTGCGGCACCGACTGGCAAAACAGGCTTACTGCCTCTAGGGCATATCCTGAGCCCGCAAGGAAGCTGCGGTGAAACTCTTTGAGCTGCGGCTTGGGCTCCAGCTCGGCAAACACCCGCCGAGCGCTTGCCAGGGCATCGCGATGCGGGTGCAGCTGCCCGCGCAGCCCGGCTAGCTGCGGTGGATGGAGGCGACGCTGCGCGGCCTCCATCCCGGCTAGTACTCTAAGCATCGCCACGCCCAGCGCAGCCAGATCCTGCTGATACTCGGCTATGCCTGGGCCATCGCCTTGACGAGGATTTCCGAGGTGCTCTCACGCATGATGCGCGAATCGACTTTCTCGCCGGCCAACAAAGTGGCGCGCACGGCCTTACCCGAGATGAACACCGGTTTCTCGTCTGCATGGTTTTCCATCAAGTCGACGCGTCCAAGCGACTCGTAGTAGGCGGCAAAGCCGACCTTGAGCGGACTGATCCTAAGTTCACCGCCAAGGTTGGAGAAGATCTCTTGGGCGTCAAAGTCACCCCAAATAGCCGTGCCGTCCTTGAACGGCGCATCAGCATGCTTGCGGCCGATGATGATATCCGTAAAGCCGTAGTTCTGCCTATAGATGGCGTGCATCACCGCCTCTTTGGGACCGCCGTAGAACATCTTGATGTCCAGCCCAAGAAGGATGACACGATCGGGCACCGAGTCGTCGCGGCCGCCCCATAGCTCGACGTCACTGTCGCCATCGCCGATCTCGCGCGAGTCGATCAGGGTTTGATAGGTCTGCATGCGCACGTCCGCTTGAACGTCATCACCCTTGGTCTCACCGATCAGGGGATTGAGACAAGCACCGGCGTTATGTCCTTGGCGAATCAGGGTCTCGAGCCCATACACCAGCGCATACTCGTGGGCACGGTGCAGAGGATTGCGCGTCTGAAAAGCAACTACACGCTCCCATCCCTTCTCGGCGAGCAGCGCGCGTACCTCGCGAGGCGACAAAACATACTGGCCAAAGGCCTCGTTCTTAGGCTGGGGCAGCACTCTCAGTGTGCCGCCGAGCAAATGAGTGGCTTTGGCATCGCCACTCAAGACCATGTCGCCGCCAGGATGGTCGCTGCGCTCGGTCTGATAGACACTGTGGAGATAACGCGACTTGTCCCACTCGAAAACATCGCTGATCTCTAGAGTCGCCACGATGTCGCCCGCCGAGCTGGTCAACGCCACCTTCTGTCCGGCCGAAAGCTTGGCAGCGAGCTCAGCCTCAACAGGTAGTGCCAGAGGAATCGTCCAGGCGTACAAGGCGCCGTTGTGCTCGATGACACTCTCGTCGAGCACCCGATTGTAGGTGGCCGAATCCATCGGACCGGTTAACGGGCTGAGCGCTCCATCGCCAAAACGGTAGACGCTAGAGAGATCGGCATCCGATACCGGTACCTTGCTGAGGGCCGCAGCCTCAGCGAGAAAGTCTGCGCGCTCGCCGTCTGTGACGATAAGGTCAACCGGGTCAGTAAGTCCACCGTGGGGAGAGATGAGATCAGCCATAGAGTCGTTAGTCCTTGCGCGAAAGGCGCCGTTACACAGGATAATTAGGGAACATGGCGCGCAGCCCTCGAGCCTGCTTCGCGCATGAAAGATGCCTGTATTAACGGGGACGTGGGTGAATGTCGAACGCCGTCGGCGAGGCGATTCGGAGCTCGAAGTCGGATTTAGGGCTTGTCGCTGCCTACCACCCACATCGCGAAGAACTGGGCACCGCCGCCATAGGCGTGTCCGAGCGCGATGCGAGCGCCATCTATCTGGTGCTGCCCGGCTTGGCCTCGCACCTGCATGGCGGCCTCGGCGAAACGCAGCATACCCGAAGCACCTATGGGGTTGCTGCACAGCACTCCCCCCGAGCAGTTAACCGGAAGCTCACCATCGATTTCGGTGGTACCGGCCTCGACCATCCTCCAGCCCTCTCCCGGCCCGGCAAAGCCGAGATTCTCTAGCCACATCGGCTCGAACCAGCTGAAAGGCACGTACATTTCGACGACGTCGATCTGCTCTCGCGGGTCGGTGATACCGGCCTGGCGATACAGATCGCGGGCACAGTCGCGGCCCGCCTGAGGGTTTACCTGGTCGCGGCCGGCAAACATGGTCGGCTCGCTGCGCATGGCACTGGCGTGCAGCCAGGCCGGCGGCTTGAGCGCCGCCTCGCCTACCCTCTGACTGCCGAGCACCATCGCACAGGCACCGTCGGAGGAAGGACAGGTCTCGGAGTAACGGATGGGATCCCACAGCATCAGAGAGTCAGCAATTTTCTCCAAGCTGACGTCGTGCTCGTGGAGGTGGGCGTAGGGGTTCTTCAGTCCATTGCGCCGGTCCTTGTAGGCCACCAGCATGCCGATGTGATCGGGTGCCCCAGCGCGGCGCATGTAGGCACGGATATAGGGGGCAAAGTAGCCACCAGCGCCGGCCACAAGCGGCGGCGAAAAAGGTATAGGCAGCGACAAGGCCCACATCGCCTCGCTCTCCGATTGCTTCTCGAAGGCTACCGTCAGCACACGCTCGTGAATACCCGCCTCCACCAGATTTGCCGCTGCCAGCGCTGTCGATCCGCCTACACTGCCGGCGGTATGCACGCGCAGTATGGGTTTGCCGACGGCACCCAAGGCATCGGCCAGGTAGTGCTCGGGCATCATCACCCCTTCAAAGAAGTCGGGGGCCTTACCAATGACCACGGCATCAATGTCGGACCACTGCAGCTCGGCGTCTTCGAGCGCCCGCAGCGCGGCCTCACGCACCAAGCCGGCCATGGAGACATCGCCACGAACGGCGTCGTGTTTGGTCTGGCCGATGCCGACCACTGCCACCCTCGCCTTAGCCACGGCTCACTCGCCCTCCAAAACGCAGACCAGGTTATGCTGCAGGCAGTGGCCCGCAGTGGCCGTAGCCACCGCACGGTCGGCCTGGCCTCGAGAAATACGCTGGGCGCTCTCGCCGATACGGATCAGCCCCGCAGCCATCATCGGGTTGGCCGCCAGCGCTCCGCCTGAAGGGTTGATCACAGTACGCGCGGACAGGCCGAGTTCGTCGCGAACCACGAGTTCCTGAGCCGAGAAAGGTGCATGCAACTCGGCAATATCGAGCCTGTCGGCTGCCACTCCCGCCTCGACCGCGGCCCGCGCCAACGAGGGTGCGCGGGTGAGGTCCCGCAGCCCCAGCGCGTGGGCGTCGATGCGGTGGTCGATACCGCGAATCCAAGCCGGCCGCTCACACAAGCGCCGAGCTCTGTCGTCAGCGGCGAGAATCACGGCGGCAACACCATCGGAAATCGGCGGACAGTCATGCTTGCGCAGCGGCGAGACTAGATAAGGCTGCTTGAGCAGCGACTCGACCGCGAAATCTCCAGCAAGCTGGGCAAAAGGGTTGTCCTTGGCACGGCGACGGTTGTCCACGGCAATCTCAGCAAAGTCCTTCTCACTGGCGCGTCCGCTGTCGAGCAGAGTACGGGCCTGAAGCGCGGCCAGACTGACCGAATCAGGCCACAGTGGCGCGCTGCAGAAGGGTTCCAACTGGCGGCTGAGTACATCACGAAGCTGTCCGGGGGAAGACTTGCTGTAGGCGTATACCAAGGCGGTATCGACCTCGCCGGTCTTGAGCTTTACCCAGGCTTCGTAGAGCGCCCAGGCGCCGTCCATCTCGACATGCGACTCGCGAATCGGCGGCCAGGCTCCAACCCCGTCGAGAGTCATCACGAACGAGAAAGCCTGGCCGGCTAGGTAGTCACTGCTGCCCGAGCAGGTAAATCCGATACTCTGTTGCTCTATACCGATGCTCTCACGCGCCTCGGCGAGCACCGGCATGAGCATCTCCACCTCATTCAGCCGAGACTCGCGTCGACAGTGCTGCGACTGGGCGAAGGCAACGACGGCTACCTCGGGCATTACACGTGGTCCTTGTAGCTTTGGTAGTCGGCGTCGTCCTCGCCGTTGGGACGGAAGTAACGAATCGAGTCCATCGTCGGCGCGAGCTGGGCATCCTCCACCCACACCGCCTCAACCCGCAGGCCCACATGCACCTGGTCGTAGGCGATCTCTTGGATCAAGCCGAACCACGGCATGTCGGCACCATCAAGCAGGATATGGGCGCAGACGTAGGGAACCTCCATCTCCTGGCCGTAGAACTGAAGATTGACAATACAGAAGCCGGTTACCGTACCGCGATCGGCAACCTCTACCTGCTCGTCGCTAGGCACTCCGGCAACCGGATCGGAGCCGCGTGGCGGCACATAGACCTTGCCACTGGCCTTGCATCGCTCTCCGACAATCCTCTTGTGTGCGATTTCCCTTAAAAACCGGGATGTTGCCTGGCCGGCAGTGAAGGTGTACTCGAGCCGAGCCGGTGTCTCGATGCTGGTCACCGGCTCTAGCCCTTCCAGCGCTTTGATTCGCCCCACCTCAGCTCTCCTCAGGCTCAAAGCAGAGTATGTCGCCAATACAGCCCTGACGCTGGTCGGCCCAACGTGCGCGCACACGCATATGCGTCGACATCCGCGCCTCTTCACCAGCGTCAACGGCGTGGAGCAAGGCAGTATCCGCGCCGTCAAGCTTGATCAGTGCCCAGGCGAAGGGCTGTTGCAGCGGCTGATTGGGCCGCGGCCGGGCAATCCACGCCCAACTCGTCACCTCGCCGCAGTCGCCGACCTCGACGAGATCGTCCAGAGCAGCACCATCGGCCGGATCGTACTCGGCCGGCGGCACCATGACGCTACCGTCTCTGCGACGGATGCCAATGATGATACCTGCGCGCAAGCCGGTAAAGAATGCCCCGAGAACCGGCCCTACGCTGCGTTTGAAAGGGTATTCAATGACCAGTGGGGCACTGAGAATGTCGTTATCGTGATCGCCGCAATCCATAAGGGGGCCGCCTGAGCGCAGACGAATTTGAAACGTGTTCTAATGTATGTCAACCGCCAGCCTCGAGCACCCTTGCGACCACCAGCGCATCGGCCAGCGCAGCAACGTCGTGGGTACGCAGGTAATCGGCTCCTTGCATGGCCGCATAGAGTTCAGCCGCCAGAGTGGCCGCACCGCGCTCTCCAACATCACGGCCGGTAATCGAACCCAGAAAAGACTTGCGCGAGACCGAAACCATCAGGGCCTTGTCGAAGTGGCTCTTTAAGCATCCGAGGTTTCGCAAAACGTGCACCGACGGCGCAACTGTCGCGCCAAGGAACAGCCCCATTCCAGGATCGATAATGATCCTCTGAGGCGCTATGCCGGCGGCCTCGAGTGCGGCGATACGCTCAGTGAAAAAATCATAGATAGCGTCGAGCACTGCATTCGCTTCACTAACCTCGCGCGTGGCCTTGCCCTGACCGCGCAACGAGTGCATCACCACCAGCCGGCAGTCGCCAGCAGCTAGCTGCGGATAGAGCTGCGGATCGGCGAAACCGTTGATGTCGTTGAGAAACGAGACCCCCCGTTGAAGACAGTAGACCTGAGTGGAAGCAGCGCAACTATCAACCGACACCTCGATTTCGTCCTCCTCGAGAGCATCTAGCAGAGGCGCGAGGCGGCGACGCTCCTCTTCGGCATCAACCTCCTCGGCTTCAGGATTACTGGCAGCTGCACCCAGGTCGATGACATCGGCACCGGCGGCAGCCAAGCGCCGCGCATGAGCGATACCGCTGTCAACGTCTAGGTAACGCCCACCATCAGAAAACGAATCAGAGGTAAGGTTGACGATGCCGACGATCTTGGGCACAGCAATCGCCATTCGATACCGTCCTAGGCAGCCCGACCGGCGAGCAAGGAAACCGGCACGCGACTCACAGCGTCAACAGGCTTGGACCGTAGAAGCGCCTTCGAGCCAGCGCAGGGCCTCGTTCATGTCAGCGAATAGCTCAAGTCCCAAACCAGCCATCTGCGAAAAACGCGCGTAACGCTTCGCCCGCTGCATGCGCTGACTCTCCGAGAGCACGACAGCAATGCGCTTAGGGTAGGACTTCTTCTCGTGACCCATGGCCCACGCGATCAATCGTAGCTCGCCCAGAGATGGCCGATACTCCATGTCACGAAGGTCCACGACGACACGGTAGTCGGGATGGAAACTTGGGTCGCTAGCCAGGCGGCCCATGGCCTCAACGCTCGAACGAACGTCAACCGGTCCGCTGGCCCGGACCAGGGCAGTGCCCTTTTCCGGGGAAATTGTGTAGTCAAATGGCATAATATCTGCCTCTCTATCCTCCCCCTCCACCTCAGCCGTAGCCAGGCACCAAACTCCATATACCACAACATCGAAGCTACCGCGATGGGATTTTTTGGCCTAGCACTGGGCCCCTCAACCGGGGGATTACCCGCCTGGGCTGCGGCCTAGAACACACGACGCATGATCGTCCGTTTATCCATCGGCAGCCCAGCGTGCCGCTCGGCCTCGCGCAGCCGCAGCAACCCCGGCGAGAGATCGCTTTCCGTCAGGTTCTCAAATCCGCAACCGCGGTAGAAGGGCTCGTTGAAAGGGATACCTCGCGTAGTCGACAGAGTTACTCCACTACAAGCACTGCGCCAGGCCCACACACAGACCTTATCGAGCAACCTCTTGCCCAAGCCACGGCGCCCATGAGCCGGAACGACGTCGAGCTCATCAAGATGTCCGAGGCTGTCGATGATCGAGGCGGCGGCAAACCCCACCGGCCGCCCTTCTGAGTTTGCCGCGACCCACAAGCGATCGTCGGCCTGTCTCTCTTCGAGCTGTTCAATCGACATCATCGCCGCGAACATAACCTTAGCGAGCCCGTACTCCGCGAAGCGGTTCGAAGCTACGCGTTCAATCTTGGGTAAGAGATGGAGATCACCGCGCCGCGCCAAGCGGATGGTGTAAGTCGGTCTAAACAACATGGGGATCAGAGTTCAGCCTTCAACCTGCCAATCAACTCATCCTTGTCCGTCCACAGATCGCTGACCCACAACTGAATACGCCGCCGCAACTCAGCGTCGCCCATATAGTCGCCGCCGATGAACTCGAGCGGAATCTCGCGCGTTTCTACGTTGACGATGATGCGCGGGACGCGCCCACACAGAAAGTCCCACATCGTTGGCCGGTCACCGGCATAGACAATGGTAACGTCGAGAAGCGAGTCGAGCATCTCACCCATGGCGCCGAGTACAAAAGCGACGCCTCCGGCTTTGGGCTGTAGTAGGTAACGGTACGGTGAACTCTGCTCCGCGTGTTTTTCTTCGCTGAAGCGCGTACCCTCGAGAAAGTTGATCACCGAAACCGGCTGCGTGCGAAACCGCGCGCACATTCTGCGCGTGGTCTCCATATCCTTTCCCGCTCTATCGGGATGCTTGGCCAAGTATTCACGCGAGTAACGCTTCATGAAGGGAAAGCCCAGCGCCATCCACGCCAGACCCAGCACCGGCACCCAAATGAGTTCTCGCTTGAGAAAGAACTTTAAGAAAGGAACACGCCGATTAAAGACCCGCTGGAGAACCAGTATGTCCGCCCACGATTGATGATTCGCGCATACTAAGAAGCGACCGTCACGATCGAGGTCATCGACGCCGCGAACATCCCAGCGCGTCGTCTGCGTGAGCGCCAGAATGTGCTCGTTGATACCTACCCAGGTTTCGGCACAACCAATCGCAGCAAGATCAAAACGCTGGCGTACCCTCCCCGACCGGAACAGCAGCTGAGCCAGCGCCAACACGTATATCGGCAACGAGCATGCGACCGTGCTGACAGCGCTCATCGCGAGCACCAATACCCCTCGTAGTCGCTCTAACAACAAATCGAATCGAGTGCCCCTCGCCCCTGCCCTTGGCAACGAACTAGCATAGGGTGATACGCAGTGCCATTGATTAGCCTCAGGGGTTCAACGCAATCCTAGTAGCTCGGCTCGATGGTAATCGAACTACGCACCGAATTGGCAAGAAAACACTCGCTATGAGCCCGGCAGTGAAGATCCTTCAGGGTCTGCAGCGTGGGTGCCTGCGCCTGATCGAACTCGACGCGTGGCCGCAGCAGCACGCGAGTAACGGCTAGCTTGCCATCTTCGCCTCTCTCCAAATAACCCACGGCCCGATCTACGTAGCGACATACTACCACGCGTTTTCGTGCGGCAATGGCAAGAAAGGTGAGCATATGACAGCTCGCTAGAGCGGCAACGTATGCTTCTTCGGGGTTCACACGGCTCGGATCACCCAGAAAGCGCTCGGTAGCCGAAGCATTCACACTACCTGCTTGCTCAAACTCCCACACATGGTCGCGGCAGTAACTATCGTAGTCGAACTTGCCATGGCCGCTTAGCCAGCTGATGCGCGCATGATGTTCCGACATCGTGTACAATCCTCCGACGGCCAACCCCGTGGCCGCTTATGGAGCCTACCTCATAGTGCTAGCTCTTCCCAAGCTTCGCTCTCACACTATAGCCACCACCGTACTTGGCATCGTTGTCGTTGGCCTCGGGCTGGGGGGCTGCGGCCCCACCGTAAGCATGTGGACCCAACGGCCAAACGCTAGCCTTCCGGGCTTTGAACGTAGCGCCCTCAATACCTATCGCCCAAGCCGGATCACTCGGAATGCTCTGCGTGGCAGCAGCTCAAACACACGCTACCACGTTGACGAACTGGGGCCACTGCGTCGCCTGCGCAACCGCAGCGACCTAGCTCCGCGGATTCGCCATCTCGCAACATCCGAACTCGCCTACCTGACAGCCAAGCGCGTAGAACCACGCCTGCCACATCTGGCCGAACGGCTCTATCTCGAGGCAGCAGCGCAAGCCTACACAGCATTGACCAGGCAAAGCATCGACGGCGAAACTGCAGCAAGCGCACAAGAGCGGGCGTTCACCGAGACCCTGTACAACTTTAGCGTTTCACGTTTCGTCAAGCTCCGACACACAAGCGGATCCTTTTGTAGTGGCACGAGAACCATCAAGACACCATCGAACAGCTATGCGCTGCACGTCGCGACCTTAGCCCACAGCGACGGCGGGCCCGAGTCCACCGCTCAGGGTGAACACGGGGGGGTGTGGGGACCCTGCTATTTTGATAAGTTCCTACCCGCAAACGAAGTTCGCTTCGATGGACTTCGAGGCCGCAGCGTGGCGCGGGGAATAGGTGGAGCACTGGTCGGCATCCGCGAGCGCAGCGCACAGCGGCTGCGTGATGATCCCAACTTCCCCGTACACGGAAAAATCTACCCGGTGACAGCGGTAATTCGCTTTGCCGACGAACACTACAGCGAGGCCACGCCACGTTCAGCAGAACTGACGTTTTACGACCCAATGGTCGACGATACCACAACTCTGGGCACAGCCACGGTGCCGCTCTACAGCGATTTCACCGCCCCACTCGGAGTGCTGTTTGCTCGTGACGCGCCGCAGTTGCTCGACCTTCCAGCTCTGCTCAACCCCGCCGAATACATGTACCGCGCCGGCTTCCAGCTACTCGAGCCCTATCGTCGCGACAAGATACCGGTGATCTTTGTCCACGGACTCTACTCAAGCCCCATGACCTGGCGCCAGGTCGCCAATCAGCTGCTCGCAGACCGTGAGATTCGCAACAATTTCCAGTTTTGGTTCTATGTCTACCCAAGCGGCCTGCCGACCCCGTATTCTGCCGCCCTGCTGAGGGAGCAGCTGTCTCAGCTGCTAGCCTATCTAGACCCCGACACAAGCAACCGCGGGACCAACAATATCGTCTATGTCGGCCACAGTATGGGGGGATTGCTCGGACGTCTGCTGCTCCACGACAGCGGCGATGAGATCTGGAACGAGGTTTTCGAACAGCCGATCGACGTGCTAGATCTGCGTGAAGACGACCGCGTGCTGCTGCGGCGGGTCTTCTTCTTCGAACGCGTTGAGGCGATCAAACGCATCATCCTCATCGCCACGCCCAATCGAGGCGCCAAGCTGGCTCGCTCGCTGCTCGGCCAACTGATCTCTGCGCTGGTGAGCCTTCCGGTGGGCCTAATAAATCTCGCAGAACAGATCCTCGAACGTAACGACGAGGCCCTAACCAGTGCCGGACGGGAGTTTGCCGAACACGTCCCCACCGGGGTCGATACACTCTCGCCAGCCTCACCGTTCATACGCGCGCTAGCACAGCACCCAATCACAGGAGGAGTACACTATCACTCCATCATCGGCGTATACGACGACAGTTCTGAAACTCCGTCAGACGGCGTCGTGCCCTACTCCAGCGCCCACCTCGACGGTGCCGACTCGGAACTTATTGTAAAAGCCTTTCACGACGCCCACCAACACCTGGAGGCCATCGTCGAGATCCGTCGAATCCTCCATGAGCACCTCGAGGGCGAGCTACAGCCTCACTCCATCGCGGTACCATCACACTAGCCGCCGGCTGCGGAAACGCCCGCCGCGCGGCAAGAGCAACTCATACATCAGTCGCGTCGACGCCTGCGCAGCACCACCAGGGTCGCCCCCCAGCCACTGCGATCGCCAGCGAGCCGATAGCTGACAACGCACTCGCTGCGATCAAGCAGCGAGTGAACCGTACGCCGCAGGGTGCCGCTACCTTTGCCGTGGATAATTCTGACCTCGCTTAGACCGACCTCGAGACAAGCATCGAGATACTCAGCCACCACACTGCCGACATCACGCGGCGCAAAGCTGTGGAGATCCAGCACGCCGTCGATCGGCAGCTCTAGCGCACCACTGCTGTCGTCTCGATCGTCATCTCGTGCCATACCTCTCAACTATCGGCCAACACCCGCGCCAAAGGCAAGCTACTAGTACAACTCACGACAGAGCTAATGCGTCGCGTTTACACTTCCGAGAGGCACTCGCTTGACTCGAGGCATCCTATACTCAAGCGTAGCACGGTTCGCATTATTGGCGACGACAAGGAGAACACGAAATGAGCATACTTCACGGAGCCGGCCTATCACCGTTCGTTCGCAAGGTTCGGGTGGCACTCATGGAGAAGGGAATAGCCTACGAGCTAGACCCTGTGGTACCGTTCGGGATCAGCGATGAGTACAAGAAGATCTCGCCGCTGGGCAAGATTCCTTGCTATACTCCGAAAGACGGGGTGAACATCCCCGATTCCACCGTAATAATCGCTTACCTGGAAAAAACCCACAGCGAGACTCCGCTCTACCCCAGCGATCCAGAGGATTTTGCTCGAGCCTTGTTTCTCGAAGAGTACGCCGACACCGCATTGGTTGCCGGCGCCGGCGTGGTGTTCTTCCAACGTATAGTCGGCCCGATCTTCCTCAACGCCCCAACCGACCAAGACCTGATTAAGGATGCGATCGAAAACGTCCTACCACCGGTGCTGGCCTGGCTCGAGGAACAAATCGGTGACCGTGAGTTCTTTGTCGGCGACCGCCTGAGCGTAGCCGACATCGCCGTGGCCTCACCACTGATCAACTTCATGCACGCGGGCGAAACCCTAGATGCGGCCAAGTATCCTCAGCTCACGGCTTTTCTCGCCCGCATGTTAGAGCGCGACTCCTTTGCCGCCTTGCTGGCCGAAGAAAAGGAGTTGCTGGCGCCGGCCGCCTAACCCGCGGCCTCGACCTCGACGATAATGCCGTTTAGCACGGCGTTGCCGCTGGGGACGTCGACGACCGAATCGTCGGCAAGGATGTTAGAGTTTACCCCGGGGTGGTCGCGGGCGATGCCCATACGCACACCTTCGACATCGTGTCCCCAACCATGCGGAAGGCTGACCACACCCGGCATGATTTCATCACTGATCTCTACCGGTGCAATCACACTGCCCACCCTACTCGAGACCCGTGCGTGGCCGCCGTCGGCTAGACTCAGGCGTTCGGCATCGGCAGGGCTGACCAGCAGCGTGCAGCGCTCGCGACCTTTAACCAGAGGCTCGAGGTTGTGACACCAAGAGTTGTTCGAGCGCAGATGACGCCGACCAATGAGAACGATAGGCGGAGCAGCTTCGGCCAGTCGGCTGCGCAGGCGCGCAAGATCATCCATAATCAGCGCGGGTGCCAACTGCACGCGACCGTTGGGGGTCTCCAGTACATTGGGTAACTGTGGCTTGAGCGCGCCGAGGTCTACACCGTGGGGAGCCTCACGCAGGGCAGCCAAGGAAATCCCCTCGCCCTCATCCGAGAAACTATCACCGTAGGGGCCGAGACGAAGCAACAAGTCGAGCATACGGTGGGGCCCCGGTTCGTCCCCGAGCTCTGCGAGCACCTGTTCTCTGGACTTGCCACTGGAGCGGCTACCATCTTCGGGAACCAATTTGGCAACTGACTGCTGCACCACGAAATCATCGACTTGAGCCGGGGTCATATCGCTCATACCCATCATCCTCGCAGCGAGGTTGGCAAGTATCTGCCAGTCGTGCTGAGTCCCTTCGGGAGGGTCGAACACCGGAGTCGAATACTTGGCAACGTCGCGCACCGCCATCCGATACAAGGCAAGATCGTAGGTGTCGTGCTCGAGCGCACCCGTGGGCGGCAGAATTATATCAGCGTGGCGCGTGGTCTCGTTGAGGTAGAAATCAATCGAAACCATGAACTCGAGCGACGCCAGTGCTTGGTCGAGCCGTTCGGCATGCGGTGTAGACAGAACCGGGTTGCCGGCGATGGTCACCAACGCACGGATCTGCCCCTCGCCACCGGTGAGTATCTCCTCTGCGAAGGTCGATACCGGAAGCTCACCAAAGACCTCGGGCAGCCCGCGAACTCGGCTGTGCCAGCGTTGCAGACTGACGCCTTTACCTCCAGGTTCATCCGAAGACCCAGGATTGGCAGCCGCACGAGCGAACATCGCTCCACCTTCGCGATCGAGGTTGCCGCTGAGAACGTTGACCAGGTCCACCGCCCAGCTGGCCAGAGTACCAAACTCTTGGCAGGTCGTACCAATGCGACCATAGCACGCCGCGCTGGGTGCAGCCGCCATCTCATGGGCCAGACGCCGGATGGTTTGAGCATCTATGCTACAGCGTTGGGTAACCGCCTCGGGGCTGAACTCGCGCACCGCAGCAACAGCCTCGTCCAGACCGTCCACCAGCCCTTGCGCGCGACCCAGCTCCACCAAACCATCACTAACAAGCACGTTGGCGATCGCCAGCAGAAAGTAAGCGTCGGATCCTGGCCGAACAAAATGATGCTCGCTGGCGACCGCGGCGGTCTCGCTGCGACGCGGGTCGATGACAACCACCTTTCCGCCGCGCTCTTTGATCGCCCGCAAGCGGCCCTTCATGTTGGGAGCGGTCATCAGGCTGCCGTTGGACGCCAGCGGGTTACCGCCGAGTATCATCAGGTAGTCGCTGCGGTCTAGATCGGGCACAGGAATGGTCAGGCCACTACCAAACATCAACCCCGCACTGACCATTTTGGGAAACTGGTCGACGGTGCTGGCGCTGTAGCGCTGTTTGGATCCAAGCGCCCGGAGAAAAACCGGGCCGTAGACCATCGAATGGAGGTTATGCGCGCTAGGGTTGCCAAGGTAAGTCGCGATCGATTCGTTGCCGTTGGCCTCTCGTATCGCGAGCAGACGCTCAGCGGTAAAATCATAGGCCTGCTGCCAGGAGATTTCCTCCCAGCCACCAGCTGGAGTCTTGCGCAGCGGCTTGCGAAGACGGTCGGGATCCTCGTGCAGGCTCTTCATCGCGTGAGCCTTCGGGCAAATGTAGCCCTTAGAGAACGGGTCTTCGGCGTCGCCCCGGATCGAGACGATGCGGTCTTCTTCGACCTCGACCGAGATGCCACAGGTTGCTTCGCACAAGGTACAGATACGGTGAACGGTTCGGCACTCAGCCATTACAAACCTCCCCAGGTTGCTCGATTGCCACGCTGATCCTCGACTATTATCACGTCGGCCGAGCCGACTGAACACGTAGGGCGCTTGCAGCCCGCAAAAACGCCAACTCCGAGGCTATTCAATGGGCTGCTAGGGCTGGGACCGGTGGCGCGGTCGTGGGAAAAAGGCGCTGGTGTGCTTCGCGTACTCGGCGTACTCGGGCTTGCTACCAATGACCGAGCGCGCCTCGACCATGGTCACTCCCGACACCCGCATCAACAAAAAGGTCATCATCGCCGGGCTGATGATCGCCGCCAGGCTGGCGGGTGTAGAGAATGACACCAGCCACAGTCCCCACCATACCAGCGCGTCGCCAAAGTAGTTAGGATGTCGGCTGTAGGCCCACAACCCCTGATTCAGGAGCTTTCCGCGATTGGCCGGGTTGTGTTTGAAAATGGCCAACTGGTAGTCGGCCAGTCCCTCGGTGACCACTCCCACCAACCACACGGCTACGCCGGCAATGTCCAGCACGGTTAGGTGTGAGGGTTCAGGGCGGTACAGCGCGATGACTATAGGCAGCCCCACCAGCGAGGTGCCCAGAGCTTGGGGAAAGAAGACGCGAAGAGCGCTAACCCACCAAAAGCCTTGCCCCGCCTCACGACGCCACTGCTTGTAGGGATAGTAGGTCGTCTCTTCGCTATGCCCCCACTGCCGCCAGTAGAGGTGCAAGGCGTAGCGTAGTCCCCAGATCCAGGTCATCGCCAAGACCAGCACCGCGCGACCGAGATTACCCGGCGCTACCAAGAAAAGTGCAGCACTGAATATGCAAAAGCCCAAGCCCCAGAACGGGTCGATAACGGTAACATTGCGCTTGACCAGGCTAACCAGCCACAACACCGCACAAACTACTAGGTTGACCACCAAGCCCAGTCGCAAAAACTCCCACAGCGTCATCGACATCCCCTCAGGCCAGGCACTCGCCGCCAATACTCACGAAGATCGCGTATTGCTCCGGCTGCGCGGCCATTTAGCCTCGCCTTGGAGCTTCATAGCCCGGCACCAGGCGAGGGGCAATGGCAGTGCACACCCCGGCACGACCTGCGGTAGTGCTGCCGCCGCTTGCTTTCCTCAGCTGGCGTCGGTACCAGACCAGGAGCACCCTAAACCAGCCGGCGATACTGGCGATACTGGCGATAGAGGTTAGGTTTGTCCTCGCATCTCGAGCTTCAACTACAAGGCGACATAGATCGCATTCGCGACAAGGTACGCGAGATGTCGGACCTCGCCTTGCGCGGGCTTGAGGACGCGGTCGAGGCGCTAACCACCCGCGACAAGAAAATCGCGTACAAGGCCATTTTGCGCGACTCGCGCGTCGACGACCTCGAAAGGCTGGTCGACAACATGTGTGTCGAGTTCATGGTGCGCCACATCCCGGTGGCCAAACATCTGCGCTTTGCCCACTCGGTGGCCAAGATTATCCTCGAAGTCGAGCGCATCGGCGACTACGGCGAGAGCATCAACCGCCAGGCCATCCTACTCTCTGACGCTCCGCACCGGCCCGATTTCGACAAGTTCGCCATGCTCGCCGGCGCGGCCATCGAGATGGTGCGCCAAGCCATCCGCGCCTTCCTCGACGAGGATGAGGCTTTGGCCGTTCGCACTCGCACCAAAGATGCGCGGACCAACACCTTGCACCAGGAGATCTTTCGCGACCTCATCAAAGAGAAGCCGCAATCGCCCGAAGATCTCTCAACACTGTTCTCGATGCTATCAGTGGCCAACCGCTTCGAGCGCGTCGCTGATCAGGCCAAGAACATCTGCGACGAAGTGACCTTCATAATCACCGGAGAGATGGTCAAGCACCGTCTACATAAAGACCTCAAAGTGCTCTTCGTCTCCTCGTCGAATTCTTGCCGCAGCCTCATGGCCGAAGGTATTGCCAAGACGATTGCCGGCGACCATTTTGAGTTCTGCTCGGCTGGGGTTGACGCTGGAGAACCCGACGAGAAGGTGCTTGCCTTCCTAAGGCAAAAGGGCATTGACCTCTCTAAACACGAGGCTCGAACGGTAAGGGAAATGAACGACATCGGCACTTTCAAGGCCGTCGTCGCGATCGGAGACAACGCTGCAGCCTCGATGCCTCCGCTTGGGTACCGAGCGATAATGCTCGAATGGGATGTACACGACCCCTCACAGCTCCAAGGTGACGATGCCGCCCTCGAAGCCGAGTATGCTGCCGTCTTCGATGAACTGGTGGAACGCACGACCTCGCTGATCCGCGGTCTACACGGAACGATCTCGAGTGCTGAACTTGGAGATCTGCAGGATAATGGCTAATAGATGATCGCCGATACCAATGACACCAAAGCCGTCGATGCTCTGCGCCGCGACAGTGGCTTTGCCACCATCCGCTGAGATCGAGGCCGCAGGTTGAGAAACACAGTGCGTGCGCGAGACGACGCGGAGCGCGGGGGGCGAGCCCGGATTGCAGCCCTCTCCGAGTCCGCTATCGAAGTACTGATTCGCGCCTGCGGATTCAGCGCTATATTCTTGGTCTTCGGCATTTTCTTTTTCGTCTTCAGCTCGGGCGCCGACTTCATCCTGCATCGCCTCGACTTCGGCGAGTTCCTTCTCCACCCCGAGTGGTACCCAACCTCGGTAGCCAACAAACGTTACGGCACTCTGGCGTTGATGAGCGGCACAGTGAGCGTGACGATGCTCGCGATGGCTATAGCCGTGCCGTTCGGACTCGGAACCGCCGTGTTCATATCCGAGTTCACCCACGGCGCCTTCAAAGAAGGGTTAAAGATCGTCGTCGAACTACTTGCCGCGATTCCTTCGGTGGTTTGGGGTTTCATTGGCTTGGTGATCATCAATCCATTGATAATTGACGTCTTTCACGCACCAATCGGCCTCAACATCCTTAACGGCGGTATCATACTGGGGCTGATGAGCGTGCCGATCATCGTCTCGATTGGCGAGGACGCTCTCAAAGCCGTGCCCGACTCCTTCCGCGAAGCCTCGTTGGCACTGGGAGCGACGCGTTGGCAAACGGTATACAAGGTGCTGTTTCCCGCTGCTCGTAGTGGTTTGCTCGCTGCGGTTCTGCTTGGAGTGGGACGCGCGATAGGTGAAACCATGGCGGTGCTGATGGCCACGGGGCATGCCGTACGGATCCCCACCAGTCCGCTCGACTCGGTGCGCACGCTGACGGCAACCATTGCCGCCGAACTCGGCGAGACCGCCCAGGGAAGCGACCACTACCAGGCCCTGTTCGCCATCGGCGTACTGCTCTTTGCGCTCACCTTTGTCGTCAATCTCAGCGCCGATCTGTTGGTGCGCGGGATCCGCAACAAATGAACACGGCCTTCTCGACCACCCCACGCACGCGCAATAGCCGCCGCAGTGAGCGACTGTGGATCTGGGTTCTGGCGATCATAACCGTGCTGCTGGTCTTGCCCTTGGGATCGATCGTCGGACTGCTCATCGTCAAAGGAGCCCCCTCTCTGAGTTGGGAATTTCTCGTCGAAGCGCCCACCGCCGGGATGACCGCCGGCGGAATCTACCCTGCTATAATCGGCACACTTTGGCTCATCGGAGTTTCGCTGGCGATTGCAGCGCCGGTCGGCATTTTCGCCGGAATCTATCTCAACGAGTACGCTCCCGACAACTGGATGACCAGAGTTATAAACCTGGCCATCGTCAACCTCGCCGGCGTGCCGAGTATCGTCCATGCGCTGTTTGGCGTAGGTGCGTTTGTACTTTTTCTTCGCCTGGGAACCAACATCCTAGCAGCGTCGCTGACGCTGTCGGTGATGACCCTGCCGGTAATCATCGCCAGTACCAAGGAAGCACTGGCTTCGGTCCCGATTGCCTTTCGCCATGCCTGTTGGGCTCTCGGGGCCTCGCGCTGGCAGGCGATCCGCCGGGTGGTTTTGCCCAACTCGATCTCGGGCATACTCACCGGCGTTATACTTCAGGTATCCCGTGCCGCGGGAGAAACCGCACCGATCATGTTTACCGGAGCGGCCTTCTACCTGCCGTACTTGCCCGAGTCGGTTCGCGACCAATGCATGGCCTTGTCGATGCACTTGTTTACCGTCTCGACCCAGGTTCCCAACGTTCCCGAGGCCCTACCCTACGCAACAGCACTGGTGCTGCTCGGTATAGTGGTAGGCTTCAACTTGTTGACCATCGTGTTCCGCACCTACCTCAGGAAACGGCGGAGGTGGTAATATTGTGAGCAACAACAGCCCCCACGATAAGATTGCCATTGAGTCACTAAACGTGAGCTACGGCTCCAACCGTGCGCTTGAGGATATAAGTTTTTCTGTGCGGGAAAACGAGATCCTCGGCATCATTGGTCCGGCCAATGCCGGCAAGACCACCCTACTCAACTGTCTAAATCGTATGACCGACACCATCCCCGCCTGCCGGGTCAGCGGTTCGGTTCGTATCGACGGGACCGAGATCTCGGAGATCCGCAACGTCAACGCGCCGCCACGGCGTATAGGCATCGTGGGTTCTGTGTCTGTAGGGGCGACGCAGGGTCATG
>CAZPPZ010000028.1:3271-21234 GCA_964588545.1 uncultured Myxococcales bacterium | reverse complement strand
GGCCGCGCGGATGGCGACGGCCTCGAGCGAGCTTGACCGAGTGCTTGGCGGTGGGCTGGTGGCCGGCAGCGCGGTGCTGCTCGGCGGTGATCCCGGTATAGGCAAGTCCACGCTGGCCTTGCAGGCCGCCGCTGGTGTGGCCGCTGGTGGTGGCCGAGCCGTGCTCTATGTGGCCGGCGAAGAGGCGGCGGCCCAGGTGGCACTGCGCGCCAAGCGACTTGGACTGGATGGGTCGGGAATACTGGCACTGTCGGCCACCGATACTCCGAGCATAGTCGCCGCGATCAAAGAGCATGCTCCGGCTCTCGCCGTCATCGATTCGGTACAGACTGTACATACTCCACGAGTTGAATCAGCGCCCGGCTCGGTGGCCCAGCTGCGTGAGGCCTCAGCCGAGCTGGTTGCGGCCGCGCGTGACCAAGACGTCGCGCTGCTGCTAATTGGCCATGTTACCAAGGAAGGTTCGTTGGCCGGACCGCGAGTGCTCGAGCACATGGTCGACACCGTGTTGTACTTCGAGGGCGATAAGAATCACGTCTTTAGAATTCTGCGAGCAGTAAAAAACCGCTTTGGACCGGCCAATGAAATCGGTGTCTTCGAAATGGTCGCGTCCGGCCTGCGCGAAGTCGACAATCCTTCTGAGGCTTTCGCCGGGGTGGCACGCAAGCCCGCCCCGGGCTCGGTGGTAACGGCGTGTATGGAGGGGAGTCGGCCGCTGTTGGTCGAGGTGCAGGCGCTGGTGGCTCCGAGCAACCCTGGCAGCGCCCGGCGCATGACGCTGGGGGTGGATCATGGCCGCGTGACGATGTTGGCGGCGGTAATCGAGAAGCGCATGGGCCTGGCGATGGTCAGTCACGACATTTTCGTCAATACCGTGGGCGGAGTGCGTGTAGATGATCCGGGGGTCGACCTGGCCATCATTGCCGCCTTGGTCTCGAGTTATCTCGAGCGCCCACTGTCTCCTGAGCTAGTGGTGCTAGGAGAAGTAGGTTTGACCGGTGAGGTTCGCCGCATCAGCCAACCGCGGGTGCGAGTGCGCGAGGCCCGTCGTCTGGGATTCAAGCGCTTGCTGCTGCCCCGCGCCAGCCTCGAGCAGTCTGGCGACGCCCAAGCCTGCGGCGTCGAATCGGTAGAAGAGGCCTGGGAGCAACTCAGCGCAGAAACTGTTTGAGCAGGTTCTGGTTGTACGAAATCTCTACGTTACCCTTGAGGCTGCGCAAGAACTCATCGACAGCTTGCTGTTCCCCGCGCTGCTGCAGAGCGACAATGCGTTCTTCTTTGGCCTTGTCGAAGTCCTCTCGATCTGCTTCGGTGCGAGCCTTGCGGACGAAGACGTAGGCGTCGCCACGGTGCATGAACACTCTCGGCAGTAGCTCGCCATCGGCCGACGCGCGGAAACTAGCCTCCTTGAGTCCGGCGACGTTGCCCAGCCCGGGCACAAAGGCTCCGCCACGGGTAAACGGCCGGGTATCTTCAAGGGTGGCGCCACGCGCCGAGGCGAGATCGGCAAGCGACTTACCAGCCTTGACGTTTTCGAGAACGCTGGCTGCCTCCTCTCGGGCTTTCTCCGCCGCGCGCTCACGACGGTAGGCTCTTTCGACTCTCTCGCGTACTTCAGAGAGCGGTGGGATATAACTGTCGGTGCGTTCTTCGAGCGCGAGAATGTAGTAGGTGTCGCCCTCGTGAACCACGTCGCTGGTCGCGCCGATCTTGGGCAGTGCCAACGCCGCCTTTATGAACTTAGGGGCCTGGCCAATTCCTTCGACCAGCTTGCCGTCTTGCAGGCTGCCGCTGTGCTTGATCTCTAGCCCTCGCTCTTCGGCTATCATCTCGAGAGAGGTCCCTTCGCTGATATCGAGAGCATCGTTCGAAGCTGCATCGAAGGCAGTGTCGGTGGCCTTCTCGCGAGCGAGTTTGTCGATGATCTCTTCACGCACGTCCGCCAGCGACCGCTCACCGGCCTCGGCGCGGGCATAGACCTGGATGATGTGGAAACCGAACTGCGACTCGACCACTTCGCTGATCTCGCCGGGAGCCAGCGCGAAGGCCGTCTCTTCGAAAGGCTTGACCATGCGTCCCCGCCCGAACTCACCGAGGTCGCCGCCCGAGGCGGCCGAGCTGTCTTCGGAGGTCTCGGTCGCGACCTTGGCAAAATCCTCGCCGGCTTTTAGCCGCGCGGCTACGGCGTCGATGGCTATCCGCGCAGCCTTCTTCGAATCATTGTCACTGCTGTCGAACTTCTTGAGTATGTGGCGAGCGCTAACCTTTTCTTCGTTGGTGAACTCATCCTCGCGGTTTAGCTCGTAGTATTCTTCGATGTCTTCATCAGAAACCTTGGAAGCATCGACGAAGTTGTCGGCGGTGTAGGCCAAGTACTTGACGCGCACCGTATCACCTTGACGGTAGTCTTCACTGCTGTCCTCAAAAAACTCGGTGAGGCCTTGCTCGTCAATCTCTACCGAGTCTTGCAGATCCGAGCTGGCAATCTTTAGATATGAGAGTTCTACGGTGTCGCTGTCGCGACGGTAGGCCTCAAAAGCCTCATCATCGCCTACGTGTACGCCACGGCGAATGATGTCGACGAGCTGCTCGATTAGCATTTGGTCGCGCAGCGACTGCTCGAAAGAAGCCGGGTTCAGACCTTGGCGTTGCAGTACTCGTCGGTAGGCCGCAGGAGAGAACTGCCCTTCGGGCCGGAATGCTTCGATCTCGCGTATTTCCAGGCGTACCGCTTCATCTGGAACCCGCAGCCCCATCTGTTCCGCTTCTGCATGCAGCACCGCCGAATCTACCAGCTGGCTGAGGGTGAGCCCGGGGATATCGAGGGCCTTTAGCAGCTCGGGAGTCAGCCGCTCGCCATACTGTTGGCGATAGTACTGCTCGTTGCGCTGTCGGGCCTGCTGCCACTCGGATAGCGAGATGTCAGTGTCGCCGACTACCGCGATAGCCTGCTGCCTGGAGCCGCCGCCACCCGAGGTGCCGAAGAAGAGCACGAAGGCCAGAGAAATCAATCCAAGAATTACTCGCACCGCCCACGAGCGCGTGCGTTGGCGAATATAGTCGAGCACTCGTTACCGCTCCTAAGCCAGTGCGCCGTCGAGGGCGTCGACCAGCTTGGCTTTTGCTACCGCGCCGACGATCTGCTGGGCGACCCCGCCTTGCTTGAAAACGATCAGGTTAGGGATGCTGCGGATTCCGTATGAGGCGGCCGTTCCCTGGTTGTCGTCGACGTTTAGCTTTACGATTTTAGCACGTCCGTCGTACTCCCCGGCAAGCTCTTCGAGCACCGGTGCGATGGCGCGGCAGGGCCCGCACCACGGCGCCCAAAAATCGACTAGAACGGGGAGGTCGCAGTCGAGTACCTCAGCTTGAAAGGTAGCGTCAGAAATTTCGGCAATATCAGCCATGTGCGGGTCTCCTTGCGTTAGGTTTACGTGCCGGAGGTCGGACTCGAACCGACACGGAGTTGCCTCCACCGGATTTTGAGTCCGGCGCGTCTGCCAATTTCACCACTCCGGCTTATCGAAGGATCTGAGATTCGTTGTGTGAACCAGGAAAGTCAATTCTCGCTGTCAGCGTTTGCCCTTTTGGGGCGGGGCCAGCATCCGCTCGAGTTCGATGATGGTCGGCTGGGCGTTGGAGCGGGCGGCGAGGCGGCCGTTAATCTTGGCGATGGCATCGCGGGCGATGCGGCTCTCGTGAGGATCTTCCGAAGCGGCGTAGGGCTTTACCGCCTCTAGAGCCCGCGGCGAGGTGAACTCGCCCAGCGCGTGCAACGCACTGCAGCGCAGCTCTTCATCATCGCTGTTGGTAGCGAAGTCCGCTAGTCTCTGCACGGCCGAGGCATCACCGATGCGTCCGAGGGCCACCAGAACGTGCTTCTTGGAGTCACGATCGAAATCATTGAGGAACAGATACTGGGTCAGCACCGGCGTGGCCGTGGGGCTGCCGATTACCCCAAGGTAGGATATGGCCTTGGCCCGCACCCGCGGATCCTTGTCGGTGGTGGCGTCGAGTAGCGGTTTGACGCTGGCCTCGGTGCCGTCCTTGCCGAGAGAGTCCACAGCTTCTATGCGGACCTTTACATCAGGGCTGAACAGCCGGCGGTGCCACTCGGCAACGTTCTTGCCGCGAGCGACCTTATTGTAGCGTTGCACGGCGCGGTGGTTGGCTTGAGCCGCAACATCGCCTGCCGAAAGCGCAACTGCAGCCAACGATGCTATGATGACCAACTGGATTTTTTGCTTCATGTCGTTGCCGGGTTCACAACAAATTCTGCCTGAAGAGGGTTTCAGTGCAAGGCGCGGCTGTCAGCCAGTGCTTACCACTTCGATTTTGGCGTTGGCGCTGGCCGCGGCGATGGGGCCGGGTGGCGAGGCGCTCGCCGCCATTGCCCCTGATGAGGTTAGTGTAGAGCTGCCGGTTTATGAGCTTTCCGACGAGCTTCGAGTCGTAGAGGAGAGTTGGCACTACAAGCTCGGTTGGGGTGCTATTCCCGTGGGTTGGGCGACGATAAGCGGCGAGGACCGCTCTAACGGCCTAGTCGTTAGCCAAGGGGTAGCGATAAAGGCGAGCACTAATGCATTTACCGATCTGCTGTGGCGCTACCGCTTGGACGCCGAAGGGGAGCTTCACGTTGGACCCTTCGGCCCGAGTTTTTTCCACATTGACGAATCAGAGAAGCGTAAGGAAAAACTTACGCATATCGATTTTGACGAGCAGCGTCACGTACATATGTTTCGCCGCAAGGGCGAAAAAATCAGTGAGTACGACTTCGACGGTAGCAACACCTACGACGTACTGGCTACCACCTGGCTGTTTCTCAATCTCGACTACGAGATCGGGCGCAGCTACCAGACCGATACCCTGACTGGAACATCGCGTTATCTGGTGACCGTGGTCGCCGCAGGCAACGAAGAAATAACCGTTTGTGGTCAACGGGTTCCGACGTTTCGCCTGCGCGCCAGCACGGTGGAAACCACCGACCCGGGTGAAAAGAAAAAGCACCGTGAAACCGAGCTGTGGGTGTCAAAGAGCCGGCCGCGCCGCCTACTAAAGGCTCGGGCCAAGACCGTGTGGGGATCGATAACCCTGGACATGGTTGAGATTAAGGACCTTTCGTCTACGCCTGAGCCGCTGCGCCTGTGTAGCGGAGAGAAAGCCGCTGGCAGCGCTAGATCCGCCGAGCGCGGGCTGCGCCGACCCTTCGGCCCGCGGCGATTTCACCACTGAGGTACGGGTGCTACAATCAAGCTAACCTTGACTTCATAGCCAAGATTACTTAACACCAGGCCCACACTTTCCCATTTTTCAGACGAAACAAGCCTCGGCTCTACCCAGGGGGCGGCCGCATAATGAGTGAAGACAACCATCACGAGGAACTGCCTTTTTGGCGCAAGTACATATTTTCTACCGATCACAAGGTGATTGGTATCCAGTACGGGCTTAGCGGCTTTACGTTCCTGCTGTTCGGCTTTTGCCTGATGATGATCATGCGTTGGCAGCTCGCCTATCCGGGCGAACCTATCCCGCTGATCGGTGGGCTGTTTGGCGACGCCCGAGCCCCAGGTGGCATCATGCTGCCCGAGTTCTACAACGAGCTCGGCGCCATGCACGGCACTATAATGGTGTTTCTCGGTGTCGTTCCGATCGCCGTGGGCGGGTTTGGCAACTACGTCATGCCGCTGCAGATCGGTGCGCCAGATATGGCCTTTCCTAAGCTCAACATGTTCAGTTACTGGTCGATGTTTATCGGCGGGGTGATCATGTGTTGCTCGTTCTTCGCCGACGGCGGGGCTGCGCAGTCGGGATGGACGTCTTATCCGCCGCTGTCGATCGTGGCCTCACAGGGGCAGACCTACTGGCTGTTGGGGATGCTCTTCTTGATCTTCTCCTCGCTGCTGGGCTCTTTGAACTTCATCGTCACCATCTTGCACCTTCGTGCCCCTGGATTGTCGTTGATGCGCCTGCCGTTTTTCGTGTGGGCCCAGTTGGTTACCTCGTTCCTGCTGGTACTGGCGTTTCCGCCTTTGCAGGGGGCTGCAACCATGCAGTTTATGGATCGTGTCTTCGGCACGAGCTTCTTCATGCCCACCGGCCTGGTCGTTGGCGGCGTGCCGGCAGCCTTGAGTGGTGGTGGTAACCCCCTATTATATCAGCACTTGTTCTGGTTCCTTGCGCATCCGGAGGTCTACGTCCTGATCCTGCCGGCGCTGGGTGTGGTTGCTGAGATAATTGCCAACAACACGCGCAAGCCGCTGTGGGGCTACCGCTCGATCGTGATTTCGACGGTCTTTCTTGGATTCATGTCGTTTATCGTCTGGGCGCACCACATGTTCATGACCGGTATGGGAACGGCCATGAGTACCTTCTTCCAAGCGACGACGATGATTATCTCGATACCCTCGGTGGTAATCCTGACCGCGCTGGTGATGTCGCTGTGGGGCGGGGCGATTCGCTTTAACGTACCGATGCTCTTCGCCCTGGCCTTCCTGCCGATGTTCGGTATAGGTGGGCTGACCGGACTTCCTCTGGGCTTGGCCTCTCCCGATATTCACTTCCACGATACCTACTACGTCATCGGCCATTTCCACTATGTGGTTGCGCCGGGGACGATCTTTGCGCTGTTCGCCGGGGTCTATTACTGGTTTCCCAAGGCCACTGGGAAGATGTTGAACGAGACCCTGGGGAAGCTGCATTTCTGGATCTCTTTCGTTTTCATCAATGGCGTTTTCATGCCGATGTTCTTTCAGGGCTTGGCGGGAGTATCGCGTCGTCTCTACGACCAGACCTTTTACTCTCACGGTGCCGCGGTTCAGGGTCTGACGGTGTTTTCCTCGGTTTGTGCCTGGGGCCTGGGGATCGCCCAGCTGTTCTTCCTGGTGAACTTCTTTTGGAGCCTAAAGAGCGGCAAGAAAGTCGAAAACGACAACCCGTGGCAGGGCACCACCTTGGAGTGGGCTGCGCCGACACCGCCACCCCACGGGAATTTTCTCGAGGCACCGCGCGTTTATCGTGGCCCCTATGAGTACAGCGTTCCCGGAGCCGACAGTGATTTCAGCCCGCAGAATGTGGCCTGAACGGACGCTTAGGAGACCGAGCCGTTGATGGAAATTCCGCACATAACTAAACCGCACCCGGAAACCGGGCTAGTTAACAGCAAGCTCGGCATTTGGCTCTTCCTCGCCTCCGAAGTGATGCTCTTTGGCGCGCTGTTTTCTTCCTATATCATTTTGCGCGTGGGCGCTGCGGAGTGGCCTCGGGGCAGCGAGATTCTCAACGTCCCACTGGCGACCGTCAATACCCTGGTGCTGATCACTTCGAGCGTAACCATGGTTATGAGCTGGGCGGCGCTCAAGCTCGACGACTTCAAAAAGTTTAAGCTCTACATGGGGCTTACCATCGCGATGGCCGGGGTATTCCTAGTCATCAAGTACTTTGAATACACCACCAAGTTTCACCATGGGCTGTATCCCTCGACCAGTACGTTCCTGGCCATCTACTTCACTTTGACCGGCCTACACGGGATCCACATCCTTGCCGGCATGGTTGTAAACGGCTACTTGCTGGGCCCGGGCAACCGGCTCTGGAAGACCGATCCCGAGATGTTCACCAACCGGATCGAGGCGGCCGGCTTGTATTGGCACTTTGTAGATCTGGTGTGGATCTTCTTGTTCCCGGTTCTTTACCTTCTTTAGGAGATGAGATGAGCGGTCACGGGCCAGACGAAATTCGCAAGCACGTTCGCGTGTATATGGTGGTGTTTGCCACCTTGGCGGCTTTGACTATCATCACCGTCGCCATCTCGTATTTGCACCTCGATACCGGGGCGGCGATTGCACTGGCTATGGCGGTAGCGATCGTAAAGGGTTCGCTGGTAGCGATGTTCTTTATGCACCTAGTCTCGGAAGAGAAGGTCATCTACTGCCTCCTCGGCCTTACCGGTGCCTTCTTCGCATTGATTCTGTATCTGCCTTCGGGTTGGTACAGCAACGAAGTTAAAGTTGACGCCGTGTGGAGTGTGTTGCCGACCGAGGGCAACGCGTTGCATGGGGCCGGACACTCTTCTGCCGGGCACGAGGCCGGGCATGAACAGCCGGAGGCGGGGCACGCTGCTCACTAGCCCCTAGAGAGTGCTCAAGTATGTCTCTCAAGATATTCCACGCGTTCTTCATCGCCATCAGCGCGGTGATGTGTGTCGGCGTTGGGGCATGGCGCTACTCGACGATGCCACCGGGAGATGGCGCGGCGCTCGCGCAGTCGTTAGGCGCAGTAGTGGCGGGTGTGGGTTTGGTGGTCTACGGGGTGCGTTTTCTGATCAAGTACCGGGAGCTGAGCAACCTATGAGGCGCCGGGTTGTTGCTGTCGGCACTAGGGCCAAGTGGCTGTATGCGTTGGCGATGTTTGCCGCGGTGTCGGCGGCCTCCGCCGATGCGTGGGCCTGCTCGGTTTGTTATGGCGATCCCAATTCGCCGATGGTCCAGGGCATGAAGGCGGGGATCTTCGTGCTGCTGGGGTGTATCGGCACGGTTCTGCTCGGGTTCGCCAGCTTGTTTGTCTATTGGATCTACCGAAGCCGCAACGTCACGGGGTCAGGCTTCGATCAGGGAGTGACGAGCTAGATGGATAAGGTCTACGAGTACGGATGGTTGTTGCCTCCGAATATCTCGACTCACGGTGCGGAGATCGATCGCATCATCATCTGGATGCAGTGGTTCATGATCGCGTTGTTCGTCGGCTGGACGGGCTTCATGATCTACACCTTGATAAGGTTTCGCGCGCGTCCTGGACACAGAGCGGACTATCACGGAGTACGCTCGCATCTGTCGAGTTATATCGAGGGTGCGGTCGCTGCAGTAGAGATTGCCTTTCTCGTCTTTCTGTCGATTCCCGTCTGGGCCGACATTAAAGCTATTCCGCCTACACCCGATGAGGCCGACGTGGTGGTGAGAATTGTAGCCGAGCAGTTCGCCTGGAACGTCCACTATCCTGGGCCCGACAAGAAGTTTGGACGCACGGTCTTGTCCAAGGTCGATAGCAGCAATCCGCTTGGGCTCGACCGCGATGATCCTGCTGCGGCTGACGACATTACCACCGTTAATCAGTTTCACTTTCCGGTGGGCAAGAAGATCTTGGTCAACCTTACCGCGAAAGACGTGATCCATTCGTTTTCGATGCCGGTGATGCGTATCAAGCAAGACGCGATCCCTGGTATGACGGTTCCTGTGTGGTTTGAAGCGACCGACACCGGGCACTTCGAGATCGCCTGCGCGCAGCTGTGCGGCCTGGGACACTACCGGATGAAGGGTTTCTTCAGCGTCGATACCGACCAACAGTATGCCGCCTGGCTTGCCGAGCAGGCTGAGGCTGCCAGCTTCGAAGGCGACTACTATTAGCCGCACCTAGGTTCTAAGGCCGCTGCCCCAGGTGGGTGCGGCCCTGCAATTACATCCTTGCCCTAATGGTCGACATTAGGATACGCTCGCACAGTGGATTGACAGCGGAGTAGGGGCGCCCGACTTTTGGCATTTGTTCGCCCGGCGCTCTAGCTCCTATCGTGGTACCCAGATTCTGGGTGCTGTGGTGATGCCGTGCTTGATCCGTCGCCGCACATGCTCGCGCCATTTTGTGGATAAGACGGAAGGTTGAGATGAACACGAAGCTTACTACTACCATTTCAGTGGTCGCCGTGGCGCTGTTACTGCCGTTGGGCTCGGCACTGGCAGCTTGCCCCCCCGCTTGCTCCATAACTGGCGGCGGTGATCAAGCCCAAGATTGTCACTCCGAGCTGGCCTCGACGGCGATGCGCCTGAACTCGCCGGCGTTTAATCCGGCCAAGCCAAAGCCGGCCAAAGAGGTTCGCTGTTTTGACGGCGATCCAGGTTGCGACCTCGATGGCCAGGTAAACAACGCCTGCGTTTTTGATGTCGATGTGTGTCTGCGCAACCTCGATCCCAACCTGCCGAGCTGTACGCCGGCCGATGTGAGCTCTTACCGGGTAAAGGGAACCAACAAGTACCCGGGGCTGGCATCCTTGCAGAGTGGCGTTGATGCTCTGCTGCCGGCTACCACCAATGTCTGTACTGCCGGTGCGCAGATCATCGTGCCGCTGAAGGGGCCGAATTCGAAAGGGATCTTCAAGGCTGCTAAGGCCAGCGTCAAGACTATCGCGAGCACCGCTGGCGGGCAGGACAAAGACAAGGTCAAGCTGGGTTGTGTGCCGCATCGTTGGCCCAGTCATGGTTACGACGCCGCCAACCGGCGCTCTACCGATAACGATACCGCGATTAGCGCGGCGAACGTCGGTTCCTTGGTGCAGCGCTGGGATTTCCCGATCAGTGGTTTTGGCAGCCGGGTTGTTACTTCTACGCCGACGGTTGGACGCAAACTCGTTTATACCACGGCCTGGAACGGCCTCGTTTACGCCATTCAAAAAAAGAGCGGTAAGGGCAAGTGGGAGTACAATACCGGCTCGAGCTTTCAGCTCGGCGTACAAAGCTCAGCGACGCTTACCGCTGATGGTCGTGTGATCGTAGGCGACAGTACCGGTGCCGTCTATGCTTTGGACGCCAAGCGCGGTCGGCTGCTGTGGACCGCCTCGGTTGGCGACACCGACTTGGACGCCGCCCACGTTTGGGCCTCGCCTACAGTGGCCAATAACCGGGTTTTTTTGGGGCGGGCGTCGCACAACGATGCGCCGTGCACCCAGGGTACCCTATATGCTTTCGATCTCGACACCGGTGCCGAGCTGTGGCGGCAGGTGACGGTGCCGGACCAGGTCTGCTTTGACGACACCAGCGTTAGTTGCAGCAGTGACACCGACTGCGCGTTGCCCGGATCACCGTGTCTGATCGGGCTATGCAACAGCGATTTTGCGGTTTCGTGTAGCACCAACGCCGACTGCCCGCCGGTGTTTCTGGCTCCAGGCGAGTGTGTGTTCAATGAGTGTGGATTGGCGCGCTCGCTAGCTTGCAATGTTGACGCCGATTGCCCGTCCTGCGTGGCTGCGATCGGTGGGGGGATTACCGCTACAGCCGCGGTTGATGAGAGCGGCGAGAGTGTTTACGCGGCTGCTGTAGGTTGCCTGTCTTACCCTTCGGTGGGTAGCTCGGATTCGATATTCAAGATCGACGCGGCAACCGGAGCTATAATTTGGACTTTCCGTACGCGCACATCCGAGCAGTTTGCCGATGGCCCGTCCTACCAGGACTACGGATTCTTGAATGGCCCGATCTTGGCCGACGTCGACGATGGTTTGGGCGGTACCATTCGGGTTGCCGCCGCCGGTGGCAAGGACGGCACGATTTACGCCGTGGATGAAGCCAGCGGTTTGGCGCTGTGGTCAAACGAGCTGGTAACACCCCCGGATTTTGCTGCCTTTGGCCTCTTTAATGGAGCGGTTGCCTACTCGCAGGGCAACTTCTATGCCTCGCTGTTTTCTTTCAACGGTTGGCCTTCGAGCAACGACCATCTCTATTCCTTTAACGGTCAAGATGGTGCGGTGGCGTGGACCGACCAGATCGGTGCGAGCTGGGGCGACTCTACGGTAGTAAACGGAGTGCTCTATGTTGGTACTCAATCGGGCCCCACTCTTTACGCTTATGATGCTGCCAGCGGGACTTTGCTCCGCACGTTTACGGTTCCTGGTGGGACGGTAACCGGCGGGGTCGCCGTCGAAAACGGTGTCTTGTACGTGCCCTATGGTGATGTGTTTGGCAGTAACTCCGGAGGCGTTATCGCCTTCGGGTTACCCTAACCTGGCCTTATTTTTTTTCGCTTGAGGTAGAGAACATATGCAACGATCAACACTCGACTGTCTTCCGGCCGCAGCCAGGCTGCTATTTGTATTGGCACTGGCTCTACCGGTGGTGCAGGTCACTCCAGCTGCTGCTCACGACGACGACCACAAGCGCCTGTCGAGCGATCGTTTGAAAATGAGCTGGTCGGCATTCAAGCCAAGCAAGCGTAAGTTTCAGTACAAGACTCGCCATCAGTTGGCGATCGCTAATTTGGTGGTTGATCCTTCCGTAGCCGGAGCGACGCTGACGGTTCGGGGCGCCGGTGCCGGTGACGGTTCCACCGGCGTCATCATCCTCGATCCCACCAAGTGGTCGCCCATAGGATCCAAGGGCTGGAAGTATCGCGACGATGCCAGGTTTGTCGCCTCGAGTGGCATCAGCAAGATCATACTCAAGTCGGGCAAAGCTGGCGGGAGTCTGCAGATAAAGGCCAAAGGGTCCTTTTGGGAATTTGATATTGCTCAGGCGCAGACCAGCGTAGACGTTTTGCTGAGCATAGGCACCGACGTCTATTGCGGCCAGTACGGTGCAACTGCTGCCGAACTTGCGCGCAACGAGCCGGGACGGGTTCAGGGTAAGGCATCGGCGCCACCGGTCGAATGCGAGGCGGTTTGCGGCAACAATATTCTTGAGTTCGGCGAACAGTGTGACGATGGCAATCTAGACGACCAAGATACCTGTAATAACCTCTGCGAGGGCTGCCTGCCGCAGAACATACAGTTTACCTCGACCTTTGACGGCATCCAGACGCTGATCTTCGACAACCCCACCTTCGGGTGCAGCTCTGATTTGTGTCACGGCACCGCGTTGCAGGGTGGGTTGGATCTTCGCGCCGGCGCTTCCTACGCATCGATTGTGGGCGTAGCGTCGCAGATCGATTCGAACATCATGCGGGTCTTCCCCGGAGACCAGGACTTGAGCCTGCTCTACACCAAGATCGCCTCGAAGACCCTCGGTTCTGCAACCGTCGGCACGCAGATGCCGGCCAATCCTTCTACCGTGACGCCTGAGCTGCTCGAGGCTCTACGCTTGTGGATTCGCGGCGGAGCACCGCAAGACACCGTCATCGAGGGCACAGCCGCGCTGCTCGGAGCCTGCCTGCCCGGTGCCTCGCCGGCCAAGATCCCTCAGCCTGACCCGCCAGCGGCGGGTACGGGTACGCAGTTGGTGATGCCCGCGTATTCCCTGGTCCATCAGTCAGAGACCGAGCTGTGCGTCGCTAGTTTCTACGACCTCAGTGCTCCGGGAGTAGTGCCACCTCAGTTTCGTGTGCCGTGTCCCGGGGCCTATCCGGGGACTAATCCCTCGGGTGAGTGCTTTGCTTGGAAGGGCCAGGCGCTTTCTCAGGATCCGCAATCGCACCACTCACTGATCCACATTTATACCGGCGATTTCGACTATAACGATCCGGGCTTTGGACCTTGGAGTTGCTACGGCGGAAGCGACGATGGTTTGTCGTGCGACCCGGCTAGCTCGGGAGTTTGCCCGGGCGGTAGCTGCGGCGGTGGCCGACGCGACACCGTTGCATGTATTGGTTATGGGCCTCCTGACTACGGCTTTGCGAGTAACAATTCTCCGGTGTTCTCTGGCGCGCAAGAGCCGACCTCGGCTACCAGCTACCCCGCCGGAGTTTATCAGTTGTTGCCGCTGCGCGGAGTTGTGGTGTGGAACTCGCATGCCTTTAATCTGACCAGCCAAGACATGAATATGGAGGCTTGGCTCAATCTCGACTTTGCGGATCAGCAGAATTTCTTGGCGCAAGGCTTGTTCAACGCCGACGAAATTTTCGTCCAAGACGTGCCTCCTTACCAGACCCGCGAGTATTGTTATACCCACACCTTTGCAGAGGGCACGAGGTTGTTCGAAATCTCTTCACACATGCATAGCCGCGGCAAGCGTTGGCGCTACTTCTCGGCGCCGCAGACTCCTTGTGCTAGCGCCACCGGCTGCCCGCTGGGCAACCCGGCAGATATCTTCTACGAGAGCACCGACTACAGTGATCCGGTGGTTACCGATTTTGCCCCGCCGATTCATTTTACCGGTAGTGTTGCCGATAGGACCATCAAGTTCTGTACGCTCTTTGACAATGGCGCCAGCGACCCGGCTGAGGTCAAGACCGTGAGTGGTTCTCCTTGTCCACCAAATGGTTGTGGCCTAATCCCCGGTGGTCCTTGCGGGCCGGGCGGTGATTCACGCAACCCAGATGTTAAGTGTTTGGGCGGGCCTAACGTAGGTCAGCTGTGTACGGCAGATTTCGAGTGCACCAACTCGGTATGCGATGCCTGCAACTTGATGGGTGGTGTGACGACGATGGACGAGATGTTTATTGCCATTGGGACCTTCTACGTCGCCCCCTAAAACAGCGCGACGATAACCGCGATTATTCGCGAGGCCGCTCTTAGCCAGCGGCCTCGCGGATCGACTTCCAAAGCTGTCGGCACTCAGCCGGCAACGCAGCGATTCTTTTATCGACAGTTGCCGCGAGCTGCTCCTGTGCCGGCGCCGCCAGCAGGCGTTGTATATCCCAGCAGTCCTGTGGTCCGCCAGCGCTGTTGCGCCGATCAGCGCGTGGGGGATTCCAGCGTCCTTGAGTAGGGTGACGACTGCCGCCAGGAGGCTCACGAATTCAGTTCGGCGACGACCGTGGATCGTCGCCGACCTCGCGTGTTTTGGCGGCGCAGTCGCCGACGGGCCTCTTGTTCGCTTACTCCTTTGTACGAAGCGTGAAGGTGCACCGCCTGATCGCCTAGACGCAATGCGATTCCTCCCCTTTGTCCGGCGGACAGGCCGGCTAGGCTATGCCCGTTTTCTTCGCGCAAGCTGTCGGCAATCGATTTCATTGCAGAATAGTAACTCGGATTGGCGTCCATTTCGCGGCCTGACCCCCCGGGCGAAGCAACCCGGGCTAGCGTTCTGGCCTCGCGAATACTCGGCCTTTCAGTTCTTGGGCGCGCCGGCGACAATCCAACTACGGATGGTTGCTATCTGTTCGGGGCTCAGAGGTGGCAGCGCGCTCGGCATGCGGACACCGAAACCGCCTGCGGCCAGCTGGGTACCCGCGAGCTTGTTGATCAGGTAGCTGGAGTCGGGATCAAAGGCCGTGACCCTCTCCAGAGAGGGGTTCTGTGAGCTCGGCGCTCCCACGAGAGCCGTGTAGCCAGCATCAAACTTGTCGAGGTTGCCGAGCAGAGCGTTGCTGAAGCCGCCTCCGTGACAGAAGGCGTTGGTGCAGCCGGTGGTCTGGAAAATAGCGAACACCTCACTCCAGGTAGCAGCTGTGCCGGACATCGTTGTTGTAGTTGTCGAAGAGGTTGTCGTGGTAGAGCCACAACCGCTACAGGTTAGCGGCAGTGATTGGCCCACCGCTACGCGCAGAATTCGCAGCGCGTCGCTGGCCGTGACCGCGCAGCTAGAGTCGACGTCACACACTTCCAGAACGCAGGTGCCCACGCCCACGGCCGCGCGCAACACGAAAAGCGCGTCGCTGGCCGTGGAACTTGTACCTGTGCTAATCGGCTGACCACAGTCTCCGTTGGCTGCCTGTGCGGGTAGGTTGAGCGAAAAGGTGGCCGCCAGAGCGACGGCCACCACGATCGGCAATGTCTTCATGCGTGTTGGACCTCGGCTAATTCTTTTGAGCGCCGTCGAGGATCCACGCAGTGATAACGTCGATGTCGGCCTGCGGAAGAGGCGTGCCACCTAGCGGCATGGTGGATCCGCAGTCCTGTGTACCCTCGAGCTTGGCGATCAAGAAGCTCATACTTGCATCGAATGGTACCACACGAGTCGTCGAAGCGCTGCCAAAGCATTCCACGGGCGCACCGACTAGCTCGGTATAGCCGATGTCGAAGTCGGTGATCGAGGTTAGCCCGCCGGAATTTGCCGTGACACCGTGGCACAGCGAGGTGTTGCAGCCGTGCTTGCCGAAGAGCACCGTGACGGCCGTCCAGGTAGGCGTTCCGAAGCCGAAAAGCGACTGGAAGAGTGCTTCACCACGAACATCTGAGTCGTCGAGCAGGCAGCTACTCAGCTGGGTAGTGCCCAGCGCCGAGCAGCTTGACACCACGTTTAGATCAGCCGCCGAGCAGCTCTTGGCTATCGCAGCTTCGGTCTTGGCCCGAGCCTTCGCGATTTTGCCCTTTGGGTCTAGCCCAGAGCAGGAGCTGGTGCTGGAAGCACCAAGTTTTTCGGCATCGCCCTGGCACTTGGTGCGTTCTTTGAGGATGGTTGCAAGATGCTTGGTTTGGTTTTTGCCGATGGTGCCGTGGCACTTGCCTTCGGCCTTGCCCAGGGGGGGCACGGGGCTACCCTGGCCCGCAGCTTCCATTGCCGCGACCGAGTTCTCGGCCGTACATATCGCGCATTCAGCAACGTCAGCAAAAGACGTGATCGCAGGTACTGCCACATCGCAGGGCGCCGGGCACTGGTAGTAGTTGAGCAGTGAGGGGCTAAGACCAATACACTTGTCTTTGGCGCCACCAACCGCGGCGCGGAATTTTCCTTCGGCCTTGGCTACCTTTCCTTTGGCATCGGCCGCAGCCACGTTGTTGCAGTCGACCGTGGGCAGCACCTTGCCCTTGAGCCGGTTCTTGTGGCAGCCCGAGAGGGTTTTGCCTAGAGTCCCTATCAGCTTGGAGCCGTTCTTGGCGATGGTCTGGCGGCACTTGCGTTCATCGGCCGAGAACTGGGCATTAGCGCTTGAGGCCAGCAGCGCGATGGCAGCTACGGCGGCTATTAAGTGTAGGGGTGATAGGGGAGAAGTTTGGTGTTTCAATGCTTTTGCGGCTCCTTTGAGGCTGTGGCGATACCGGCGCGGCGCTAGGCGAGAGCCACTGTAGTGACTCTGACGCTTGGGCGACAGTGTAACTCTTAGCAAAGCATTTAGACAAGGGGGAAAAGCGTACCTCCCTCAGGTGAGGCGCCGAGCTGCTTGAGATAGCCTGTGAGGGCGTTCACCGATTATCTGGGTGGTTGTATTAGAGATGGGAAGACGGGGGCGTAAGCGATGAAGGTTTGGCGGCGGCTAGCGCTGCTGGCGGTGGTGGCCGTATTGGCAGCTGAGCAGGCTTGGCTAGTCGCACCGCTTGTGCGGCGTTGGGCATTTCCGCCGCAGCGTGATCTGGCGGTTGAAGGCCGCGCCGTAGCCCAGCGTCTCGGCTGTTTTGGCTGCCATGGGCCTGATGGTGGCGCCGGTATTGCCAACCCCGGCAGCTATGACGGTGTTGTGCCCTCGCTCTCTGGTGGCGAGATGATGATGTGGGCGGATAGCGAAAAGGAGCTGCGCGAGTGGGTCCTCTATGGTCAGCGCATTGGCGAGGAGACCGACTTCGAGCGTTCTGGTTTGGCGGCCGGACAGGGCAGCGAGCGTGGGTTGGTGATGCCGGCGTTTTCTGGGCACATCAGTGACGATGATCTAGAAGCGCTGATAGCCTATCTGAAGGCCAACTCTGGACTGCAGTTTCCCGATGACGAAGAGGTGGCTGAGGGGCTCGAGCTTGCTCACAAACTCGGCTGTTTCTCTTGTCACGGCCAGATGGGGATTGGCGGGGTTGCCAACCCGGCCTCACTCAAGGGTTATGTGCCTGGGTTTTTCGGCATCGACTATGCCGAGCTGGTTACCTCTTCCGATGAGGCCAGACAGTGGATTCTCGACGGCGTGAGCAAACGTATGAGCGAGAATGCGCTTGCTCGCGGGGTGATCGCCGGCCAAGCCATCAAGATGCCCGCCTACCGAAGTTTTCTCGAGCCCCGACAGATCGACTCTTTGGTGGCGCTGGTGCAGTGGCTGGCAACAGGCCAGTGGAGAGACACTGAGGTTCCCTAGCGTGCGCCCGGAGGGCATGTAATTGCGGCTATAGGAACACCTAAGGATGCCTCGTGGTGCCAGAGCCCTGGCCTACCTACCGGCAATTGCTACATCTCTTCCTATGTCAGCATGTTATCTGTCAGCATGTTATCGCGTCATCGTTAACTCCCTAATACTACATCCTATCCGAGATCGGCTGTGTTGAGACCATTTGACGTCGTATCTTAGGCCTCATTCGCGCTCTGTTGAATCGTCTGTGCCAATCGCGTCGGCTGTATTGCTGCTGGTAGTGGCATCGCGGCCGTGCGCACCGAAGTGCAGCGCGGTAGTTGTCGCGGGTCTAGCGCTCTTGCGGCCAT
>CAZPPZ010000028.1:0-3171 GCA_964588545.1 uncultured Myxococcales bacterium | reverse complement strand
GAGGTAGTTGTCGCGGGTCTAGCGCTCTTGTGGCCGTGCGCACCGAAGTGCAGCGAGGTAGTTGCCGCGAGTCTAGCGTACTTGTGGCCGTGCGCACCGACGTGCGCCGCGATAGTTGTCGCGGGTCTAGCGCTCTTGCGGCCATGCGCACCGAAGTGCAGCGAGGTAGTTGCCGCGGGTCTAGCGTGCTTGCGGCCGCGCGTACCGAAGTGCAGCGAGGTAGTCGTCTTGGAGCGAACAGGCCGTAGGGCACGCACGGAAAGCGGGTTGGGGCTGATTGGCACAGGATTCTAGAGAGCAAAACAAGGGGTCGATCATCGCCACCGACCACCCGCCGGGCATCGCCGCGGGTTTGAGCCTGGAGCCGGGCGGGCAGATCAAGTTGTGCCGGAGCACTGTCCATGGGGGCAAAGATAATACGAAAATACTGCCAAAACAAGCTAGGTCGTGCGGACTATTACACCAATGTCATAGATTGGCCGCCGACGGGCCAGTCTTCTACGATTGCGTTTGCTACCTGTAAACCATCTCCGGCCTACAGCAGCATCCAGTTAATCAAGGTGATCTGAGCCGCGCTACACTTACTCGCCGTTTACGCGTCGCCGCAGTATACGAATCTTTCGTAAGGTTAGCGTTGCCGTGATGTTGAGACAGAGGTGGCGCGTGCTGCAAACTAGAAGAACAGGTGCGCCTCTAGCGTAAGCTCGTCGCGGTTTTTGTCGAGTTGGTTTTCCGGACCGTTGAACACGCGGTAGAACAGCCGCAGCTGTAAGTACTCATCTAGGAACGGCTCGAGGCCGATGCTGACACGATTACGGTGATCTTCGGAAACTTCGTCATCGGGATCGAACCAGTCGAAGGCGATCTTGGCATTTATCCAGTTGGCCACAAGCCAATTGGCCTCACCGTAGATGGCCCAGGCCTGGTTGCTCACCGAGGCGACTTCAGTATCCAGCAGTACCGCTTGAGCCAGTACCGACAGCGGTCCCAGCGCAAAACCACCAAAGGCCGTGTAGGAACCAACCTCGCTGTCGCCCGGCGCGTCGTGGGCGGCGGACCCACCGATCATTATGCTTTTGAAGGGGCCGGAATCGGTCCACATATAGGAGGCGCTGGCGGTTAGCAGCTGATCGGCGTCGTTGTCTTCGGTATTCTCGCTCACCGACACGAACCAACTCAGCCCTCCGCCACTGCGTCCTATCTCTACCCCGGCAACATTGTTGTCGAAGTTCAGGCCGGATTGAGAAGAGACGAAGGCTGCACGGTCTTGAATCTTCAGTCCCCAAGGCGCAAAGAACTGCCCCGCCTTGATATAGGCACCAAAGGGTAACATGCCGTCAACCAGAGCGAAGATCTCGCGGTTGTCTGCACCACCTGGCGCCACGCGCTCATCGATGTAGAACGAGAGACGATCGGGGATCAAGCGTAACTCGGCATACAGCGTAGCCTGGTCGACGTCGATGTCGTTGCTCTCGAGGTCGCGGAAAGCAGTGTTGTTCTTCACCCGGCCGTCGGTGTCTGGGTTGTCTTGAAACAGCAGTCGGTCGACCACACGAAAGTCGGCACCCACCGAGAGAAAATCACTGATCCGCGGCGAGAAACGTTCGTCTACCTTACCCAATACGCCATCGCCTTGGTTGGCGACGTGCATGATGTCGGCTCCGTGACGCTGCACGGTAAGGTTGCGCATGCCGCCGCCGCTACGGTTGGTATGACAGTCGCCGCAAGCGTAGCCCTCACGAAGTGCCATGTAAGGCTCGGCTTGAGCCGCGGAAGACAAAGCGATCATGAGAGTGGACAACGACACTATCATCGCGGTGATGGCGAGGGTGTTTGGCTGCTGGCGGCATCGCATGCGCATGGGTTTACTCCTATTCACGCGGCCGAAGAGCGCTATTATTAAGGGTGGTGGTCGAGGTCGAGCTGCTTGAACTGGTTGAGCTGCTTGAAGACACCGAGATGGTCGTGCTGGTAGCCGAGGCAAACACCGTCGCAGGGGCGCCGCTGCTGATCCAATCACTGATCATTTGGATCTCGGTGCCGCCGAGCGCCGGCCGTCCAAGCGGCATCGGTGATCCACATGCTGCCGAACCTCCGGCTCCAAGCTTGTCGAGCAGATAGCTGGTCTGTGGCTGTCCGGCGACGACCCGGACTCGAGTACCGCACTGGGAGCTGATGCCCACTAGCTCGGCAAAAGAGGTGGTTACATCCGAGAGTACCAATGACCCCGCTTGAGAGAGTGCGTCGTGGCAACCGAGCGTCGCGCAGCTTGGACTGAAAATGTCGCGCTGAATATCGACCAGGGCTCCACTGGCCCCGCCAATAGTGGTGGTGGTGAGCGAGGTATCGAGGCCTTCTCCAGCACAACCGGCGGCTAGAGCTAGACTCAGCACCGCCCACAAAACACGCCCCTTAGCCGCCAACCGCCTCTGCCACATGCCGTGGAGAACCTAGAAGGGCTCTGTCCCGTGCGCAAACGCCGACTTTCGGTCGCGGGCGCTTCTGAGTAGACTAGTGTCTGGGAGGAAATCGATGTTTAGGATGTTTAGACTGAGTACCGTTCTACTTGTTGCTGCCCTGGTGTTTGGGGGGCTTGTCGGCAACGTCGATGCCGCCGACACCCTCGAGGGCGAAGTCCTTGATATGGCCTGTTTCCTGGCTGATGGGGCCAAGGGCCCAGCCCACAAGCGTTGCGCACAGACTTGCGCCGAGCACGGAATGCCGCTCGGGCTGTTGGCCGAAGACGGCAGCGTCTATCTCTTGTATCCCAAGCACGGCAAGGAAGAGGCCTTCGAGACGGTGAAAAAGCTCGCCGGCGCTGACGCCCGGCTAACCGGCAAGAGCGTCGATCGCAGCGGCCTCAAAGGCTTCGAGGTCCACAGCGCCGAGCCCTCGGAGTAGCGGGCTCAAGGTGGACTTCCGCCATTAACTCGGCTACCAAGCTTTTTCTCATCTTTTGCTGACGTAGCTCAGTTGGTAGAGCAGCTGATTCGTAATCAGCAGGTCGGCGGTTCAAATCCGCCCGTCAGCTCCATAATTTCAGGGGTCCTGCCCGGACACATAGGTGGCGTTTTGTACCGACTACATCGGTAACATTTTCGGCGAGAATGGGTTTGCCGCCGGTTCGACCCTCGCCGCGTCCTCGTCGAAGTAGCCCAGGTCGAACTCCAT
>CAZPPZ010000027.1:0-21598 GCA_964588545.1 uncultured Myxococcales bacterium | reverse complement strand
TGCGATGGGCATCGTTGTTGTTAGTATATAGGCAGCCAAGAGTGATGTCGCAGCTGTCGGTAGTACAGAGGTTGCCGTCGTCGCAGTTGGGCGCGGCGCCACCCACGCAGGCGCCAAGACTGCAGCTATCGTTGGTAGTACAGGCATCTCCGTCGTCGCATACCCCAGACTCTAATGAGCAGTCGGCGGCACAACAGTCACCGGACAGTGTGTTGGCATCGTCGCAGGCCTCACCCACTTCAACTAGGCCATTACCGCACACACTGGCTACCGTTACTGAGCCATCCTGAGCGGAAATCGCGAGAGCGGCTCCAGCGGTATCGGTGACCGCCCCAACGGTCAACTTGAGGGCGCTGCTGAGCCCCGCCGTCGCTCCGGGGAGAACGTGCAGTTGGATTGTCGCAACGCTTACCGCATTGATCGGCGTGTTCAGGTCGATGGCGTTGAAGGCCGTGAGGTTGATGCTGCACGGGCCAAGTAAGTTTTGAGCTGGGGGGCCAGCGAACTGCGTGGTTGCTCCACCTGTTACAGGCCCCACTATCTCGACCAGGGTTTGGTCGCAGTCGAGAGAGAGGTTGTATGAGCCCAGAGGCGCGGTCGCAGTGTCGATGACTAGCTCTGCAGTAATCGTGTCACCGGGTGCGGGGTCGTTGAGAGGCAAGTTCAGAAATACCGAAGCCGTACACGTTGGCGTGTGAACGCAGCTGCCGGCTACACAGGAGTCCGTGGTGCAGGTGCTGCCGTCGCTGCAGTTGATGAGAGCACCACTACAGGTGCCTCCAAGGCACATATCGCCGCTCGTGCACGCGTCTCCGTCGTCGCAGGCGAGAGTGTTGTTCACGTTTAGGCACCCAGTAGCGGCACCACAGCTGTCGTCGGTGCAGAGATTGCCATCATTACAGTCGATCGGTGGGCCGCCTACGCACGCGCCTGCATTACACATGTCGCCGGTGGTGCACATGTTCCCGTCATCGCAGGCGAGGGTGTTTGCGGTATTGATGCAGGCACCGGTAATCGCGTCGCAACTGTCGGTAGTGCAGGCATTGCCGTCATCGCAGTTCAGCGCTGGATCACCTGCACACACCCCGAGGCTGCACACATCGTTGGGCGTACATATGTTCCCATCATCACAGGGGAGGGTGTTGTCGGCATGCGTGCAGCCCAAAATGGAGTCGCATGCATCGGTAGTGCAGACGTTGCCGTCATTGCAGTCGGGCGCAGCTCCGCCTACGCAGGCTCCCAGGTCGCAGGTGTCGTTGCTTGTGCATGCATCCCCGTCATCGCATGCAGCAATATTATTGCTGTGGCTGCATCCGAGTACCGCGTCGCAGGTATCGTCCGTGCAAGGGTTGGCATCAGAACAGTTAAGTGGTGCCCCCGCGGCGCAGGCTCCAGCTGCGCAGGTGTCGTTGGTCGTGCATAGATCGCCGTCGTCGCAGGGAACGGCATTGTTCGAATGTACGCACCCTGATGCGACATCGCAGCTATCATCTGTGCAAAGATTGCCGTCATCACAGCTCGGTGCTGGGCCGCCCACGCATACTCCGAGGTTGCAGGTATCGCTGCCGGTACACGCGTTGCCGTCATCGCACGCGGCGGTGTTGCTGCTGTGCATGCACCCTGCTGTCACGTCGCAGGCGTCGTCGGTGCAGGGATCGCCATCAGAGCAGTCTAGCGGCGCACCGCCTATGCACACGCCGGCGGTGCAGGTGTCGTTGGTCGTGCAGGTATCGCCATCGTCGCATGACGCGGAGTTGGCTGTGTGCGCGCACGATCCCGTGAGCGCGTCACAGGTGTCATCGGTGCACGCATTGCCATCATCGCAATTCGGCGGAGGTCCGCCTAGGCATGCCCCAAGGTTGCATGTGTCGCTGGTTGTGCAGGAATTGCCATCGTCGCAAGGAACGGTGTTGTCGACGTGTGAGCAGCCACTGACTATGTCGCAGCTGTCGGTGGTGCAGACGTTACCGTCATCGCAGTTGGGCGCTGGACCGCCGATGCACGAGCCCACGCCGCAGATATCGTTGGTGGTGCAAGAATTGCCGTCGTCGCAGGCTGCAATGTTGTTCGCATGTACGCATCCCGACAGAGCATCACAGCTGTCGTCGGTGCATACGTTTCCATCCGAACAGTTCAGCGGTACAGAACCTGCGCACGCGCCTGCGTTGCAGGTGTCGACGGTCGTGCAGATGTCGCCATCATCGCAGCTAACGGTGTTGTTGCTGTGGCTGCACCCGGAAGCGGATAGGCACACGTCATCGGTGCACAGGTTGCCGTCATCGCAGTTTGGTGGCGCTCCACCCACGCACACACCAGCGTTGCAGCTGTCACTGATCGTGCAGAGGTCACCATCGGCACATTCGACATTGTTGTTTGAATGTATGCACCCCGAAGACGGATTGCAGGTGTCGGTGGTGCAAACATTCCCATCGTCGCAGTTGAAGGGTGCTCCGCCGACACACGCACCCGCGGCGCAGACGTCGTTGGTTGTGCAGATATCACCATCATCACAGGTCGCGACATTGTCAACGTGCACGCACGCACCGGTCGCACCATCGCAGATATCGTCGGTGCATGGGTTGGCATCATTGCAGTCGGGGGCGGGGCCGCCTACGCAGCTTCCTAGGTTGCATGTGTCAGTGGTGGTACAGGGGTTGCCGTCATCACAGGATGCGATGTTGTCGGTGTGGGCGCATCCTGAGGCCGGATCACAGGAAGCGGTGGGCCAGGTCGTCCCGTCGTCGCGGTTGGGGGCGGGGCCGCCGACACAGCTACCGAGACTGCAGGTGTCGTTGGTGGTACACGAGTCGCCGTCCTCGCAGGGGGCGGCGTTGTCGGTATGAGCACAACCCGTTATCGCATTACAGCTATCGTCGGTGCAGATGTTCCCGTCGTCGCAGTTGGGTGCGGGGCCGCCGACACAGAGTCCTGCGTTACAAGTGTCTGTGGTCGTGCAGGCGTTGCCATCATCACAGCTGGCCACATTGTTGCTATGCGTGCAGCCACTAAGTGGAGTGCAGCTGTCATCCGTGCAAACGTCACCATCGTTACAGTCGGGTGCTGCTCCGCCGACACAGCTTCCCAGGCTGCAACTGTCGTTTGTCGTACAGGCACTGCCATCATCGCAGGGCGCTGCGTTGTTGTTGTGAAGGCAGCCTGTAGCAGGAGTGCAGCTGTCATCGGTACAGAGGTTGTTGTCATTGCAGTCGGGCGGGGCGCCGCCAGTACACACTCCGAGGACACAGGTGTCGTTGGTGGTGCAGGCGTTGCCGTCATCGCAAGCCGCACCATTGACCGTGTTGACACATGCGCCGGTTGCGGCGTCGCAGCTGTCGTCCGTGCAAACATCGCCGTCATTGCAGTCGGTCGCCACACCGGCTGTGCAGGATCCCGATCCGTTGCATGACCCTAGGCCGGTGCACAGGTTTCCATCGTTACATCCGGAGCCCAAGATTTCGAAGGTGCAGGTGGAGGAGCAACAGTCGCCGTCTAGCGTGTTGCCATCGTCGCATTGCTCTCCGGTGGCCGAATCTACGACGCCGTTTCCGCAAACGGGTGCGATCTTTCCTTGGACAGTGAAGAACGGAGTTTCGATCCCGCCAGCTGGGAGACCTGGCCCCTCGATTCGGAAGACGTTGGTGCCGCAGATGCTGCCGGTGACGGTCTGGTCGATCAGTGGGTTGCCGGTGAAACCGGGAGCTGGCGCTGGGTTTACCGCGGTGAGAAACGGGCCAATTCGGCTGGTCAACGCGCCAGCAAATGCCGCAGGATCGCCGGGGACGAAGAATCCTGTATCTACGGTAAAGGCGATATTCCCCAACGCATCGCTAGTAACAACGTCTACTCCGTAGGGATGCGTGGCGGTGAAGTCCGTATTGGGGGGGAACTTGTTGCCCTTAACCCGTATACGTCCGAAGACGATCTGGTCGCCGTCGACAACTGGTCCGTTTGCGAAGGCTCCTTCGAGTGCCATCACGACTTTCACCCTACCGCCGCCGCTGCCGAATCCAGGCGGGAGGTTCATTCGGCCAATCGCGAGTTGGTAGAATACCTCTTGGGGGAAGTTGGTCGGGAATACTATGGGCTGTGTGGGGAAGGGAAGGTCTATCGGGGCTATACAGGCCGGAACATCTAGACAGGGCGCTAGGGCCAGTCCGTTCGAATCTACGTAGTACTCAGGGAAACCGTGTACTGGGCTTACCGGTCCAACGCTAGTGAGATGCGCTGTGCATGGGTGGTTGGCATAAACAGGCGTAAGCCCGGTCAAGGCTAGTAATAGTGCCGCGACTAGTGGGACTAGTCTACGCGGATGAATGGCTTCCATGGGTTGCACCCTCCCCGGTGAGGAAATAACACGTAAGATGTTAATACCGTGTGTGGCACTGGTTGCCCTATGAGGTCAAGGCCTGTTGGCAAATAGATGCGCCGGTGCGATATTTTGTTGTATGGTGGTTCGGATATTTACGAGTGGCGAGACGGAAAGTACCAACAAACACGCCGCATCCGGAAGGGTGCGGCGTGTTTGTTGGTCAGGGCAAAGCAGAGAGCATGGCGCTATTTCCGATGCGATCTCCCACGATGTGACTCAAGCGGGTCACACCCGTTTGCGGGAGATCGCATTACTCTATGTCCACCATGACTGCTCACTTTCACTCTCCTCGTTCAGTTGGAGCTGAACGCCTTGAACGAGGTGCTGGTGTTGGTCTTGGCGTTGGTGAACGACGTCGTCCAGCAGCTCTGATCGCTAAGGAGCTGCACTGTCACGCCGCCGTCCAGCGCCAGCGGCAGATTGGGCGCACCGAGAGTCGCACCCTTGCCCTTGGCCAACGCTCGGGCTTTGCCGTCATCACCCGCGACTAGGCTCATCTTTACGATACCGTCTATAGGCGACTTGTTGCTGTAGATGAAGCCGGAACGGCTGGTTCTCCAACCACCAAGCCCGCCTTGTACGACCGCGTCGAGCAGCAGATTCGGTGATGTAGAGACCGAATCATACACACAGAGCATATAGTCGGTTGTAGCCGTGTCTGTGGGATTACCGTAGTCCGCGGTGGTAGTTTGCGAGCCAAGCTTCCACTTCCAGACTACGCGATCCTTGGAGTCCTTTGCCCTGTTCTTGAGAACCAAGCGGGACTTGCCCGTTACGCTGGGAGCACGGCAACCGGCTACCGGTTGTGGCGGGCAGCCGAGGTGACCGGAAATGCAGGCGCCAGCTAGGCAAACGTCACCCTGGGTAAGGGCATCCTGGTCGCTACAAGTAGCGGTGTTGTCCTGACTGATGCAGCCCACGGCTGGGTTACAGGTCTCGTCGGTACACACGTTGCCGTCATCGCAGACCACTGCTGGGCCACTTATGCATTGTCCGGCGACGCAGATGTCGTCAGAGGTGCAGGCGTTGCCGTCGTCGCAGGCCAGCGAGTTGGGTGTGGTTATGCACCCACCTGCCGCATCACAGGTATCATCGGTGCACGGGTTGCCATCGTCGCACACCGCTGTGGTGCCGCTTATGCAGGCCCCTGCGCTGCAGGTGTCGCCGATTGTACAGGCGTCGCCGTCGTCGCAAGGCAGGCCGACGTTGCTGTGCTGGCATGCCAGCTGAGTGTCGCAGGTGTCGGCGGTACACACGTTGCCATCGTCGCAGTCGAGTGCGGGGCCGCCTATGCAGGCACCGCCAGCGCAAGTGTCGTTGGTGGTGCACGCGTTGGCATCATCGCAGGGCACGACGTTTGAGAGATTGAGGCAGCCGACTCCGGCATCGCATGAATCGTCGGTGCACACATTGCCGTCGTCACAGTTGGTAGCCGGTCCTCCGACGCAAACACCCGCGCTGCACATGTCATTTTGGGTGCAGGCGTTGCCGTCATCACAGGCTGAGGTATTGACCGCAGTCGTGCAACCGACAGCGGAATTGCAGCTATCGTTGGTGCAGACGTTGCCATCATCACAGTTTGGAGGCGCTCCTCCTACACAGGCCCCGTTGCTACAGGTGTCAGCGGTGGTGCAGGCATCGCCGTCGTCACATGGTATGGAGACGTTGGTGTTCGCGCAGCCGAGAGCCGGATCGCAAGAGTCGGCCGTGCATCCGTTGCCATCGTTGCAGTCCACCGGTGTGCCGGCACAGGTTCCAAGTGAGCAGGTGTCACTGCTTGTGCACGCGTTGCCATCATCACACACGATGGTGTTGGCGAGATTCGTGCATCCTAGCGTCACGTCGCATGAATCGTCAGTGCACAGGTTCCCATCATTACAGTCCGGACCCGGGCCGCCTACGCAGGCGCCGCCCGCACAAGTGTCAGCCTGTGTGCAGGCGTCACCATCATCGCAGGACGAGACGTTGTTGGCGTTGACGCAGCCCGTGGCTGGAGCGCAGGAGTCGTCGGTGCAGACGTTGCCGTCGTTGCAGTTTGGCGGCGGTCCTCCGACACACACACCAGAGAAGCAGGTGTCTGCCGTGGTACAGGCATTGCCATCATCGCAGCCGAGCGTGTTGGCCACGCTGGTGCAGCCCGCGAATACCGCGCAGAAGTCGTCGGTGCAGGGGTTGCCGTCGTCGCAGTTGGGGGCAATCCCTCCCACGCAAACGCCAGCGCTGCAGGTGTCGGCTTCACTGCAAGGATTGCCGTCGTCACATGCGATGGTGTTGGGAGTGCTGAAACACCCCGTCGCCACGTCGCAGGCGTCATCGGTGCAGGGGTTGCTGTCGTCACAGTTGGGCGGGAGCCCGCCTACACACGCACCCGCGGCACACATGTCTGCGGTGGTGCAGGCGTCGCCGTCGTCACAGGGGACGGAGATGTTGACGTGGAGGCAGCCTCCGAGTGCATCGCAGGAGTCGGCTGTGCAAACGTTGCCGTCGTCGCAGTTAGGCGCTCCACCGCCAACGCATGCTCCTGCCGTGCAGGTGTCGTTGGTTGTGCAGGCGCTGCCATCGTCGCACGGCGCGATATTGGGGATGCTGCTGCAGCCCGTAGCTGGGTTGCAGCTGTCGTCGGTGCAGCCGTTGGCATCGTCGCAGTTAGGCGCGGCTCCGCCGACGCATGCTCCAAGGCTGCAGGTGTCGTTGGTTGTGCAGGCGTTGCCGTCATCACAGGCGGCTGTGTTCGGCGTTGCTACGCATCCGAGTCCCTGGTCGCAGGTGTCGGTGGTGCAGACGTCGCCGTCGTCACAGTTAGGCGCAACGCCGCCGACGCAGACGCCGCCGACGCAGATGTCGTTGGTTGTGCAGGCATTGCCGTCGTCGCAAGCCGATGAATTGGGACTGCTGGCACATCCGACCAGCGGGTCGCAGCTGTCGGTGGTGCAGACGTTACCGTCGTCACAGTTGGGTGCTGCTCCACCTACGCAGGCCCCGGCAGAACAGGTGTCTGCGGTGGTGCAGGGGTTGCCGTCGCTGCATGGGGCAACATTGGCGACGCTCACGCATCCGCTCGGTGAGCTGCAGGAGTCGTCGGTACAGACGTTGCCATCGTCACAGTTGGGCGGGAGCCCGCCTACACATGCACCCGCGGCACACATGTCTGCGGTGGTGCAGGCGTCGCCGTCGTCACAGGGGACGGAGATGTTGACGTGGAGGCAGCCTCCGAGTGCATCGCAGGAGTCGGCTGTGCAAACGTTGCCGTCGTCGCAGTTAGGCGCTCCACCGCCAACGCATGCTCCTGCCGTGCAGGTGTCGTTGGTTGTGCAGGCGCTGCCATCGTCGCACGGCGCGATATTGGGGATGCTGCTGCAGCCCGTAGCTGGGTTGCAGCTGTCGTCGGTGCAGCCGTTGGCATCGTCGCAGTTAGGCGCGGCTCCGCCGACGCATGCTCCAAGGCTGCAGGTGTCGTTGGTTGTGCAGGCGTTGCCGTCATCACAGGCGGCTGTGTTCGGCGTTGCTACGCATCCGAGTCCCTGGTCGCAGGTGTCGGTGGTGCAGACGTCGCCGTCGTCACAGTTAGGCGCAACGCCGCCGACGCAGACGCCGCCGACGCAGATGTCGTTGGTTGTGCAGGCATTGCCGTCGTCGCAAGCCGATGAATTGGGACTGCTGGCACATCCGACCAGCGGGTCGCAGCTGTCGGTGGTGCAGACGTTACCGTCGTCACAGTTCGTAGCTGCTCCACCTACGCAGGCCCCGGCAGCGCAGGTGTCGCCGCTGGTGCAAGGATTGCTGTCGTCGCATGTCGCGGCGTTTGCCACGCTCACGCATCCGCTCGGTGAGTTGCAAGAGTCGTCGGTGCAGATGTTGCCGTCGTCACAGTTGGGCGGCAGTCCGCCGACGCAGGCTCCGCCGGCACAAGTATCGCCCGTAGTGCAGGCGTCACCATCATCGCATGGTACCGCTATGTTGGAGTGAACACAGCCGGCCAGGACGTCGCAGGAATCCGCGGTGCACACGTTAGTGTCATCGCAGCTCGGTGCTGCTCCGCCAACGCAGGCTCCGGCGGAGCATGTGTCATTAGTCGTGCAAGCGCTGCCATCATCACATGGCGCAGCGTTCGGCGCTGTGGTGCACCCTGTGGCTGGGTTGCAGCTGTCGTCGGTGCAGACGTTTAGATCGTCGCAGTTAGGCGCGGCCCCACCGACGCATGCTCCGAGACTGCAGGTATCGTTGGTTGTGCAGGCATTGCCATCGTCGCAAGGGGCGATGTTGGGCGACGCTACACACCCAAGAGCCAAGTCGCAGGTGTCGGTGGTGCATGGGTTGCCATCGTCGCAGTTGGGTGCGGCTCCGCCGATGCAGACACCCCCGCTGCAGACGTCGTTGGTCGTGCAAGCATTGCCGTCGTCGCAGGTCGACAAATTGGCAGTGCCGGTGCAACCTATCAGCGGGTCGCAGGAGTTGGTGGTGCATACATTGCCATCGTCACAGTTTGGCGCTGCTCCTCCTACGCAAGCCCCAGCCGCACAGGTATCAGCGGTCGTACAAGGACTGCCGTCGTCACAAGGAGCGGTGTTCGGCACGCTGAAACAACCGGTTGTCGAATTGCACGAGTCGTCGGTACAGAGGTTGCCGTCGTCACAGTTTGGCGGCAGGCCACCGACGCACGCTCCGAGGCTACAGGTATCGCTGGTCGTACAGGCGTTACCATCGTCGCAGGGCACGGCCACGTTTGCGTGAATGCAGCCAGCCAGTACGTCGCAGGAATCCGCGGTGCACACGTTGGTGTCGTCACAGTTCGGTGCGATGCCACCTACGCAGCTGCCGGCTGCACAGGTATCTCCGGTCGTACAAGCGTTGCCGTCATCACAGGGCGCGATATTGGCCAGGTTGATACATCCCGTTGCGGGGCTGCAGGAGTCGTCGGTGCAGCCATTGAGGTCGTCACAGTTGGGGGCTGGGCCGCCAACGCACACGCCGCCGCTGCAGGTGTCGTTGGTCGTGCAAGCATTGCCATCGTCGCAAGGTACGATGTTGGGCAATGAGAGGCAGCCCAGAGCTGCGTCGCAGGTATCGGTTGTGCACGGGTTGCCGTCGTCACAGTTGGGGGCTGCACCGCCGACGCAGACGCCGCCACTACAGACGTCGTTGGTGGTACAGGCATTGCCGTCACCGCAGCTCGAGAGGTTGGCGGTACCGGTGCAACCGATCAAGGGGTCGCAGCTGTTGGTAGTACAAACGTTGCCGTCGTCACAGTTTGGTGGCGCGCCGCCTACACAAAGTCCAGCGGCGCAGGCGTCTGCCGTTGTGCACGGGTTGCCGTCGTCGCAAACGATGGTGTTAGGCACGCTGAAACATCCTGTAGCAGGATTGCACGAGTCGTCGGTGCACACGTTGCCGTCGTTGCAGTTTGGCGGCAGGCCGCCGACACAAGCCCCCAGGCTGCACATATCGCCAGTCGTACAGGCGTCACCGTCGTCGCAGGTGACCGCTACGTTGGTGTGAACACAGCCAGTCGCGGGATTGCAGGAGTCAGCTGTGCAGGTATTGGCGTCATCACAGTTCGCGGCTGGGCCTGCTGTGCATACTCCGACGCTGCATACATCGTTGGTGGTGCACGCATTGCCGTCGTCGCAAGCGGCTGTGTTGGCGGTGTTTACGCATCCGCTGACGGTATTACACACGTCGTCAGTACAGGCGTTGCCGTCATCGCAGGTTACTGGGGTGCCTCCGGTGCAAGCGCCGGCAACGCAGGTGTCGTTGATCGTGCAAGAATCGCCATCGTTGCACCCGAGAACATTGGGAACATGGGTGCAGCCGAGAAGCGCATCGCAGATATCGTCGGTACAGGGGTTGCCGTCGTCGCAGTTCGCCGGAAGCCCACTGAGACAAGTCCCGGCGCTACAGGCATCACCGAGCGTGCAGGCGTCGCCGTCATCGCAAACCGCGGATATGTTTACATGCTGACAGCCAAGAGCGATGTCGCACACATCGTCGGTGCACGGATTTCCATCGTTACAGTTTGGAAGTATCCCACCTACGCAGGTACCGGCACCGTCGCAGGTGTCGTTGGTGGTACACGCGTTGCCGTCCTGACAGGGGGCTGCGTTTGGAGTATTGACGCAACCGCTGGCGGGATCACAAGTATCGTCTGTGCACACGTCGAGGTCGTTGCAGTCCGGGGGCAGGCCGCCGAGGCAAACGCCAGTGCCATCACAAGTATCCGCCGTGGTGCACGCGTTTAGGTCGTCACAGGCCAGGGCGTTTGGAGCGTTGACGCATCCACTAAGAGAGTTGCACGAGTCGTCGGTACAGACGTTTGCATCGTCACAGTTTGGAGCGGGGCCGCCAAGACACATGCCGGCGCCGTCGCAGGTGTCGCCGATCGTACATGCGTTGCCGTCCTCGCAGGGCGCGACGTTGGGAGTATGAACACAACCGGTAGGGTCAACGCAGGTGTCATCGGTGCAGGCATCGAGGTCGTTACAGAACAGAGGAGGACCACCAAGGCAGCCGCCGGTGATGTCGCAGGCGTCTGCTGTCGTGCAGATGTTGCCGTCGTCGCAGGCAAGGCCAACGTTCGCTATGCCGAGCTGGCAGATTCCGGCACCGTCGCAGGTGCTGTTGGTCGTACATACGTTGGCAGCGTCGCACGCACTCCCGGCGACTTCGAAGGTGCAGGTTGATGAGCAACAGTCACCGTCGAGGGTGTTGCCGTCATCGCACTGCTCTCCCGCCACCGCGTCAACAATCCCGTTTCCACAGACCGCGGCGAGCTTGCCTTGGACGGTAAAGAACGGGGTCTCTATCCCGCCAGGCGGTAGGCCGGGGCCTTCCATCCTGAAGAAATTGGTGCCGCAAACGCTGCCGGTGACGGTCTGGTCGATCAAGGGATTACCGGTAAACCCTGCCAGCGGTGCCGGGCTTACCGCGGTAAGAAAGGGCCCAATGCGGCTGGTCAATGCTCCCGCGAAGGCACCTGGGCCGGGAAAGAAGGTTCCTATGTCAACAGTAAATGCGATATTGCCTAACGCACTACTGGTAACGACGTCGACGCCGTAGGGGTGAGTAGCGGTAAAGTCGGTATTTGGAGGGAAGTTGTTTCCCTTGACGCGCAACCGTCCGAAAACGACCTGGTCGCCGTCCACTACTGGCCCGTTCGCGAACGCTCCTTCGAGTGCCATGACAACTCTTACCTTACCGCCGCCACTGCCAAAGCCAGGCGGAAGGTTGAGCAGGCCTATTGCAAGCTGGTAGAAAACCTCCTCCGGGAAGTTGGTCGGGAATACGATCGGCTGCGTGGGGAACGGCAGATCGATCGGAGCTATACAGGCTGGAACATCCAGGCAGGGCTGCAGCGCGATGCCGTTTGAGTCGATGTAGTACTCGGGGAAGCCGTGAACCGGGTTGGTCGGCCCCACGGCTACCAGCGGATCCGTGCACGGGAATTGAGCGTTGGCTGGTGTTACCCCCATGAGGGTCAAAATGAGAATGGATGTAAGCGACAGTAGTCGGCCTAGTTGAGCGGCTTTCATGCCCGGTGCACCTCCGGTCTGAATTAAGTATTTAGAACGATGCGGGTGTGTCATCGAAGGGGACATGCCGTCAACTCAATACGGCGCAGTTGGGGACGGATGATTGGGCAACGCGGGGCGACAAACGCATAGTGCGAGCATGGAGAACACAACGGCGTTGACGATTAGTTGAATGAATTCAGCATTTAGCCGTCGCTAATGTTGCTAGGCCTGGTCGCGGGGTTTGCTGAAATCTAGCGCGAGAAAACTGGTGATGCTCGAGAGAAATACCCTTGTGGGTGTGTTTGATGGAGTAGATATGTGACCACCCAGTCAAGGGGTAGTTCTATCCTGACTCTGATTCACACAGAGCCTTGAGGCTGGCCAGCTTAGCTTTGCTGCTGTTGGATTCGCTGTAGCACTGAGCGTGTTAGATCCTTGCGCAGGAGCTGGGTAGCAGGTGTTTCGATTCAGTCGACTTTGCTGGTGCTGGCATATATGCGTCGATCCATAAGACGGCGCAGCTGAGGTCTTGGCCGCAGCTGCTGGGAGGAGGCCCGGTGTCTACTAAGCATTTTGTTGCGCTCTCGGAGTGCCACTTCATGAACCCCGAGTCGATGGAGGAGATGAGCTACTACCCCGGCTTTGAACGGTGGTGGAAGAGCATCGATGGCGTTATGCGAGCCTGGGGCGGGGAACGCGATCTGGGTGGCGGCGGGGCCATGCCCGAGCCCCGAGCCCATGCGCTGATCGAGCACATGGACCAGGCCGAAGTCGACGTGTGTTTCTGTCTGCGTGAGTCGATGATGGACGTCAGTGGCTATGCAACCTGTATGTCCACCAACGCGTTTATACTCAATGAGATTGAGCCCTATCCCGAGCGTATGTATCTCGAGGCCAACTGCGGGCCAATTCTCCGCCGCGGTGTCGATCATGCCATTTGGGAGCTGGAATTCCTCGTTAAGGAGCGAAACGCCAAGCTCTGCAAGGTCTACGCTCCTGAGGATGGTCCGCTAAACGACCGGCGTTTGTGGCCGTTTTACGAGAAAGCCGGCGAACTTGGTATAGCCCTGACGATACATACAGGGATGTCCTATGTTTGTCCGCAGCCGAGCAAGTATACCCATCCCTCGCTGCTCGACGATCTCTGCCTGGATTTTCCCGATCTCGAAATCATCGCCTATCACATGGCCTGGCCTCATCACGAAGAGCTGATGGGGTTGGCGGGCAAGCATCAAAATCTCTATCTGAGCCTATCGGGCATAATTGGCTGGCTGGCGCGATCGCCTTACCGTGGCTACCACATGATAGGTGAGGCGCTGCAGTGGGTTAGCGATGACAAGATCGTTCTCGGGCTCGACCTTGCCTTTGACGACATGGGCCTGGCTGTCGACTACATTCGCAATCTGGAGATGCCCGAGGAGCTGCAACAGAAGTGGGGCTACAAGCCTATCTCGGAGAAGACCCGGGCGAAGATTCTTGGACGAAATTTGGCCAGGCTTGCCAAGATAGACGCTTCCAAGCGTGTCTAAGCAGGGCGGCTGATGCTAGAAGCCTGCATCGTCGGTATAGCCGAGACCCCCTACCTGCGCGGCGAGGGCTCGGGCCTGAGCCCGCTGGCACTACAGCTGCAAGCCGCGACCGCAGCGATCGCTGATGCCGGTCTGTCCAACCAGCAGATCGACGGTATCATCCCCTTCCCCGGTATCGGCTCGGCCGAAGAGCTCGCGGCGAATCTGGGCTGCGAGAACCTACGATTTGCCGCGACGGTTCATATGGGAGGGGCGTCGCCGGTAGCCTCCCTAGGCGCCGCCGCCGCGGCGGTGAGCGCGGGCAGCGCGACCTACGTTTTGATCTGCGCAGGCTGGAACGGATACTCCGGCCGACGCGCCGCCCAGACGATTTCCGAACAGGTGGAGTCGATTCCAGGCGGGGGCATCGCCCGCGACTATTACCTTCCCCACGGGTTCGCCACGCCCCCGCAGTGGTACTCGCTACTGGCGCGGCGTCACATGCATGAGTTTGGGACCACCTGCGAACAACTCGGTGCGATCGCAGTCGCGATGCGCAAACACGCTCAACTAAACGACAATGCAGTGATGCGCGGCCGCCCCATGACAATCGAGGACTACCTTGCCTCACCGATGATTACCTCACCGTATCGTCTCTTCGACTGCTGTTTAGAGACCGACGGGGCTGCGGCTGTGGTTGTGACAAGCCGTGAGCGTGCGCGCGATCTCGGCGGACGGGCGGTTTCGATTGTTGCCGTGGCGTCGGGCCAGCCTTACCCGGCCGACGAGATCACCAATCGTAAAGACATCTTCACGACCGGCCTGAGCATCGCGGCTCCCGAGGCGTTTGCCCGGGCAGGAGTCGCTCCTGCTGATATCGACTTCGCTGAGATCTACGACTGCTTTACCTTCGAAGTGCTACAACAGCTCGAAGAAGCGGGGTTTTGTCGCCGCGGTGAGGGCGGGCGGTTTGTAGAGGACGGGCGTATCGAGCTTGGTGGTGAGTTACCGGTAAATACCCATGGTGGGTTGCTCTCGGAGGCCCACACTCTGGGCATGAACCACGTTGTAGAGGCCGTTCGTCAGTTGCGCGGCGACGGCGGTGAGCGCCAAGTAGCCGGTGCCCGGTTAGGGGTGGTAACCGGCTGGGGTGATTTTGGTGATGGCAGTATTGCTATCCTCGGCGCGTGAGCATGTGGGGGTACATAGATGAGTGATAACACTGCCCACGCCAAACCGTTGCCGACGATGAGTGGTCTGAGCAAGCAGTTCTACGATTGGTGCGCGCGAGGAGAACTGCGTTTTCAGCGCTGCAGCGCCTGTAAGACTTGGCGCCACGTACCGCGAGAGTTGTGCGCCGAGTGCGGGGCGTGGCAGTGGAGCTGGGAGAGATCTTCAAGGCGAGGAGTGGTGTTTACCTGGACCCTGGTCGAGCGTCCTTTGCACCCCGCGTTTGTTGGGGATCTTCCCTACGCTTGCGTAGTCGCCGAGATGCAAGAAGGAGTTCGACTGCTCGCGGGCATGAGCGAGGGCAGTCCTCAGCAGGTGGAAATCGGCCAGGACCTTGAGGTAGTCTTCGAGAGCGTGGCCACCGGCATCGCCCTGCCCAAGTTCAGGCTTGTATAGGGCCGGCGAGAGCTGGCCGAGGAGTATCAAGGTGGAGCTTCCATCGACATTTCTTTACGAGAAGAAAGACCGAATCGCGATCATGACCATCAACCGTCCTGAGGTGCGCAATGCTTTTACAGCCGAGATGCTGCGCGCTATGGATGCGTGTTTCGACGACTTCAACCAAGATCCCGAGCTGTGGGTGGCTATCCTCCGGGCCAATGGAGACAAAGCCTTTTGCACGGGGATGGACCTCAAAGAGGCGATTCCCCTGCTCCAATCCGGCGATGAAATGGGCTACGAGGACCACACCAAGCGGCCGTTTTCCGATGTCTTCAAGCCGATCATCTGTGCCGTCAACGGATACTGTATTGCTGGTGGCATGGAGTTTATGCAGGGCACCGACATTCGCATCGCCACCGAGGGCGCCAGCTTTGGTCTCGGCGAGGTGCGTTGGGGCATCATCCCCACTGGCGGCTCGCACATTCGCCTGCCACGGCAGATCCCCTGGGCCGTGGCTATGGAGATGCTGCTCACCGGCAAGCCCATCAGCGCCGAGCGCGCCTATGACATCGGCTTGGTAAACGAGGTCGTTGCCTTCGAAGATCTAATGCCCTCGGCGATGCGTTGGGCCGAGGCGATTTGTGCTAACGGCCCGCTCGCGGTGCGTACCGCCAAGGAGATCGCTGTGCGCTCGCAAAATCTCGAGCCTGGGTTCGTGCTCGAGAAGGCTCTCGGCCAGCGGGTTCTAGATTCGGAGGATGCTAAGGAAGGGCCGCGCGCTTTTGCCGAGAAGCGACCGGCCAAGTTCACCGGCAAGTAGCCCCGGCGGAGACCTGGATCTCTAGTAGATGATCTCGTCGTCTACTAGCTTATCGTAGTCGTCTTCTGCCAGCCCGAGGATACTCTTAAACACTAGCTCGTTGTCGCGGCCCATGGCCGGGCCGGTCTCGACGTGGGCGGGGGTCTCACTGAGTTTGGCGTAGCCGCCGTAGATAGTTTCGTCGAAACCCAGAGGGTGGGTGACCTCGATGAAAGTCCCCCGCGCTTTGTAGTGTGGATCTTCGAGCAGGTCGGCAACGCCGAGTACCGGTGCGGCGGCGACGCCGTGGCGCTGCAATAGGGTGGCGAGCTCGGCGTCGTCGAAGTCCTTGGTCCACTCGGCCAGCCGTTGGTGCAGCTCGTTGATGTTGGCGCGTCGCGCATCGGCATCGGAGAACTGCGCGGCCGCGCTCCACGGCGGCCCGCCCATGGCCTCGCACAGTGCTTGCCACTCGCTTTGGGTCAGAACCGCGATGCTGATCCAGCGGTCATCGCCGGCACAGGGAAACACCCCGTGGGGTGAGCCGATAGCTAGAGGGTGACGGTTGCCCAGTGGCCCGGCAACGCGGCCGTTAAGTGCGTAGTCCATGTAGGCAGGCCCGACCATCTGCATCACTGCTTCAGCCTGGGAATAGTCGATGTGTTGGCCCTTGCCGCTGCGGTCGCGAAACGCCAGCGCTGCGATTATGGCGAAAGCTCCCATGATGCCGTTGTAGGGATCCGAGAAGGCGTTCTCCACTGGAATGGGCGGACCGCCTTTATATCCGACCAGAGAGTCGAGACCGGTGATGCTGGTCAGACTGAGTCCATAGGTGCGTATGTCCTTTAGCGGGCCGTAAAGACCGGCAGCCGGCATCGAGAACAAAACGATGTTCGGCTTGGCCTTGCATAGCTCGGTGTAACCCAAGCCGAGTCGGTCGATGACACCGGGTCCGAAGTTTTCGATGACGACGTCGCACTCAGCAATGAAACGTTTAGCCAGTTCCACGGCTTCGGGCTTCTTGAGGTTGAGGGTGACGCTGCCATTGCCGGCCCAGCAGGCATGGTTGGACAGCGAGCGGTCGGGGCCGGGCTGGTCGCCGGCGAAAGGGGGGAGGGTACGAGTTAGATCTATGCGCGTTCGCGACTCGATCTTGTAGACTTCGGCACCGAGGAAGCCGAGGGTCTGCCCAGCTACCGGCCCGGCCCATACCCAGCCAAAATTGGCCACGCGAATCCCCGACAGTGGAAGCTTGCCCGCCATTGCCGCTCAGATGACTCCCTGCTCGCGAAGGCGCTCGAGGTCTCGCGGCTTTAGGCCGAGCTCGTGACCATAGATCTCTTGGTTATGCTCGCCGAGCAGCGGCGCGGGCCGACTTGGGCCGCCGGGACACTCGGGCAACTTAAACGGAGCGCCTAGCGTGCGCACCCGACCTAGCTCTGGGTGGTCTATGTCGACTAGGTAGCCGCGCTCAACCAGGTGAGGATGGCTGGCGGCCTCGGCAACGGTGAATACCGCGGTTACCGGGCAGCCCGCGGCTTGGCAGCGCTCCATGATTTCGAACTTGCCGTGCTGCATCGTCCACTCTTCGATCAGCGGATAGATCATGTCGGCGTTTTGCGCGCGCGAGAACATGTCTTGGAACAGATCTACCTGCATCCATTCGGGGTTGCCCATTACCTCGGCCAAGCCCTTCCACTGACCCGGTTCCAGGGCGAGCATCCACACGTGCCCGTCCTTGCAGGGAACGATGGTTGCTGGTGCGCCAAGCGGCATGCCGACTCCGGTGCGTTTACCGAAACTGCCATCCTGGGCGTAAGCACCAATGTTTTGTCCGCCGACGAAGGTCGCGGCGATGGCCTCGGCGCTCGAGACATCTAGCTGTTGTCCGCGGCCTAGTGCCTTGCGGCCGTACACGGCAGCCAAGCCCCAAGCTGCTGCGGTAACAGCGCCGTAGAAGTCGGCGGCGAAAGTTCCGTGCTCGAGCGGCGCCTGGTCTGGTAGCCCACAGTAGCGGCTGCCGGCCGCGCTCAAGTGAAAGGCATTTAGATCGTAGCCCCGCCACTCGCTGTAGGGGCCGTTCTGGCCGTAGGGGGTGATCGAAATCATCACCAGCTTGGGGTTTAGCTGTGCAAGTGTGGCGTAGTCGAGTCCGAGTGCGGCCATTGCCGGCGGCAGATGGTTTTCGATGAGCACGTCAGCTCCGGCGAGCAGGCCGAGGAGGAGCTCCCGCCCCTTTTCGGTGCCGACGTCAGCCGTGACCGAGAGCTTGTTGGTATTGAGAAAGAAGAAGGTGCCGCTGCGCTCCGGGTGAGGGCGGTCGTTGGGAAAGGGCCCCCAGCTTCGGGAGATGTCTCCTTGCGGAGCTTCCATCTTTATGACCTCGGCTCCGTAGTCGGCGAATAGCCGAGCACAGTAGGGAGCCGAGACCATCTGGCCGAGCTCTATAACCTTGATGCCTTCTAAGGCAGCGCCACTCATATTCGCCAGGGTACTTTCGCTTGGTCTTGGCGTGAAGCAAAACTTATGCCAGTTGTCGTCGCTTTCGACCCCAATTGCGGGGCCCCGCCGAGGCCGCAGCAAGACTTATTACGTCTGCACAGGGCAGGCAAGGGGATTAGAACGTGTTCTAGTCATGGAGTAGAACTTGTTCTACTATTGAAGCCGAGCTAGGCTGCGCGCGCTGGCTGCAGAGCCCCGGCGGCGCTGCCGTAATGAGCATTTGCCCGGCTGGGGCAGCACGGAGGTAAGTGGTCGAGATGGCCAAAGATCCGCTGAGGACAAAGTTCTGCGAGCTCATGGGCATTGAGTTTCCCATTCTCGCGTTTACCCACTGCAAGGACGTAGTTGTCGCCGTCGTCAACGCCGGTGGCTTTGCCGTTCTCGGCGAGGCCATGCACTCGCCCGAGGAAATCTCGGCCGACATCAACTGGATCCGTGACAAGGTTGGCGACAAGCCCTTCGGTGTTGACCTGGTACTGCCCTCGTCAGCGCCGCCAGCAGATACCGTGGATAAACTGCACGAGGGAATTCCCGACGACTACTGGGCCTTCGCTCGCAAGATCAAGGAGCAATACGACGTTCCGGATCCCAAAGCTGCGCAGGATCTTCACTCGTGGGGTGGACTCAACCAAGAGATAGCCCGTGCTCAGCTCGACGTGATCCTTGACGAGCGTGCTCCGGTCTTTTGTTCGGGCCTGGGCGCGCCCAACTTCATCGTCGAAGCTGCGCACGAGCGCGGCATGAAGATCTTTGGGCTGATTGGCAAGAAGCGCCAGGCCGAGAAAGAACTGGCCGCCGGCGTCGACGTGATCGTCGCCCAGGGCTACGACGCTGCTGGTCACACTGGTCCCATCGGTACTTTCTCGATCGTACCTGAGGTAGCTGCCATTGCCGGAGATACACCGGTGATTGCGGCAGGCGGTGTTACTACCGGCCGCCACCTTGCGGCCGCGCTCTGTCTTGGCGCGGCCGGGGTATGGACCGGTTCGATGTGGCTGTGTTCACGCGAGTCCGACACGCAGATGGTGATGAAAGAAAAACTTCTGGAGGCAGATTCCGATAGCACTGTCTATTCCAGTTCCATTTCCGGATTTCCGATGCGAGTTACCAAATGCCCGTGGACGGCGGAATGGGCCAAGCCCGATGCGCCGCGGCCGCTGCACTCTCCCTATCAGATGCTACTCAGCTCGGAGTATATACAGGGTTCCAACGATCACGCCCGCGGCGACCTCATGACCGAGGCGGCCGGTCAGGGTATTGGCTTCGTGACCTCGATGAAACCGGCTCGGCAGATGATCTATGACATGGTCGAGGAAGCGCTAGCGACCTTCGAAGAACTCACCGGAGTGTTTCCTGAGTAGCGCAGTGTCTGGTCAAGCGAAGAAGAACAAGCGCGGCTTCGATCAAGAGGTCGTCGGCCGCCAGGCCGAGTGCGACGGTGGCCGGCCGCTGGAGGGGACGCGTTTCGCCACCCGCGAGGAGTTTACCGGCACTCTCAGCGGCGACTACATCGACTACGGCGACCCACCGTGGCGCTGGTACCTGATGGCCGAGCTTACTGTCAAGCCTCCAAGCTACGCCCAAGACTCGGTCTGGTGTGAGGCCAACAGCATCTTTTTCGTCGACGAGCAGGCATCGTGGTCAAGATAGTCGTTTGCGCTAAGCAGGTTCTCGATCCCGACGCAGTCAACAACTATGCGCTGGTCGGCGGCTTGCACATCGGCGAGGACGGCAAGAGCCTGACCCAGTCTACTATTCCACGCCTGATGAACGCCTATGACGAGCAGGCCATCGAAGCTGCTCTGCGTTTGCGCGATGGCGGTGCCGAAGTGAATCTCGCGGTCGTGTCTCTGGGCCGCGATGTCGACGATATCCTCAAGCACGCGGCAGCGCTCGGAGCCGACGAGATCGTGCGCATCGATGTCGATAGCACTGCGATCGACCATCACGCGGTGGCGACCCTGCTCGCGGCCTGGATTGACCGCCGCGGCGGAGTTGACTTGGTGCTGTGCGGACGCCAGGCCTCCGATGACGACCAGGGCGTCGTCCCCGCTCTTATCGGCGAGGCTCTAGGCATGCCGGTGGTTACTATTGCCCGCAGCGTCGAGCTCGGTGACGGGGCTACGCTGCGGGTCACCAGGGTTACGCCCGACGGAGACGAACTCGTCGAGGCCGCGCTGCCGGCGATTGCTACGGTAAGCAACGAGCTTGGTGAGCCGCGCTATCCGACCATGCAGGCGAAGATGAAGGCTCGCCGCCGTGCGCCAACGGTGGTTTCGCCGGCCGAGCTAGGTGTGAGTGGCGATGCTCTTACGCCGCGGGTGGTGCTGTCGCGGCAGTTTGTTCCAGAGGTAAGTGGCGAGTGCGAATTCATAGAGGCTAGGTCGGCGGCCGAGACCGCCGATCGCCTGGTCGAGCGGCTTCGCCAAGATGGCGTTCTATAGGAGCAGGTAATCGACGTGGCTTGCGAGGCAGTCGTAGTAGTTAGTCTGGGTGAGAGCGGCGAGGATCTTTCGCTCGCTGCCCAAGAAGTACTCGAGCTCGGTCGTGCGGTGGGAGGGGGCACTGGGGGCGGATTGTGCCCGGTGTCTTGCGCGGTCTTCAAAACCGTTGGGAGGCGCCCTTGGCGACTCTGGTGGGTTCGACTCCCACACGCTCCCGCCAAATGACTAGCAAACGCCCCAAAATGCTGGTGATTTTGAATCCGGCGTCGGGCAGTGGCAAAGGTGCGGTTGAGGGCCGGCAAATAATTCTCCACGCCGCGCGTCTTGGCCTCGGGGTCGAAATTCGGGAGACAGCGCACCGCGGGCACGAAAAACAGCTCGCCGCCGAAGCGGTGGGTGAGGGTTGGTCGATCATCGCTGCCGCCGGGGGTGATGGTACCCTTCACGGTGTGGCCAACGGAATTCTTGAGCATGAGGGCGCGACAACATCCCTTGCCGTCATTCCCATCGGTACCGGCAACGATTACGCCAGAACGATCGGCGTGCCATACCACAATGTGGGGAAGGCCATGGAGGTGGTGGCTTCAGGGGCTGCGCGCCAATTCGACGTAGGCCGTTGCATGGACGAGTTCTTCGTCAATGCAATGGGGTTCGGCTTCGGTCCAGCCGTGGTTGAGAGTATGCTCGGGAATAAGTCGGGTACGGGCCTGCTACCTTATCTCAACGCCATCGTGGGTACCTTCTGGCACTTCAAGCCGCCCTACCTCGAAGCCGTTACGGCGGATCTTGCCGTCGCCGAGCAGGTCATGATGGTCGAAATAGCGATCGGACGTACAGTTGGCGGCGGCATGACGATA
>CAZPPZ010000026.1:0-22544 GCA_964588545.1 uncultured Myxococcales bacterium | reverse complement strand
CGCGCGAGGACTGCTGACCGCCGCTGTCTTGGCCGCGCTGAGCGCGCTCACGTCCGCGCGAGGACTGCTGACCGCCGCTGTCTTGGCCGCGCTGAGCGCGCTCACGTCCGCGCGAGGACTGCTGACCGCCGCTGTCTTGGCCGCGCTGAGCGCGCTCACGTCCACGGCCACGACCTTCGTCGCGCGACTGCTGTTTTTCGCCACTGCGCCGCGATTCGCGTTGAGGCTGTTTGTCGTCGCCATCACCACCTTCAGCGCGTTGACGGTCTCCACCGCGGCGGTGTGGTGCACGCCTACGTCGACGGCCACGACCACGGCGTTCACCGCTGGCCATGTCGAACTCTTCTCCGTCCTCCATGACACGCTCGCGTAGAGTCGCGCGTACCTTGGCACGGCGAGCACCGATACCCAGAAACCCTGAGCGTGGGTGATGAACAATCGTTATTTCAACGCGATCGCGTCCTACACCGAGGCTATTGAGCGCGTGCTGTATAGCCTCATCGACGGTCAGGCCTTGTGCTTCTGTGCTGGTCGGCATCGGCGAGTACTCCTAGTCCCTCGAGCGGTTGGTGATATACTGCTGCCCAATCGACATGATGTTGTTGGCGAACCAGTAGAGGACCAGACCCGAGGGGAAATTGATGAACATGAGCGTGAAAACCACCGGGAGAAACATCATCATGCGTTGCTGCACAGGATCTCCGGTGGCCGGCGTCATGCGTTGCTGTGCGATCATACTTGCACCCATAAAAAGCGTAAGAACCGGAATTCCCGGCGGTGATACCATCGGTATCGCCAGTGATCCCAATCGGTCGGGCTGTGAGAGGTCGGTAATCCACCCGATAAAAGGCGCGTGGCGTAATTCGATTGACTGCATCAAGGCGTTATAGAGTCCGAGAAATACGGGAAGCTGCAGCAGCATCGGTAAACAGCCAGACAAGGGGTTCACCTTGTGACGCCGGTATAACTCCATCATCTCTTTGTTGAGCTGTTCTCGATCGTCTTTGTACTTCTCCTGAATCTTCTTGAGTTCAGGCTGAATTCGTTGCATCCCCTTCATCGCCAGCGCCTGGCGTTTGTTGACCGGATAGAAGGCGACGCGAATGCCTATGGTAAGAAGGATGATCGACCAGCCGTAGTTGCCGGTCACGAGCGTCAGGTAGAGCATTAGTTGGAGCAGCGGCCCACCAACAAAAGCGAACCAGCCCAGGTAGATAGCCTTGTCTAGATTATGCCCGAGTGTCCCTAGCAGGCGAACCTCCTTGGGACCTATGAAGAGGTTGTATGCGACATGGCCGCGGGCATCGCTGGCAATCAGTGTGGCTTCGCCCAGCCCATTTGCTGCAGCACCGACGAAGCGCAGCTCGGTCGGCTCTTCGGGATAGTACGCAGCAAGAAAGTAGTGGTCAGCATACCCCGCCCACTCGACCTGTCCGTGGACGTCGAGAGTTTCTTTCATCGTAGCGCTGGCTTCCTCGTGCAACTTTCCGTCTACGTAAACGACCGGACCATCCTTGCCGCTGAAACGGCTGCCCTTGGCATCCGATATTCGTCGCACCCAAGCCACGCCTACAGCCGGGTTGTCGACACCACTGACCTCGACCTCTAGACGCATTACGTATGAATCGGGATGGACACTAACAACCTTGCGCACCCGGGTACCATCGTCGGCACTCGCGGTCATCGTAACCTTGGTCTCACGACCACCGCTCACTTCGATCTGATAGTCAAGGTCGTTGTCGTTGGCGTAACTACCACCGTCGGTCGACCAGTAGACGCCCAGGGGGAGGGCGGCTTCAGAGGCAATCATGTCCAGCGGTTGACTGTCGGGTCCGGTACCGTCGCGATACTTCTTGAGTAGAAAGCTGCGCAGTCCGCCGCCGTGGGAGCTAAACACAGCCGTGTATAGATCCGTCTCGATCGACTCGGTGCGTTCCTCGCCGCGCTCTAGCGCCGGAGCACTACTGACCGATGTAACCGCGCCAGCTTCGCTCGCTGCGCCTGCTAAAGCCCCAGCTGTACCACCGTCTGTCGGCGCCAGCGTAGGCGGCGGCGTGGCTTCCTCGGCCGGACGCAGGGCTTGCTCGCCTACCGGCGCCGGTGGCGGCGGGGCGAAAAATGTCTGATAGCCAACCATTATGGCTATCGATAATACAAAGGCGAGAAGTGCTCTCTGTTCCACGCAACGGCCTCCACGACCGCAGCCTGGTTATGAACTTCCTAACTCACTGCACGGGATCATAGCCCCCGTCCGACCAGGGATGGCAGCGTGCCAGGCGCGCAATAGCGCGCCCTGAGCCGAAAACAGGGCCGTGTAGGCGGATTGCCTCGATGGCATAGGCGGAGCAGGTAGGATGGAATCGACACGTCGGTCCGAGTACCGGCGATAGCAACCACTGGTACAGACGGATCAGTAATACTAGTGATGACGCAGCTGCGCGGGTGGGTAAACCCGCCCAGACAGCTCGAGGTTGAACAAGCTCACCGTGTTCGACCCGTTCAGGTTGGATCGTTCGCCCGGTCGCCACTACACATGAATCGGCGTAATCCCAGGGTTTTTGCGAGTTCTGACTCAACATCCTTGAAGCTCAGCTTTTCCGCACCCAACCGCGCAATAATCAAAAGGTCATGGGCCGGCTGCAACTCATTTCTATATAACCTGAAAAACTCTCTTACCCGCCGCTTCACCCGGTTTCGCTGCACAGCATTGCCGATTCTTCGGCTTGCTGTGATCCCGAGCCGTACATCCGGCTCTACTCCGGGAGCGAGGATCACAATAAAGTGCGGGCTCCTCGTTCCGCGATACCCCCTTTGAATTCGCAGGTACTCCGCACGCTTGCGAATCCGGCGGTAGGGCGGGTATCTTCTATCTGGACGCTCGTCTAGCGTAAGTTACCGTCTCGCTCGCTTGGGCGGGGTCGAGACTGCAAGTCGTTTACGCCCCTTCGCCCTGCGACTCTTGAGAACCTGCCGTCCGCCGGGTGTGGCCATCCGTGTACGGAATCCATGACGCCTACGACGCCTAACATTACTTGGCTGAAAGGTTCTCTTCACGGTAGCTGCCGCCTCGCTTCGCTCGCATCCATATCGAATTAACTACTACTTTAACGCCACTATAACGCGCTCGCACGCTCTCTACCTAGCCGTGAACGACGCGAGTGCCAAGCGCAGAAATCTTGCACTTCGCTCGCGCTAAGTCAATTTTCGTCGCCATTTCAGAGACTTGGCCGGGCCGCGCGGCGGGGCAGGGCGGAACAATCAGTGAAATTCGGGTTTTAGCGCGCGGCCAAAGAGCTCGCCGAGCGCCTCTTGGGGCGGCATTCCCTCGTGGAGAACCTTGTAGGCGGTCTCGACGATTGGCAGTTCTACGCCTTCGCGATCGCCAAGCTGTTTGACCGCCTTGGTGTTGCGCACGCCCTCGGCGACCATGCGCATTCCCGAGAGAATGTCGTCTAGCTTCTCGCCGCGGCCAATACGCAGTCCGAGCTGACGGTTGCGGCTCAAATCGCCGGTGCAGGTTAGTACCAAATCGCCAACCCCCGACAAACCCGCCAGAGTTTCCGCCCGGGCACCAAGCGCCAAGGCCAGGCGGGTTATCTCGGCCAGGCCGCGGGTAATGGTTGCTGCACGCGCGTTGTGACCGAAACCCAGGCCATCGGAAACCCCAGTAGCAATCGCCATGACGTTCTTGACCACGCCACCGATCTCGACGCCAACCACATCGGTGCTGCTGTATACCCGCAAGGTGTTCGACGCGAAGAGCGCTTGGATGCGCTCGGCAACCGGCTGCTCAAGCGCTGCAGCGACAACCACCGTCGGCTGGCCACTGGCCATTTCGGCAGCGAAGCTCGGTCCCGAGATGACACCGATACGCGAGTGGTCATCAGCAAAGTCACCGATGACGTGGAACATGGTCTTGCAGCTCTGATCTTCGATTCCCTTGCTGGCCGAAACGATGATCGACGTCCCACCAAGATGCGGCGCCGCTGCTTCCATGGTCTCGCGCATAGCATGGGAAGGAACAACCATGATAACGAACTCGCTATCGGTGAGCGCCTGGGCGAGATCGGTAGTGGCATCAAGCTGATCGTGAAGCTTGATGCCGGGGAGGTACACACGGTTTTCGTGACGCTTGTTGATGAGGTCGGCGACTTCCGAGCCACGCGACCAGATCGTAACCTGGTGCCCGTTCGCTGAGAGCAGCGATGCAAGCGCTGTTCCCCAGCTTCCCGCTCCAACCACTGTCACTCTCGTCGCCATGTTCCCTCCGGCTTAGGAGCTCGAGCTATCGTCGTCTACTCCCACTTGATCCGTGTCGATGTCTGACGGTTCCTGCTCGGCAATCGGTGCTACCGACACTACCACCTCATTCTCATCGGAAAGCTGCACCAGGCGTACGCCCTGGGTATTGCGACCAATGACGCGCATGTCTTTGGCCGAGATCCGGATCATTTTGCCATTGCTGGTAACCAGCATCATCTCGTCGTCATCACTGGCGATTTGCACCACGCCAACTACGCGTCCAGTTTTTGCTGTAACCTTCATCGTGTAAACGCCTTTGGCGCCGCGATGTACGAGTCGATAGTCATCGGTCGCAGAACGCTTACCAAAACCAAATTCAGATACCGTCAACAGCGACACGTCCGGCCGGACCACCTCCATGCCCACAACGCGGTCCTCGGCACCTAGCGAAGCACCCCTGACCCCTCCCGCAGTGCGCCCCATCGGTCGCACTTCGGATTCGTCAAAGCGCACCAGCATGCCGTTACGCGTCGATATAACTATCTGCTGCTGGCCATCGGTCAGTCCAACAGAGATCAATTCATCATCATCATCTAGATTAATCGCGATGATCCCTGCCGAGCGTGGCCGTGAATAGTCGACCAGTGGAGTCTTCTTGACCGTCCCCTTGGCGGTGGCAAACAACACGTAGTGATCTTCTATGAACTCACGCACCGGCAAGAACGCCGAAAGCCCCTCGCCCGGTTCCAACGCCAGCAGATTTACGATCGCTTTACCACGAGTCGCGCGACCCGCTTGTGGTAACTCGTAAACTTTTTTCCAATACACTCTTCCACGAGTGGTAAAGAACAGTAGATATGAATGCGTCGACGCAACGAACATATGCGCGACAAAATCATCGGCGGTGGTTCCCGCACCGAGCTTTCCACGACCGCCGCGTTTCTGCTGGCGGTAGAGCGAGATCGGATTACGCTTGATATAACCTTCGTGGGACACGGTCACGACCATGTCTTCCTCGACGATCATGTCCTCGATGTTGATCTCGCTGGTGGCCTCGGTGATACGGGTACGCCGTTCATCCGCATAAGTATTACGAATCTCGCCAAGCTCACCGGCGATGATCTCGAGGACCTTGTTCATGTCGCCGAGGATTTCGCGCAGTCGAGCGATAAGCTCTTGAGTCTCTTTGTGCTCCTTGACGATCTTGTCACGCTCGAGCCCGGTAAGACGCTGCAAGCGCATGTCAAGAATCGCCTGGGACTGGATCTCTGAAAGCTCGAAGCGCGACATCAGCTCAGCTTTCGCGGTTGCTGTATCTTTGGCTGCGCGGATCAGCGCTATCACCGCATCGAGGTTGTCAAGAGCGATCTTCAGACCCTCGAGAATGTGGAGGCGGGCTTCGGCCTTGCGCAAATCGTAGGCGGTCGCGCGAGTAACTATGTCCTTGCGATGCTCGAGAAAATATTCGAGAAGCTGCTTGAGGTTGAGCAAGCGCGGCCGGCCATCAACCAGCGCCAGAAGAATGATCCCGAACGAGTCTTGTAGCTGTGTATGCTTATAAAGTTGGTTGAGAACTACCTGGGGAATCGCGTCTTTGCGTAGCTCGATCACCACACGCATACCGGTGCGATCGGATTCGTCGCGTATATCCGAAATACCTTCAATACGTTTGTCGTTAACCAGCTCGGCCATCTTCTCGATCATCCGTGCTTTGTTAACCTGGTACGGGATTTCATTGACGATAAGTCGCGCTCTACCGGTCTTCTCGTTGATCTCGGTATCGACACAAGCGCGCACCGTAAGAATCCCTCGGCCGGTCGTATAGGCGCTTACAATCGCGTTGCGCCCGTAGATAATCGCGCCGGTGGGAAAATCCGGCCCGGTAACTATCTCCATCAACCCGCCCAGAGCGATGTCAGGATCGGCGATCATGGCTAGCAAAGCATCGACTATTTCTCCGAGGTTATGCGGGGGAATGTTGGTAGCCATTCCCACGGCAATACCCGAGGAGCCGTTAACCAGAAGGTTGGGAATCTTTGCCGGAAGCACCGCAGGCTCGACCGTGGTATCGTCGTAGTTAGGGATGAAATCGATCGTCTCTTTGTCGATATCGGTGAGCATCTCGCTGGTGATGCGCGCCATTCGTACCTCGGTGTAACGCATCGCGGCCGCGGGATCGCCGTCTACCGAACCAAAGTTCCCTTGACCGTCAACTAGGGGGTAGCGAACCGAAAAATCTTGAGCCAAGCGAACCAGTGCATCGTAGACCGCTGAGTCGCCGTGGGGATGATACTTGCCGATAACGTCGCCGACGACACGGGCGGATTTCTTGTATCCACGGTTCCACGCATTGCCGAGTTCTTGCATAGCGAAAAGAACGCGGCGGTGAACAGGCTTTAACCCATCACGCACGTCTGGCAACGCGCGCCCGATGATGACGCTCATCGCGTAGTCCATGTAGGACGTACGCATCTCGTCTTCGATGTTTACTGGAATCTTGCCCTGTGGCGCCAATGGATCCACGCGTGCTCTTCCTCTAGACGTCGAGGTTGCGGACGTTGAGAGCGTTATCTTCGATGAAGCGGCGCCTCGATTCGACCTCGTCGCCCATCAAAGTAGAAAATATCGTCTCGACCGCTACGTCGTCTTCGAGTTTTACCTGCAGCAGCGTACGTGTTTCGGGATTCATCGTCGTCGCCCAAAGCTGTTCGGGGTTCATCTCGCCTAAGCCTTTATAACGCTGAACGTCTATCCCCTTGCGCGCCGCGGCCATGATCAGATCGTGCACTTCACTGACCGTAGAGGCCGAAACCTCATCGCTGCCAGAACGAATGAAAAATGGTGCATCGCCGAGGTTAGACACATCGGCAAGCAAGCCCCTCAGGCGGGTAAACTCGGGGAGTTCCAACAAGTCACGATCGATCAAGGTATCACTGGTCGAGCCGTTGGACTTGGTCGATATCGTGACGCTCTCACAACCATGCTCGCTATCGTGATCATACCGGAACGACAGTGGCATCAAATCGGGGGAGAGTTCTGTGACCTGCGCTTCGATGCGTGCCATCGCCGCGCGTAAACCATCTGGATCGCCGAGTACACTCGAGGTCAGCACGGTGTCGCTAGCCACGATCGATACGATCGAACGGTGACGACGCTTACGCTCAAAGACGACCAAGAGATGCTCAACACTCGCGAGGGTCTTCAACGCGGTCTTTAGTGGAGCACCGGAGATACTGTGCGAGCCGCCGGTAGAAGATACTTCGACCCCTTCGACGCCAAGATCGATGAGATAATCTTCAAGCGCGGCTTCATCCTTGAGGTAGGTCTCGCGCTTCCCCTTCTTGACACGAAACAGCGGCGGCTGAGCGATGTAGATATGCCCATTCTCGATGAGTTCGCGGAAGTGTCGATAAAACAACGTCAGCAGCAAGGTGCGAATGTGAGAACCATCAACATCGGCGTCTGTCATGATGACGATGGTGTGATAACGCAGCTTCTCGATCATCTTCTCGTCTTCACCAATACCGGTACCTAGAGCGGTAATAAGAAGACGAATCTCTTGAGATGAAATGGTCTTGTCGAAGCGAGCCCGCCAAACGTTGAGAATCTTTCCGCGCAGGGGCAAAATCGCCTGATTCTTCCGGTCTCGTCCCTGCTTGGCCGACCCTCCCGCTGAATCTCCTTCGACCAAGTAGAGCTCACTGAGCTCCGGGTCTCGTTCCTGACAATCCGCGAGCTTGCCCGGAAGCGCAGCCGAGTCTAGAGCACCCTTGCGCCGCGCCAGATCCTTGGCCTTACGCGCCGCTAGACGAACCCGGGCCGCTTCGATGCCCTTGTTGACTATGCGTCGAGCTTCTACCGGATTCTCTTCGAAATAAGTGCTGAGGCTCTGGTTGATCAGGGTCTCAACCAAACCCCGAACCTCGCTGTTGCCGAGCTTAGTCTTGGTTTGTCCTTCGAACTGCGGCTCGGGAACCTTTACCGAGATAACCGCCACCAAACCTTCGCGAACGTCTTCGCCTTCAAGCGTGGTCTCATTCTTCTTGAACAGCCCGTTTGACGCCGCGTAGTTGTTTACTGTTCTGGTCAGAGCACCGCGGAATCCACTGAGATGCGTTCCACCTTCGATGGTGTTGATGTTGTTCGCGAACGAGTAGACGTTCTCGGCGTAACCGTCGTTCCACTGCATCGCGATTTCCATCTCGACGCTACTCTTCCTACCAGCAAGATAGACGACGTTGGTGCTCACCTTGGTCTTGGTGCGATTTAGATGTTCGACGAACGATACAATCCCACCCTCGTAATAGAACTCTTGCCGCTTGCCAGCATCACGCTCATCTTCAAGTGTAACGCGCACACCACGGTTGAGAAAAGCGAGCTCACGCAAGCGACTCGCGAGTATCTCGAATCGATACTCTACGTTCTCGAATATCTGGCTGTCGGCAAGAAACTTGACAGTAGTACCTGTCTTGTTGGTCGTCCCGGTTTCTTCCAGGGGGTTTTCTGGGGCGCCGCGGTGATACTTCTGCGAGTAGACTTTACCGTCTCTTCGAATCTCGACTTCGAGCAAACTTGATAATGCGTTTACTACCGACACCCCTACGCCATGCAGGCCGCCAGAGACGGTATATGATCCCTTCTCGAATTTTCCGCCAGCATGGAGTTTGGTTAGAACAACTTCAGCCGCCGAGATCTTTTCGCTCGGGTGCATGTCAACTGGAATGCCGCGGCCATTGTCGGTTACGGTAATGCTATTGTCGACGTGAATCTCTACGTAGACCTCGTTACAGAAACCCGCCATGGCTTCATCGATCGAGTTATCAACGACCTCGAAGACCAAATGGTGAAGCCCGCGCTCACCGGTGTCGCCGATATACATACCCGGGCGTTTACGCACCGCCTCGAGCCCTTCAAGGACCTTGATGTCACCAGCCGAATAGCTGCCTTCGGCCGAGCGCGAAGACTCACCATCACCAACCAGAAGTTCACCTGTGTTACTAGTATCTACTGACATTCAGGTAGCTCGGCCCAACGGCCGTACAAGCTCGAGCGAAGGAAACACACGCCGCCGCCACTGCTTATCACGAACCCCTTGAGGGGAACGGTGTTTTAGGTCAGCTCTCAGCATCCCCAAAACGTTCGGAATCTATCAAGTATGGCTTGTGAAGTAAAGGCGCGGAGAACTGAATGAAATAGCTAACCTATTGATTTGTAAGGGGTTTTTCCGAACTGTGCTAACTCATATACGTAAAGGCATGACCACGTAGGTATAGCCGCTGTCATCACCGCGTACGGCGCCTGGACTGAGCTCATCGCCAAGACATAATTCGGCCCTCGAGCCTTCGGGGAGTACGGTCAGAACATCGAGCAGGTACTTAGCATTAAAGCCGATTTCTAGAGGCTCTCCAGTATACTCTACGGCGAGTTCTTCGCTGGCTTCACCCATGTCCGGGTTGTTGGCAGAGATCTCGAGAGCGCCGTTACTCAAGGCAAATCTCACTCCACGTGCTCGTTCGGTCGACAGAATCGAGATCCGGCGCAGGGTCGCAAGGAATTCATCACGGCTTAGGCCAACGATCCTCGGCGTCTCATCGGGGATGACCTTGCGATAGTCGGGAAAGCTGCCCTCGACCAAACGCATGCTCAGGATCGATTCACCGATTTCAATCATCGCCTCGCTGCTCGACAAGGTGATACGTACTTTGCCGCTTTCTTCGGGCAACATCTTGGCGATCTCAGCTAGGCCCTTGCGCGGTAGGATGGCACCATCGCCGAACTTGCCGCTTACTGGCCGCTCGACCAGCGCTAAGCGATGACCGTCGGTGGCGACCATGCGGATGCTGCCCTTCTTGTCACCGCTGCACAGGTAGACTCCAGCAAGGTTTGAACGAGTATCGTCGCTGGAAACAGAAAAGACAGTCTTGCGGATCATTTCACCAAGATCGTCGGCTTCGAGTTGGAAAGTGGTAGTTTTTGATCCGTTACTGCTGACTTCGGGCATTCCTGGATACTCATCTGGATCGATCCCCATGAGCTTGAAATTGGATTTGCCGTAGGCAACTGCCAGCCACTGATTATCGAGGGTCTTTAGTGTGATTTTATCATCGGTGGACTCCCTAACAATCTCGAAGAGGGTACGTGCTGAGGTAGCGGCGCGCCCGGGTTGCTTGACTGTCGCCGGAGACGACTGCTTCAAGCTGACTTCGAGGTCACTAGCAACGACGCTAAGGGTCGAATCGTCGGCTTCGATGAGAGCATTGGTCAAAACCGCCATCGCGTGACGTTTGTCGACTACTCCCTGGGTACGGGAAAGGATTCTCAATAGAGTTTCGCGTTCAATCGTTACGTGCATGGTGTAATCATTATCCTAAAGGAATTAGATTTAACTGCTGCTGTTGTATGTAAGCGCAAGCTTGTGGATATCTGAATGAAGCCATTGAAAACGTGTCGCTTTGCCCGCGTGCTCGCCTGTGCGTTTCTGGTGCTTGCTGGTGCACAACTTGCTGTTGGTCGTGGCTAGCACCGGGTAGCCGTCGAGATAAGAACAAATTCCGCATTAGTTATCCACAGCCGATTATGCGCACCAGAGTGTCTATCATGTTACGGAAACGCTGCTCGTTCTTGCAGCGGCGTTCTACGCTGTTACAGCCGTGAACCACGGTGGAGTGATCGCGTCCGCCTAGATAAGCGCCGATTACGGGAAACGAGGCGCCAGTGTGGTGACGCATGATGTACATCGCGATTTGTCTCGCCTCGGCGACTTTTCGTGTTCTCTTGCGCTCCTGCAGCGCGCCCGGTTTAAGACCAAAGTGGGTGACGATACGGGCATCAATCGCTTCTAGCGTTGCTTGTGGCGCGGTGTCAGTGGGTGTTGTACCGATGAGCTTCTCGGCCAGCTCGATGGTAATCTCACAGCGGTTCAGCGAGGCCCAAGCGCTCAAGCGCGTGAGCGCGCCTTCAAGATCACGGATGTTGGTATCAAAGCGTGCGGCGATGAACGAGGCTACGTTCATCGGCAGATTGACGCCCTCGTCGCGGGCTTTACGGCCGAGTATGGCGACTCGTGTTTCCTCATCGGGAACCTGGATGTCAGCGACCAAGCCCCAGCCGAAACGGTTGCATAGCCGCTCTTCAACACCCTGGATTTCATGCGGATACTTATCCGAAGCCAGGACGATCTGACGACCATTTTCGTAGAGCGCGTTGAAGATGTGGAAGAATTCTTCTTGTGTACGCTCACGGCCGGCCAAGAACTGAACATCATCAAGAATCAGACAATCGACGCGCCGCATTCGGTTCTTGAATTCCGGAGCCTTGTTACGGGCAATGGCGTCGATCAGTTGATTGGTGAAGGTGTCGGCACTCAAGAACAACACCCGGGCATTAGGGTGGCGTTCGACGATGGTATTGCCTACGGCGTTGACCAGATGGGTCTTGCCCAGTCCGACCCCGCCGAAGACGAAGAAGGGATTGTATAGAGTTCCGGGCTGGCTGCCAACGGCGTAGGCTGCAGCACGGGCGAACTGGTTGTTGGGTCCGACGACAAAACTGCCAAAGTCATAGCGCGAGACTAATCCAGAAGCTTTTCCCCGACGCGAAGAGCGGATGTCGTTTTCCGGCGTGGATGTGGTTGCACTAGTAGCCGCTGGGGCTTGCTTGGGATGGCCAAAAAGCTCCCCCTGCGAGGGTTGCTTCTCCCAGGTAAAGGTAAAGCTGGCAGGGCGACCTGAAGCTGCGACCCAGGCCGCGGCGAGATCTTCGAGAAAGTTCTCCTGTACCCAGGCGGCAAACATGCGGTTTGGCACCGCGATTTCCACGCTGTTATCGCCAGCCGCCAACGGCAACATAGGCTGAATCCAGGTTTCGAACTCGTTGCGCCCAAGCCTTGCTTCTAGCGGCTCAACTGTCCGTTTCCAAAGAACTTTAAGATCGGAATTAGAGACCTTTTGCACCCCACCACCCCAAGTTACTCACAGGGTTATCCACAGCTGTGGATAACCCTCGGTGAAAATTCGTTGTGGCTGCCAGCGGGTCACGCCGGGGCTTACCACCACCTGCCCCGCCCGAATAGAGCGTTACGTTACACGTTGCAAGGACAGCGGTTCGTATCGTTGAAAATAGGGCGTTTTTTGTGCGAATTTGCCAAGCCCAACAAACCTTGGTTTAGCTCATGACAGACAGCCTTGGATTTGCACGGGAGTGGCGACGGAGTGACACGGCAATCATCAGATGTTTTGTTCGAGCGAGCGCTCGGCGTTATCCCCGGCGGGGTAAACTCCCCAGTACGCGCCTGGTCGTCTGTGGGCGGTAGTCCCCGTTTTGTCGCTTCGGCCTCGGGCTCGCGCATAAGCGATGTCGAGGGCCGCAGCTATATCGACTACATGGCCAGTTGGGGACCACTGGTTCTCGGCCACGCCCACCCGGCGATCGTTGCAGCGTTAAGCGAGGTACTGGCCAGGGGTACGAGTTTTGGTGCGCCGACTAGCGGCGAAGTCGAGCTCGCCGAGCGTATCGTTGGCATGTTTCCTTCGATCGAGAGCGTGCGCCTGGTCAACTCGGGTACCGAAGCGACGATGAGCGCGCTGCGCTTGGCACGGGCCGCGACCGGCCGCGACAACATCATCAAGTTTGCCGGCTGTTACCACGGCCACGTTGACGGCCTGCTGGTCCGAGCCGGCTCGGCCGCGACCACGCTTGGGGTTCCCGACAGCCCGGGGGTGATCCAAGCAGCTGCCGCGGCAACGCGGGTGGCGCGCTACAATGATTTTGCTTCGGTTGCACAGCTCTGCGACAGCAGCATCGCCGCGATCATCGTCGAGCCAGTAGCGGGCAATATGGGTGTGGTCCCGCCGACGCCGGGATTCTTGCAAGGTCTTCGCGAGCTTGCCGATGGCTGCGGCGCGCTGCTCATCTTTGACGAAGTTATTACGGGTTTTCGCCTCGGCCTGGGCGGCTACCAGGCCATATGCGGGGTGTGCCCCGATCTTACCTGCCTTGGCAAGGTCATCGGCGGTGGGCTGCCGGTGGGTGCCTACGGGGGGGCAAGCGATCTCATGCAGCAGATCGCTCCGGCCGGGCCGGTCTACCAAGCCGGGACACTTTCGGGTAACCCCCTGGCGGTGGCTGCAGGCCTGGCGACGCTCAAGCGTCTGGCTAGCGATGATCCCTACGACGAACTCGAGCGCCGCGCGGCTCGCCTTGCCGAAGGCCTGGAAAAAGCGCTTGGTGGGCGGCCAGGCTGTGTCCAACGTGTGGGTTCGATGCTCACTGTGTTTTTCGGCAAGCAGGCGGTGCGCGACTACGATGAGGCCTTGGAACTCGATACGGAGCGTTTTGCGCGGTTCTTCCGAGCGATCGTCGATGAGGGTATTTGGGTGCCGCCGGCGCAGTATGAAGCTTGGTTCGTTTCTACTGTCCACAGCGACGAGGATATCGACGCCACCGTCGACGCGGCGACCCGGGCTATCGCTGCGAGTGATTGAGAGCCAGTGGCGGCATCGCAAGGTCCGAGTAATTCTGCGCTGCTTGGCGCTGCTTGGGGACTGGGATGGCGGATTGTCGTTGCTATGTTTGCCGGCTACTACCTCGATAATCTGTTTTCTACCGCACCGATACTCACTCTGGTACTGACGGTTGCGGCGATGGTATCGGGGGTAATGCAGATCCTCGCGCTGGTCGGCGACGCTGATGACAGCGAGGATCGGCCACCGCCGGGCACGAAATGAAGCTGAGAACCCTCAGCGTGGGGCGTTTAACCTGGATGAGCACGGCTATGACCCTGGCCTGCGCGCTGGCCTCGGGCCTTACGGGGCTGGGTCAGGCGGCCAGCGTCCTCGGCGGCGGAGCTTTTATGCTCATCAATTTTCATTTGATTCGTGTGCTTGTTTCACGAGTAATGGGCCCAGGGGCAAGCCCAGCGTTGTCTGTGTTCCTCCTGGTCTTGAAGTTCGCACTCGGGCTTACGTTGGTCGCGGCGGTGTTCTACCAGTTCCGTGTTGAGCCGATGTCGTTTGCTCTGGGAACGTCGCTGTTGCTCGTAGCAGCGGTGCTCGAAGCTTCGTTGACCGGGGATGAAGTTGCGCCATCAGAGCCGACTGACACATGAACGGCGACACGCGGGAGTGCTGAGAGCCTGTAAGCGAGGACCGAGTCAATGGAACACCACCCGATATTCTGGGTCGATCTAATCCCCGGATTGAGCGCTGCTCCGCGCCACACCGTCCACGCGACTTTGGTGATGATCATCGTCATTGCTTTTGCGTGGCTCGCCAACCGCCAGCTGGCTGTTGCCAAGGCCCAGGGGACGGCGCTCGTCCCCGACGAGAAACTGACCATTCGTAATCTTGCCGAGCTTCTCGTCGGGGGGATTACTTCGATGGCCGAGGGCGTACTGGGTGCCGGTGCGCATCGTTACGTAGCGTTGTTCGGCAGCTTCTTCGCCTTCATTCTTCTGGGCAATTTGCTTGGGCTAGTACCCGGCTTCGCGCCGCCGACCAGCAATTTCAACATTACTTTCGGTCTTGGTGTTGCTTCGTTTCTTGCTTACAACGCCATAGGAATTCACGCTCAGGGTCTGGTTAATTACCTCAAGCATTTTGTCGGCCCGATCTGGTGGCTGGCTTTCTTGATGGTGCCGCTCGAACTCATTGATAACTTGGTACGCCCGGTTTCACTCGCCTTGCGACTTTTTGGCAACATGACCGGCGACCATCTAGTGCTAGAGATTTTCACCGACTTAACCAAGCTGATTGTTCCGGTGATGTTTTATTTTCTTGGGGCCTTTGTGTCCCTGATTCAAGCTTTTGTGTTCACACTGCTCACAGTGATTTATGTCTCGTTGGCCGTTGGCCACAGCGAGGAGGGTCACTGAGGCGGGCAGACGTAATTGAACACAGCAGACGCGCGCCGCGTCGCGGTGGTAGAGGATGAGAGGTCGTAGCGGAAGCGACGATCACGAGCGGCGCCGACCAAGGAGAAAGAAGACATGAAACGTATGAGATTGTTTGCCAACGCCATCTTGGGAGCCCTGATCGCTACTTTTGGCGGAACGACTCTGGCTTTTGCTGAAGGCGGCGCCCAAGCCGGTGGCGGCGATAGCGGGATGATTGCAATGGCGGCTGGTATTGCCATCGCTGGTGCTGCTTTTGGTGCTGCTTTTGGCCAGGGCAAGGCGGTTGCCGCTGCCATGGAGTCGATCGGGCGTAACCCTAATGCGGCCGACCGTATCCAGACTCCGATGATCATTGGTATCGCATTTATTGAAGCACTGGCGATTTATGCGCTGGTAATCGCCTTCTTCTTGCAGGGCAAGATCTAGGTTACGCACGCATTGCGATAGCCCTGCTCGGGGGGGTGCTATCGAGTTGACGGGAGGCTGCACCAGGCAGCCTCCCGTTTTTCGTGCGGCGTCAGCTCGTTGACGGCGAGATGACGTCGCCTCTCGCGACGAATGTTCAATAGAATAATCCGCGCTAAGCTTGTCACAGATAAGCAGCTACCAGAGCATAAGGCCGGGGTGGAGCGAGAACGCATGCTGACCGCAGCTGAAAATGGTGGGGCGCCGCGCGCTACGTCGCAGGCTTCGCCGGAATTCCCGATTGCGATTATCGGCTGTGGATTCGCCGGCATCGGTACGGCCATCCAGCTTAGGAAAGCCGGCATTCTATCGTTCACGATATTTGAGCGGGCCGCCGAGATCGGTGGCACCTGGCGCGACAATACCTATCCGGGCGCGGCTTGTGATGTCCCATCGCAGGTCTACTCGTTTTCTTTCGAGGCAAATGCCGATTGGTCGAGCCGCTTCGCCGGCGCGGCTGAAATCCAAGACTACCTGTTACACTGCGTCGACAAGTACAATCTTCGCCAACACCTTCGTCTGCGTACCATGGTCACCGACGCTTGCTTCGACGAGCAGCTCGGCATCTGGACCTTGACCCTGGATAGCGGAGAGAAGTTCTTTGCGCGTGCGGTTGTCTCAGCCATGGGAGGGCTGGTTGATCCTTCCTACCCAGACATCAAAGGTATCGAGGACTTTGCAGGGCAGAGAATGCATACCGCTCGATGGAATCATGACTACGATCTTAGCGACAAGCGCGTAGCCGTTATCGGTACCGGTGCGAGCGCGGTGCAGGTCGTTCCGGCGATTGCTGAGAGGGTCGCCAAGTTGTCGGTGTTTCAACGGACGGCAGCGTGGGTCATGCCACGCGGCGAGAAGCTCATCAGTGAGGATGCCAAAGCGCGACTCAAGCGCTACCCGTTGTTGATGCGGGTGGTGCGATGGTCGCAGTTCCTTTTGAGCGAAGCCATGGGGCCGATGATCATGCTCGATTCGCCGCGTCTCTCGCGTGTTGCAGAGACTATGTGCGAGAAACATCTGAGGAGAAGCGTCCACTCACACGAACTGCGGGAGAAACTGCGCCCGAAGTTCCAGTTTGGCTGCAAGCGCATCCTAATCTCGGATGAGTATCTCTCGAGTTTTGCACGCGACAACGTTGCCCTAATAACCCAACCGATCTGTGAGATCAGTGCCCATGGGATCGTGACTGGTGATGGTGTTGAGCATGAGTTGGACGCGATTATATTCGCGACTGGTTTTGACGTCGCGATCACGACGCCGCGTATTCCTATCAGAGGATTAGCCGGTGTGAGCTTGGCACAGGCGTGGCGCGATGGAGCGCAAGCCTACAAGGGGGTGTCGGTCGCGGGTTTTCCTAACTGGTTTGTCATCATGGGGCCGAACACGGGTCCTGGCCATACCTCGGTGCTGATCTTTTCGGAGGCACAGATCGGCTATATTGTTAAGGGAATAAGAATGCTCATCGCGGAAGATATTCGTTGCTTGAGTGTTAAGCCTGCTGTGCAAGCGCGCTACAACGAAGGGATCCAGCGGCGTATGAAATACACGGTATGGGAATCAGGCTGTAAGAGTTGGTACCTGGGCGCTGACGGAAAGAACCATGCGCTGTATCCGGGGTTTGCCAGTGAGTACCGCGCGAGAATTCGTAAGTTCAACCGTTGCGACTATGACGTCGCCTATTTTGATCGAAGTCGCCCGGGTGTGGGTTACGCGACTGGCGGCGCATCAGCCTAACTAAGAGCCGGGCTGTGGATATTCGGTGTAGGGAAAGTGAACCGAGAGATTCGATTTGAGCTCAACATCGAGGCCTCGGCCGCGGTCGTGTGGGAGGTGGTCAGCGATCTGGATCGCTACCGTGAATGGAATCCGTTTGTGGTTCGGGCGTCCTCTAGCTGTGAGGTTGGTGCACCGATTATGATGAAGGTGCATATGTTCAGGGGCTTTGCGCAGGCTCAAACCGAAACGATAACCGAGTTCACTCCGCCGCGGACGATCTCCTGGGGGTTGGTGGGTCGGGGTCGGTGGGCGCTGAGCAGCCGTCGCTGCCAGCTGGTAACGCCCAATGGCCAGTTGCGTAGCCGCTACCTCTCCGAGTTCAAGCTTAGCGGTGGGTTCGCGCCGGTGGTGATGGCGGTACTCGGTGGGCGCTTGGAGGCCGGTTTTTGTGCGATGAGTGCTGCCGTCAAGAGGCGAGCCGAAGAGCTTCAGCGCTTGGTCTAGCCTCGCGCCGCGGCAACGATCATTTGCTTGTTCACCAGCGCTTCGCTCGCGGGCACCTGCGCGGCCAGAGCCGCCATGCCATCGTTTTCTTGGCGATCGACGACAGCAACGATGAGCGCGACCTTGCCGCCAGCCTCTTCTACGGCGCTCACCGCCTGCAAGGTGGATCCACCAGTGGTTACGACGTCTTCGAGTAGCGCGATTCGCGCCGACGCATCAAAGCGGCCGTCAAGTTTGGCAGAGGTGCCGTGGCCTTTTACGGCCTTACGGACGAAGAAGCCGTCTAAGCCGTAGCTGCGCCTGGCGGCTTCGTTGAGCGCAGCATCGACTAGCGGTATGGCGCCGACCGCCATACCACCGACCAAGGTGATGCTGTGAGCTTGAAGACGATCACACAGGATCCGGCCGAGCAACGCGGCTCCGGCGGCGGTATAAACCATTTGTTTTACGTCGACGTAGAAGTCGCTCTGAGCCCCCGAAGCTAGAGTGAAGCTCCCCGACCGGTACGAGAGCTGGGCGAGCACGCTTGCAAGCTCGTCGTTCGAGGTTGTTGCGCTGCTCATGTCCGCAGTAAGTCTCGAGCGATCTTCATGCGTTGAATCTGCGATGTTCCTTCGTATATCTGCACCAGTTTGGCATCGCGCATGAGTTTCTCGACAACATACTCCTTCATGTAGCCGTAGCCACCGAAGATCTGCACGGCGTTGGTGGCATGCACCATGGCGCGGTCAGCACCAAAGGCCTTGGCATAGCTCGATGCGATCGAAGGTCCGTCGCCGTAGTCGATTTCCCAGGCCGACTTGTAGGTGAGCAGCTTCATTGCTTCGAGGTCGATGGCCATGTCGGCGAGCATGAACTGGATTGCTTGGTTATCGGCAATAGGTCTGCCGAACGTCTTGCGCTCTAGAGCATAGGTTTTACACTCATCGAGCGCGCGCGCGGTGATACCAATGCTGACCGCCAGTATCTGGGGCCGCGTGCGGTCAAAGGTGCGCATCGCGATCTTGAAGCCTTCGCCCTCACTGCCCACCAACGCGGTCTTGGGAATGCGGCAGTCTTCGAGGATTACCTCTGAGGTATCGGAGGCGCGATGGCCAAGCTTGCCGGTCATCTTGACGGTGCTACATCCAGGCGTATCGGTATCGATTACGAAACACGAGATACCGCGGTGGCCAAGAGTCTTGTCCTTGGTTGCGAAAATGATCATCCAGTTGGAGACCGACGCGCTGCTTATGAAGACCTTGGTTCCGTTGAGTACCCAATGATCACCGTCTGCGGTGTAGGTGGTCGAAAGCGCCGCAGCATCGGAACCCGCCCCGGGTTCGGTCAAGCCGTAAGCCGCGAGAACGCCGTTGTTGACACAGCGGCCGAAGTACTCTTTTTTCTGCTCGTCGTTTCCGGCGAGCAGCAGCGGTGTAAGCGCCAGGTCGTTGACGGCGATGATGGTACCGAAGCCGGCGCAGGCGTAGTTGATTTCTTCGAGGCAAAGGATGGTATCGAGCACGCCGAGTCCCAGACCACCGAACTGTTCAGGGATCTCGAAATTCAGCAGTCCTACTTCCCAAGCCTTAGCAATGATCTCGTGAGGAAACTTTTCGGCCTCGTCGTAACCAGCCGCTGCCGGCATGATCTCGTTACGCGCGAAGTCGCGGGCTGTTTTTTTCAGCTGTTCCTGTTCGGGGGTAAGGGTAAAACCTAGCATGTCTGGGGATTCTCCTGTGGCGTGTCGAGCATGGGGCGACCACCCTGATGGATTGGGCGGCGCCTATTAAGCCCAAGATGGACGGCACAGTCCATATCTGCTGCCCAGGCAGCCCCCCAAGCAGGGCGTGACATGGATAGAGCGCTTGGGTATAGAACACGTTCTAGGCCCTGAGGCCTACGGTGATGGAGGGACGGTAATGACAGCAGCGACGCCGCAGCGTGTATTGGTGCTCTTGGGATGCATGTTGGGCTTGGTCTGTAGCAGTGCCGAGGCTCAGCCCAAACCGGGAGAGACGGTTTCGCGCGCGAGCGTCGAGTCGGTGGAGGATTTCGTTTCCCCCGGGGTGCGGTGGGCAGTGGAAAACGGCATGGATATGTCGATCGTGCCCTACGAGCGCATTATCGAGCCCGAGATCTATTCCAAAGCCACCGAGAAGTATGCAGCACAGGTAGAACTAACCGAGGACTTCGATCTGAAGAACTGGGTGGCCGGCCGGCCTTTTCCCGTGGTCGATTCTGATGATCCGAGGGCGGCGGCGAAATTGATGTACAATTTTGAGCGTACCCACTACTTCACCGACGATCTCAATGTCCATCTTCCGGATGCCGATACCGGCAATTTCTACGTTAATGCCGACGGCCAGCGACTCTACAACGTACAGCGGCACTTCATCGTCGACTGGTCGAGGCGGCTGCGTTTTGAAGGCCGGCTGCGTCACGAACCCCTCCCTGCCTTCGACCAAGATGAGGTGCTGGGGAAGCAGGGATTCTACCCGTTGATCGAGCCCTTCGACTTAAAGGGCGTCGGCAGCATCAGCTTTCGCTACAAGGATATCAGCCGCCAAGACGATACCTGGCTGTACGTTCCGGTGATTCGTCGCGTGCGTCGTATGTCTAGCGCGCAGCGAAGTGATGCGTTGTTCGGCCAGGACATCGATCTCGACAGCTTTGGCGGCTACGCCGGGCAGATTACCTGGTTCGATTGGAAGCTCATTGGTGAGAAACCGATGATGGGGTCGTTGCACGGCAAGAACCTGCCCCCGGTGGTGTGCAAGCGTGATGGCGGCATGACCTACTGCGAAGACTGGGAACTGCGGCCTAGCGTTTACATCATCGAGGGCAAACCCAAGGTGCCCAACTACGCCTATTCCAAGCGCGTCATCTTCATGGATAAAGAAACGTACTTCATCGTCTATGCCGACATGTACGACCGTAATGCCGAGCTATGGAAGTCGGTATTGCAGAGCATCCGTACATCGACCAAGCCTAATCCTAATGTTGATTACGAACTCGACGAGAAGCGGATGTTCGTCTACGCGTTTACGGTTATCGATATGCAGTTACTGCACGGAACGCGGGCGGCGATTCCCGGGATGCAATTTCCGGAGGAACCGGGCTGGTATATCGACATTGGTTTTGACCACGACTACTCAGCGGGTGAGGAGTGGTTTACCATCGCTGGTTTGTTGACCGATTCAAAATAGCCAGAGTATCAACCACCGGCGGCACTATCGGGAAGCGATGATGATGCGCTGTCGTCGGCGGCGAGTTGAAGGGTCACCCGCGCGACACGACGCCCCTGCATTTCCACGACTTCACCGGCGTACTCGGCGATGCGGAAGCGGTCGCCGCGGCGCGGAATGCGGCCAAGTACCGAGGTCGCATAACCGCCGACGGTATCAGCGTCGACATCGTCAACAGAGCAGTCCAACTCACGGCACAGATCTTCGACCAAGAGCATGCCGTCAACCAGTAAACCATCGTCAACTTCGAGGATCTTTGGCGACTCATCGGTGTCGAATTCGTCACGAATCTCGCCGACCAGTTCTTCGAGCACATCCTCCATGGTGACCAGACCAGTGGGAACGCCGTACTCATCGACGACAATCGCCATGTGGGCGCGGCGTTTCTGGAACAATCGCTGGAGCTCATCGATGGGCTGTGACTCCGGTACGAACAGCATGTCACGTTGTATCAAACGCAGGTCCTGTGAAGATCGAATCTCTTCCGCCCGTTGAAAAAGGTCCTTGATGTGAACCATGGCTACCACCGCATCTAGCTCAGACTCGCACAGAGGGTAGCGGGTATGACTGGAGCGTTTGACCAGCGCCAGGTTTTCTTCGAGATCTCGGTTGAGCGAGAGGAACTCGATTTGGTCGCGTGAAATCATCACCTGACGCGCCGAGTGTTCGGAAAACTCGAAAACGTTTTCGAGCATGGCCCTCTTGCCGGCCGGGATACGGCCGAGTGCCGAGAGTTCCGCCAAGAACGCGCGCAACTCTCCGGGTTCGCCGCTGTCGTGCTCGCGCTTCTTCGCCTCGATGCCGGTCATCTTCAAAATGAAGCTGGCCACTCGTGTTGTCGCCCTGAGTATGGGTGCTGCGGCATCACCGATGGCAGTGACCAAGGGGGCGGTTGATAGCGCTACACGCTCGGAGCGATGGAGACCAATAAGCTTGGGTGTAAGCTCACCAAGAATGACGACCAGGCTGATGCTGAGAATGAATCCGGCCAGTAATGTTATCGGCCAAACAACGGGACTGCTGACTCCCGCGAATACCGCGAGAGCCTCGGTCAGCGCGCCCGCTATGGTGGGGGTTGCCACTGCGCCAAAGGCCAACGTCGTGGCGGTAATCGCCAGGCGCAGCGCGGCAACGTAATGGTCGAGATCGGCCGTGAGTTGATCTAGCAGTTTGCTTCGTCGGTTGGCTGGCCGTTTGGGGCTATCGGGACTAATCGGTCGGGCGCTGACGATTGCGAATTGTGCGGCTACGAGAACCGCATTGAGGCATAGAAGCGCAAGCATAGCCGCCAGGGCTAGGCCAGGGCTCATTGGGCTGCCACCTGGCGGTGAGAGAAAAACGTAGAGAAGGGCGCCGATGGAGGCTCGTCGGAATCACTCATGTAACGGCTACAGTTTAACCGCGATGACTCGGCGCCTGCAAGCCGTAACTACCCGCCCTCCGCTTCGCCCGGGCTGATATTTGTGGGAAGCGAGTGCGGCTGTGCGCGCCTAGACGGG
>CAZPPZ010000025.1:0-24133 GCA_964588545.1 uncultured Myxococcales bacterium | reverse complement strand
GCAGCATTGTCGACCATCGCTACTGCCTTGGCATGAAGGGCCGGGTCACGCACCACCCCACCGACGGCGTCACCACGGGGCAGTTCGAACTGCGGCTTGACCAGCACTAGCAGCGTTGCCTGCGCAGCACACAGGCGAGCCAGCACCGGAACAACCTTTACCAGCCCAATAAAGGACAAGTCGGCCACCAGCACGCTCGGTAGCGGGTCGAGACTCTCCCTTTCTACCTCACGCAGATTGGTACGCTCGAATAGAATCACCCGCTCATCATTGCGCAGCCCCCAGTCGATCTGCCCATAGCCAACGTCGATAGCATAGACACGGGCGGCGCCTCGCTGCAGCAGACAGTCGCTAAAGCCCCCGGTCGAGCATCCGGCATCGAGACAGACCGCCCCGGCGCACTCGACAGCAAAGTGATCAATCCCGCGCTCGAGCTTGAGGCCACCGCGCGATACGTAACGCTGACGTCCGCGTACCTCTAGCTCGCGAGTTTCGCCGAGCAACTCGGCAGCCTTGTCGATACGCTGAGAGCCGCTAAAGACCTTCCCAGCCATGACCAAAGCTCGTGCTTCGCTGCTGCTGCTGGCCAGCCCACGCTCGCACAGGAGTTCATCCACACGGCGTCGGCTGGCCAGGATCAAAGCTCCTCGCAACGCAGGGCCGGAGCCAGCGACCGCCGTGCCAACAGCGACAGCACCGCCGCGCGATCTTCGAATCCGGCTAACGCCGCTGTCGCAAGTTCTATGTGTTCGGACAGACGCTGGCGAGAGCCGTCGATACCAAGCAGCGCCGGGTAGGTCATCTTGCCGGCCTGTCGGTCACCACCGGGGTTCTTACCGCTGACTCCGCTAGGTGCGACCTCGTCTTTAATGTCATCGGCGATCTGAAACGCAAGCCCAAAATGTTCGGCAAACTCTTGCAGTTCCTCGATCTGCTTGCCGGTGGCACCGCCGAGAAGCGCCCCCGCACGAACCGCCGCGCTTATCAGCGCTCCGGTCTTGCGCGCGTGTATCGAGCGCAGCAGATCCTCCTCGGGCTCGGCCCCCTCTGCCTTGAGATCGTCGGCCTGTCCGCCGACCATGCCCCGGTAACCAGCCGCACGGGCGATCTCGGCAACCACACCCATCTGCAGACCCGGCTCCGCCACCGGCTCGAGCATGACCACCATCGCCTCGGTCAACAGACCATCACCGGCAAGAATCGCCAGTCCCTCACCGTAAACCACGTGATTGGTGGCCCTGCCGCGACGCAGGTCGTCGTCATCCATAGCCGGAAGGTCGTCGTGAACAAGCGAGTAGGCGTGGATTAACTCGATCCCTGCTGCAAAGCGTGCCAGGGTCCCACCATCTCGCCCCACCGCCTCGGCGCTGGCCAACAGCAGCAGCGGACGCAGACGCTTGCCTGGCGCGCAGAGGCTGTAGCGCATTGCCGCGATCAGCTCTGAAGCCGCACAACGCTCGCCCGCGTCATCACCAGCGACCTCACCAGCGACCTCAGGCAAAGTCGCAGCCAAGGCCTGCTCGACCATCACAGCCAGCTCACGCAAACGTTGATCAGGGGCCGAGGATCCCCGCGCCATCGAAGTTCTACTCCTCTTTTAGCGGTTTGGTCGTAACCTCACCGCCAGAACCACGGGTCAGTTCTTCGATCTTGCCCTGTACCGCATCGAGCCGCGCGTGGAGAATTCGTACCAGTGCTACGCCTTTCTCAAACGCCGCCAGTGATTCTTCCAGTGGTACATCTCCGGCCTCGAGCTTACGCACCACATCCTCGAGTTCCTCCATGGCTTGCTCGAACTTGGGTTCATCACTGCCACTGTTGCTGCGAGTCACGCTCAGCTACCCCCTAACACCTGCAGGTCTTCTACCCGGTTTACGTTGGCAAGCTCCTCGGGCCCGCCGGCTCGCACGGGTATGGCGCCAAGGCGCGAGAGCAGCCGCTGAGGAGAAAGCATACCTTGATTTAGCGCAGCACCGACGTCGTGGAAAACGCTGCGCGGCCAGTACGACACCAACGGTTCCCAACCCCGTGGCCCCCACAGAGCTGCGGCACGGCCACGGCTGAGCCCGCACTCTCGCACTGCCGCCAGAGTCGAGAAGCGCAAACGAGGAAGATCGCAGGCCAACACGGCTACGCCGACACGGCATCGAGCCAAGGCGCCAGCTATACCCGCCAGCGGCCCGCAGCCGGGTCGCTGGTCGGCAACGCACACCGCGGCCTGCACCAAGGGGAGCCGCCAGCCACTAGCGCCACCAGCGACGAACAAGGTTCCGTCGCTTACCTGCAAGAGAGTGCGCGCGGCGCGCCGCACCAGCTCCTCACCGCTAAAGCGCGCGAGCCGCTTGTCGCTACCAAAACGGCGAGAGCGGCCTCCGGCAAGAAGCAGAGCGTCGGCCCGCGCGCGATACATAAGACTAAGCCTTGGCGCGGCCCGGGAAACGGTCAAGCCTCACAGCAGCACCCCCGGTAGTGTGCTCGGATCTACGCGGGCACCACCGAGCTTTACCGCCCAGTGGAGGTGGGGACCGGTCACTCGCCCGGTTGCACCCACCAGCCCCAGTGCTTGTGAGCGCTCGACCAAATCGCCTTCTTTGACATCAATACGCGACATGTGGGCGTAGATCGTATACAGCCCCAGTCCGTGGTCGATGACCACGGTGTTGCCGGTAAAGAACAGATCACTGGCCACCACTACCCTTCCTGCATTAGAAGCGAAGATGCCGGAGCCCGCCGGAGCTTTGATGTCCAAACCCGAATGCGGGCTCTTGGGTTTCTTGTTAAAAAAGCGCCGCAGGCCAAACGGCGATCCGTTTGGACCATCCGCAGGCTTTACGAAGGACTTGGCCCACAGCCTCTCCTTGGTCACGGTTTTCCAAATCTTGGCGAGCCGTGTCCGCTCCTTGGCCACTCTGTCGAGAGTCGCCTTGTCGAGATCGGTATACTTCGACTCGACAGTCAGAGCTTCGCTGGCAAATTCACGCGGGCCGATCTCGAGCTGCCACGAACCCGAGGCGTTACCCATCTTGTAGCTGACCTCATGGGGACCGGGCTTTACGTCCATGTCGATACCCATGTAGACGTTGAGAATCCCCCCGGTTACGAAACCCGGCAGTGTGCGCCCGTCGAGGCTAACCTCACCACCATGGGCACCGGCAGGCAATCGCAACGAGAAACGCACGATCTCACCGGAACGGGGCGTAGGCGGGACGACGAACGATCCCTCGGGCTGCTGTGACCACGCTAGCGGGGTAGTGCAAAATAGATAGGTTGCGGCCGCAGCTGCAGCCAGTAAGTTTTTCCCCATTCTCATCAATCTCCTTTAGTCGAAACCACGCGGGTGAGCGCCGAACCTGTTGCAAAACGCAGACTCAGCTCATCACCGGCTGCGAGCTCTCGCGACGACCGCACCAAGCGGCCGTCGCTACGGCTGGCCAGGCTATAGCCACGCTCGAGTACCGCAAGCGGGCTAAGCGCAGCCAACTTGGAACTGAGCGAGGCGAACGCGGTCTCGGCAATCAATCGGCGCGCGGCTAGCGAGCCGTGCAAGCTCTCGCGCAAGCCTGCAACCTGCGTACGCGCGAGGCTGTGGCGATCGGCTAGTGCCCGCTCTAAACGAATGAACAGCTCATCGCTACGCTGACGCGCACTCGCGACCATGGCTGCGGGGTCACGCAAACGGCCGGCAACGCTACCGATACGCTGACGCCGGTTGTCGATATAACGGCGCGCTGCAGCCTCTAGCCTCAGTTCAAGCGAAGCCGCCTCTTCGAGCAACTCGCCATGAACTGGAACCACAGCCTCGGCCGCCGCCGTGGGTGTGGCCGCTCGCACATCAGCCGCAAGATCGCAGAGGCTATAGTCGACTTCGTGGCCCACGGCCGAGACTACCGGCAGGGGAAAATCGGCTACGGCACGCACCACCGCCTCATCGTTAAAAGCCGCCAGATCTTCGGCGGCACCACCGCCGCGGCCGATTATCACCACATCACAACCACCCAACTGCTCGAGCGCCGCAAGCGCTTGTACCAACTGGCGGGGAGCCTCGGCTCCTTGAACCGCAGCCGGGCTCAGCACCACGCGGCAGTTGGGAGAGCGACGCTTGAGCGTGGTCAACATGTCATGCAGCGCGGCGCCGCTGCGCGAGGTAACCAGGCCAATCGTAGCAGGCAGGTAAGGCAACGGCCGTTTGCGCTCTAGAGCAAACAGACCTTCCTCGGCCAAACGCCGTTTGAGCTGCTCCAGGGCGCGCTGAGCGGCACCGGCACCAACCGGTTGCATACTCGAAGCATAGAGCTGCATGCGTCCCTGCTTCTCGTAGACGCCGATGCGCCCGCGGCATAGCACCTGGTCGCCCACGTGCGGCTCGAAATCGAGTTTGCGCGCCTCCCCACGCCACATCACCGCATCAATCGACGCCTGGTCATCGCTCAAAGAAAAATAGCAGTGGCCGCTGACCGCGGCCTTGAAGCTCGACAGCTCGCCAACCACGAGAATGCTGGCAAAGCCACTCTCCAAAGTTGCGGCAAGCAGATTGAGTAGCTCGGCAACAGATAACGGCTGTTGGCCCGAAGCAGCGCCGCTGGACGAAGAATCCGCGCTGAAATCCAACTCGGTTTGAGCGGAGCTTGGCTTACTCACTACCGGCGGCTTGCTCCTGCAATGCGTGCAGGCCGACCCCACGCCCATCTTGGAAGCGCGAGAACACGTGCCAGGTCTTGAGCAGATCCAGGGCACGCTCGAGCTGTGGGTCGCCGGCAAGCTGGCCACCCGGACCGGCATCCGACGCCGAGCTGTTGGGGTTGTCTATGTGACCCGCCAAGTCGCGCTCACGCACGGCATGGTCGGCGGCCGAGGCAACCTTGATTGCTCGTTCGACGATCACGTCGGGCCTGATTCCAGTGGCCTGAATCGAACGGCCCGAGGGGGTGAAGTAGCGCGCTGTCGTCAAACGCAGCGCCGAGTCGCGGTCGAGCGGAAGAATAGTCTGCACTGAGCCCTTGCCAAAGGTCTGAGTACCAACCAGAACCGCACGCTTGTGATCCTGTAGCGCACCGGCGACGATTTCCGAAGCACTGGCCGAACCTTCGTCGACCAGAACAACCATCGGCCGGTTGGGCTCGGTGCCATCGTGGTGGGCCAAGAAACGCTGTTCCTGGTTGTCGCTACGGCCCTCGGTATAGACGATCAACCCCGAATCGAGGAACAGATCCGAAACCTTGACAGCCTCGTTGAGCAAGCCCCCAGGGTTGTGTCTGAGATCCAAGACCAGCCCTTCCAGATCACCAGGGGTCTCGTCTGCGAGCTGCGTGATAGCCTCTTCGAGTTCGCGCGCGGTAGCCTCCTGGAACTGCGTGACCCGCACGTAACCGTATCGGTCCTCCAACACCTTGAGATCCTTGACACTAGTCACCTTGATAATCTCGCGGACAATATCGACGTCGATTAGCTGAGGGCTAGACTCGCGCACCAGCGTCAGCGTCACCGGGGTGCCCTTGGGACCGCGCATCAACGACACGGCCTCCATCAACGACATCCCCTTGGTGAGTTTGCCATCTATCTTGACGATCTGGTCGCCAGGCTTTACTCCGGCGCGCGCCGCCGGCGTATCGGCAAGCGGGGTTATGATCGTCAGCACGTCGTCGCGAACCGTAATCTCGATACCGAGCCCACCAAAAGTGCCGCGGGTATCAACCTGTAGCTCGCGGTAGAGCTCGGGAGTGAGATAGGCACTGTGTGGATCTAGCGAAGACATCATCCCTTCGATCGCGCCCTCGATGAGATCCTCGGTGGGGATGTCATCTATATAGTGCTTCTGGACGATGTGGATGATGTTGGCGAACACCTCGAGGCTCTCGTAGGTATCGCGTGCCGCGGTCGCGACCTGGCGGACGATCGGGCTGATCAGCAGCACGGCGGCCATGGCAAAGACCGCAACATAGACGACGAATCTCTTCTTACCGGTACGCTTTGACGACATAGTCTTGGGAGTATAACTGGTCCGCTAGCCTCCGGCGAATGAGGGTGGCTGAAAATGACTTCGCCGGGTTACGCCGATAGCCCCCGGCAACCCCAGCTAACTTCTTGAAATTATGGTTGAAACGCGGCATATCCGCGGTCGAACCAGGACTGAGGATCAAGCGCCCGGCCCTCAACCCTCAGCTCAAAGTGGAGTTCCGGCTCGACCCTGGCCAACGCCCCGATGGTCTCGCTGGCATCAACCCGCTGACCGACCTCAGGCCGGATAGTTCCAAGGTGAGCATAGACGCTATGATAACGATCGCCGTGGTTGATGATCAGGGTTTTGCCAAGCCCCGGGAAGGGCCCGGCAAAGACTACCTCGCCACCGGCCACAGCAACGACCTGGCGAGCACCGTCAGCCCGAACAACCAGCCCTTTTGCCCCCGGCCCATCGGCGTCGCGGTCTCCAAAACGGCGAACCACGCGTCCGGCCACCGGCACCGTCAACTCGCCCTTGAGGTCGGCAAACGGCTTATCGTCAGAGCGAAACATTCGCGCGAGACGCGAGCGTGTGCGGCGTTTACCACCTGGCCTGGGCTCTGCGTCGGGATCGGGCGCTAGAATCTGCTGCAGCCTGGCCTCGACCGCGGCCAGACGCTCTGCCGCTACGCGGTGTTCGGCGAGATCACGTTCGACGCTGGCCAGGAGGTCGGTCTTGTCGACTCGCGCCGCCTCATAGCGCGAGGCCTCGAGCTTGAGAGCCTGCTTCTTCGCGGCCAATTCCTTGCGCTTTTCATCGAGCAGGCGCAATTCCACGCGATGCTCCTTGCTGATGCGATCGTAGTCGTCAAACACCGAAGCATCGGCCTTTGACACCGCCGCCAAATAGCGAGCCATACGCAGCGGTTCGGTCGAAGTCGCCGCTTGGGCAAGCGCCTGGCTACTGCCCAAGCGCCCGCGTTTGTATATGTCGGCCAGCCGGCGGCCGAGCTTGGCGCGAGCCTCTTCGCGTTCCGCCTCGAGCTGGTTAAAGCGCGCGTTTCGCTCCGCGTATTCGGTCTCGAGGCGTTGTTCTTCACTGCGCAGAGCTTTCTGGTTACGCCCCGACGCCAACAAGCGCTTGTCGAGCGAACGTATCTCGGTCATCAGGCTGTCGGCTCGAGCTTCGCCCTTGTCTACGTGTCCGGTTTCCTCTTTGAGCTTGCGCCGGGTGACGCTCAGCTCATCTTCTACGTTGCCCTGTGGGTAGGCGCTGCCAACCGGCAACACGAGGCACGCCAGCATCATCGCCAGCAAGCCACGGCAGCAACAATCCCCGAGCACCCCCCTCACCTCCACGAGGCGAATCGCTGCATACCCAGCCAGCTGCCCGCCACCCCGAGCAACGCACCCCAGAAGACCAGCGTGAGGCATTGGCCGACGGTCAGGAAGCTCAAAGTGTCGTGAAGCATCGGCAGAGCAGCGGCAATCGGCGCCACCGTGGCCTGATAGATCGCTACCAGAATCGCGACGGCAGCGGTGGAACCGATCACGCCCTCGATGAGTCCGGCCAACAGCACCGGCCCCCAGTATACCGTGCCAACAGCACCGACCAGGCGCAGCACCTCCATCTCTTCTCGCCGCGAGAACGCCGCTAGCTGAAACGTAGCGCCAACTATTATCGCCGAAACGATCAGCGCCAGGGCACCCAGCGCCCACGCCACCCAGCGGACTATCCCCATGGCGCTACGCAGGCGATCAATCCACTGCCGGTTGTACTGGACATCATCTACGTCTTCGAGGGCAGTCCAAGCCTCTAGCATTTGGTCAAGGCGGGCGTCGTCGATGGCACGGCCGAGCGAGACCTCCAGTGAGGCCGGTAGAACCGAGGCATCGAGACCATCGAGAAGATCAGCGCTATCGCCGAGGTTGTCGGCAAGGAACTGCCAGGCCTCGTCCTGCGATAGATAACGGACCGCCAGTACCGCGGGGTCTGCGGCTAGTTGGTTCTTGAGTTCAACGACGCGATCTTCGCTGAGACCAGCGGCGAGATAGATCGACACGTCTACCCCCGTGGCGCCCCAACCCTGGACCAAGCGAAAAGCGTTAGAACCTACCAGCAACAACGCTCCGGCGAGCAACACGCTCACCGCGATACTGGTAATGGTAACACCAGCTATAACCGGGGTTGCCAAGATGCTGTCGACTGCCCGTCGCAGATAATAGCTGGGAGGCTGCTTCGACTGTCGCGAGAGGCTCACAGGTCGGCCGCTTTGAGGTTACGGTCCTCTTCAAGAACTCGTCCTTGATGGACCATGAGCATACGACAGTCGAGCAGACTCAAAGCATCCTGGTCGTGGGTTGCTACGACCACCGTCGTGCCACCGCGATGGACCTCTTTGAGCAGCTCGATGATCTGCGCGCTGGCATCGGGATCGAGGTTTCCCGTGGGTTCGTCGGCGAGCAGCAAAACCGGATCGTTGACCAGAGCCCGTGCTAAACTAACGCGCTGTCGCTCTCCCGCCGATAACACCAACGGCGACGCTTCACGCAGCCCCGCTAGTCCTACCCGCTCGAGCACGCGTGCCGCCCTGCGGCGCGCATCGGCGCGTCCAACCCCACCTACTTCCGCAGCCAAAGCTACGTTGTCAAGAATCGGTAGACGGTCGATGAGCCGGGCATCCTGGAAGACCAAGCCGAGTTCACGGCGCAGCGCGGCCAGAGAAGATCCATCGAGCCGGCTAAGATTGCGGCCGTTGACGATACCACGCCCGCTGGTGGGAACCTCCTCACCAAAGAGCATTCTCAACAGCGTCGACTTACCCGAACCGGTAGGTCCGGTGAGCAATACAAACTCGCCAGCACCCACATGCACGGTGACGTCGCGTAGCACTACGCGATTGTTGCTGTATCTTTTGGTGACTTCGTAGAGCCGAATCACCGCGCCGCCCATCCACCGCCGCCACTGACACCTAGACGAACTGCTAAGCCGAGCGGGTCAATCCTATCTATACTAGCCCCCAACGTCAGCGCCGCCATAGGCGAACGCACAAAGGCCGGAATCTCGGACTCAACCATCTAGCGCAATACGCATGGCCTCTACAAGCGCCGGTCCCGGCTGATCCCCACTAGAGGGCAAAGGCCCGATGAACTTGGCGACGACCACTCCCTCGCGGTCTACGACAAAGGTCTCGGGATAACCGGTAATGCCGTACTGAGTGCCGACTGCGCCGGCGGGATCGAGCAGCACTTCAAAGGCCAGCTTCGACGAGCGCACGAAACGTCGTACCGCCAAAGGGTCTTCGTCCGCAGCCACACCGAGAACGACAACCCCACGGGGGCCCCACTCGCGTTCAATCAAATTCAACAGAGGCATCTCAGCCACACAGGGCGGACACCAGGTTGCCCACAGATTGACCAAAACAACCCGGCCTCGGTAATTCGAGAGCTTGCGAATTGAGCCGTCGAGCCCCGGCAAGACGAAATCCGCGGCTACATCTCCCATGGAAATGCCAGCACTGCTATGGCAGCCGCTGCACACACCGATGAGCAGGGTCAGCGCAATGGCCGCCGCGGGAACTCTCAGAGCAGCACTAACCTCTGCGGCGCAAGTCATGCGCTTGCCCTGCTTGCAGACGCAATGTCACTGCGGTGGCGCAGCAACCAGACAAAAGCGCCGAGGAACAGCACAATCGCGATCAGCTGAGCCTGGGTAAGCCCGTAGGCGACGCGAGGATTGATTCGGATGAACTCTACAAGAAACCTCGCCGCGGAGGCTCCGACCAAATAAATGGCAAACAGCGTGCCGTTGGGGTAACCACGCTTGCGCAAACGGTAGGCAAACAGGAAAACCGCCGTGTAGGCCGCTGCCTCATAAAGCGGTGTGGGGTGAACACGGATACCTTCGGCATAGTCCCAGCCGATGATCGCGTTGCGGTAGGCCACCGCCCAGGGGAGCTCCGAAACAGTTCCCCAATCGCCGTCGCCACCCACGTGGCAGCCGATACGTCCGAGGGCCTGGCCTATGGGCAAACCCAAGGCAGTACACTCAAGAACGCTACCAAAGTTCATCTTGTGACGTCGCGCCAACACATAGGCGACCAGCGCGCCTCCGCCCAACCCCCCATACCATACGAATCCACTGCCAGAACTGATCTGCTCGAGCGGATGAGCAAAGAAGCCTTCGAGGTCGTTGGTGAGCGATAGAATCTTTGAGCCGGCCAGGCCCGCCATGAAGACCCACACTAGGTAGTTCCACATGTGGTCCTCGTCACCACCGCGGCGCCCCCACTCACGCACCGACACCCATGCGGCAACAAAAAACCCCGCGGCCATCATTACACCGAAGCTGTAGATGGTCAGCGGGCCGATTTCGAGAATAATTGGGTACACGCAGAATTAACCGGGGCTCAAGATATCCGAGGCAGAAGCGTTGTTCCAGACCAGGCTACAACCTAAATCAAGCTGATCATCAGGCCGCGGCAATCGTCCCGGCTACGGCGATGGCTGTCAAGAACGCGCCAACCACCGCCAGCGCAAACTCCGCCGGCGTCAATTCTTCGCGAATCGAAGCATCCGGTTGCTCAATCTGCCAGTAGCGGTTTAGGCATTCCTGCACCGGGATCAACGGCACGATGGTGAACAGCGAGACTATCCACACAGTGCTGACGTTGGCGATCGCCGCGGTAAGAAAGAACATCGCGGTCAGCGTCCCTGGCGTAAAAGGAATCTCCAGCCCAGCCTCACCGACAACATCGCGGATCAAGCGCAGCTGTTGGTAGACGAGGAATATATTGAGGAAAGGGACGAGCAGCCCGGCTGTACGCCAGCCGGCAACCGCAGGCAACCCGGCACGAACGGTTACATCGCGCCAGTTACGATAGAACCACAGGAACTCATAGAGACCGAAGGTTACCACCGAAAGCAGAACCAGATGACGTACCGGCTGGGCGTTGGAGAACGTATCACCCGCCGCCTGGTCACCAACATCCTCAACGGCCTTAGCTTTGGGGGAATCGCCGGCGGCTGGAGCCAGCAGTTCCGGCATCCACGCGCCACAGTGGCGGCACTTCAGAGCTTTGGCGAGAATAGACTGCCCACAGGCGGGACAGTCCTTAGCACGAGGGTCGATGGTCGCTTCCACCCGACTATAATGCCCCTAACGCCTCGCCACGGAAACAGCGACAGTTGGCCAGTCAGCCTGGGCTCGCTCGAGCGCGGCTAGAATTATTCTTGACTGATCGTTCCAAATCTAGAATAGTAGCCCCCTCAGCATGACTCGACCCAAGCAATTCGACCCCGCCGAGGCACTGGATAGCGCCCTACAGTGTTTCAAGAAGCGCGGCTACGCGGCCACATCGATGTCAACCCTAACCCAGGCGATGGGCATTGGCAGGGCCAGTATCTACGCTACCTACGGCGATAAGCGCTCGTTGTTTCTTGCTGCGCTGGCCAACTACGCTGACGCGACCGTCGGCTATGTAGAGCAGCGGCTCAAGCACAGTGAGAGTCCGTTAGAGGACATTAGTGGGTTATTACGTGACGTCGCGCTCATGTCGGGATCGCAGGAGTTTCGCCACGGCTGTTTCCTCGTCAACTCCACCGCGGAGCTGGCAGCCAGGGACGAGGATGTACGCGTGTTCGTCACCACAAGCTTCGGCCGTCTGGAGCAGGCCTTCTACACCGCACTGTGCCGGGCCAAAGAGTGTGGCGAACTCGACAGAGCTAAACATCCGCGCGCCTTGGCGCGCTTTCTCGTGGCACAAATGCAGTGCCTACGCATCGTCGGCAAGACCACCGCAGATGCGGCCACACTCAACGATATCGTGGAGACCGCGCTTAGCTGCATCGCATGAGGGAGAACATTGGGGGAAACCAGGAGGTAAACACACGATGTTAGATCCTAGAGTAGCCGCGATCGAGACCTACCTCGACCGCAATTTTTCAAGCGCACAGATCCATTCTGCCCCGGCTGCGGTCGAAGGTGAGGGCAACGCCCACACCTTCACCATAAAGGACGAAGACCGGCTCCACGTTCTAGCAGTCTGTCGTGATTTCTTGGAGAGCTATGGCGGTAGCATGTGGCAATACTTGGCCGAGCACAACGTCGCCGCCACTCTTAGAAGCGCGGGCGCCGAGCGCCTGGTGCTTACCCACGAGGGGCTGCGCCACAACTGCGTGGGCTCCGCTCCCGCGGCCGACCTGCAAATACCAAGATCGCTGCCGCCCAAGCGCGTAGCCGGCGATCGCCCAACGCCGCTCAGCGAGGACGACAAGCAGAGCTTTCTCGAGTGCCTGGCGCGCTATGACAACGTCTCATGGGCAGCCGAACAGGTGGGCAAGACTCGAGCCTGTCTCTACGCCCACCGCAAACGTGACGCCGGCTTCGCCGCAGCGTGGGACATTATCAGCGCAAAAAGTACCGGACGATACAACCGTGTGTCGATGGCACGAGGTTACCGCATCGTCGACATCCGTCGTGGTAGTGCCAATCCCGAAATGGCTGCGACGGGAGGTATCAAGTCATGGAAGTAACGCTGTACGGAACAAGGCTATCGCCGTTTGTTGAGAAGGTCGCACGCGCACTGCAACTAAAACGTGTTGCTTTCACGCTGGTCCCGCCCAAGAGCCCCACTGATTTGAAGAAGTGGAACCCGCAAGCGCAGAAAATGCCAGTGCTCGACGTCGATGGTCAGCGCTACACCGATTCGACTTTTATTCTGCGCCAACTCGACGCCCTGGTGAGAGAACCGTCATTGTTCGCGGCCGACCCCGAGGCTGCAGCGCGGCAGCGTCTGCTAGAGGACTGGTCGGATGAATCGCTGTACTGGTACTTGATGGGAATCCGTTGGGCACCACACAACGAGGAGGACACTGTCGCACAGCTTACCGAGACGCTACCGACACTGCTGCGCCCAATCGGTCGCCTGCTGTTTCCGCGGCTGATTGGTGGTCAGGCCCGCGCTCAAGGCCTGGCGCGCCTACGGTTGGAGACACTGGTAGGGGAGCTGTCCGGCCTCTTCGATTCGCTGTGTGTCTTGCTCGGTGACCGGCCTTTCTTTTTCTCCGATCACGTGAGCGCGGCCGACCTCGCCATATTCGGCCAGATGAGCACGATGAAGTCGGGACCGACACCGCAGTGTGAGGAACTCATAGCCGAGCGCCCGTTGCTCTCGGAGTTCTTCAAACGCGTAGATGCGGCCACTGGTGTTGACCCGTCTTGTAAAAAGGCACCCAAGCGGGAGGCGGCGTAAATCGTCGAGCTGTGGCCACTTCCGTCGGCAGCGGAGCCGTTCTAGATTGGCGCCGCTATGGAAGGCGCAAAGCGATTCGACGGACGTACGGCCCTGGTAACGGGCGCGGCAAGCGGCATTGGCCGGGCGACCGCGCTGCGTTTGGCTGGGGAAGGCGCAAGCGTGGCAGTCGTTGACATCAACCTCGCGGCTGCGCAAGAAACGGTGGCAGAGATAGGCGAATCAGCCAGCCCGGCGGCGGCTTACGCCTGCGATGTATCCTCGAGCGAAGAGGTAGCGCGCACCGTAGCCGCGGTAGAACAGGAACTGGGCGCCGTCGACGTTCTTGCAAACGTTGCTGGCACTGGCGACACAGCCACCATCCGAGGAAGCCTGGAACTCGATGACGAGCGCTGGCTGACGGTGTTGGGGGTGAACCTGAGCGGACCGTTCTATCTGTGCCGAGCGATAATTCCCGGTATGGCCGAGCGTGGACGCGGCGCGGTGGTCAACGTCTCGTCGCTGGCCGGACGCTCGAAGAGCGCCAACGGCGGGGTAGCCTACTCCTCGAGCAAAGCCGGGCTGCTCGGCCTGACCCGCCACCTCGCCTGTGACTATGGACCGGCTGGCGTACGCGTAAATGCGATTTGCCCGGGTGGTGTCGATACCCCGATGATCCGCGCCGGCGGAGTATCTGCGGCTGACTCCGAGGAAGAAGCTGCGGCTCGTAGCCAACGCATACAGGCCTACACTTACTTCATGCCGATCAAACGCCTGTCAACACCGCAGGAGCAGGCTGCGGTTATCGCCTTTCTTGCCTCCGATGACGCGTCCTACATCAACGGCATTGCTATGGACGTAAACGGCGGACTGTACATGGCCTAGAGCCACTCACTATCAATCAACCCACAACCCGTAATCCAAGGAGTACCCAATGGCCAGGTTGCCGTACATCGATGCAGACAGTCCCCCCGAAAGCGTACGCGAGACGCTCGAAATGCTTCCCGCAAAGCTCAACATTTTCAAAATGATCGCCAACGCCGAGACCTGCTTTAGGCCCTTCCTGAGGTTGGGGAGCGCCATCCTCGGCAAACAGGACTTCGACGCCAAGCTTCGCGAACTCGTCATTCTGCATGTCGGCAAGCTTTGGGATGGACGCTATGAATGGACCCAACACGTACCTATCGCCGAAGCCGTGGGGGTAACCAGCGCCCAGATCAGCGCGATCGAAGCAGGCGATACCAGCGCCGGCTGCTTCAGCGACTGCGAAAAAGCGGTACTCAAGTTTACCGGCGAAGTCATAGAAAGCGGCAAGCCCTCGGATGCAACCTTCGCCGAAGCAGCCGAGCACCTGTCTCCGCGCGAGATCGTCGAGATGTTGCTCACCATCGGCTTCTACTCGACCGTCGCGATGATCACCGAATCAACCGATATTGAAATAGACGAGGCCGCCGGAACCGCGGTCGTGGATTCACTGAAATGATAGATCTATACACCGCACCGACGCCCAACGGATGGAAAGCCTCGATAGCCCTTGAAGAACTCAGCCTGCCCTACGAGGTAAAGGTCGTCAACATCCTCGAAGGCGAACAGAAAAGGCCCGAGTATCTCGCGATCAACCCCAACGGTCGTATACCAGCGATTGTTGATCGCGACGAAGGCGACTTCGCAGTGTTCGAGTCCGGGGCGATCTTAGTATACCTGGCCGAAAAGACCGGCAAGCTCATGCCCAGCGACACCAAGGGACGCTGCGAGGTCATGCAGTGGCTGATGTTTCAGATGGGTGGAGTCGGACCGATGCAGGGTCAGGCGAACGTTTTCTTTCGCTACTTCGAAGAGAAACTACCTAAGGTGATCGCACGTTATCAAAACGAAACTCGACGACTCTACACCGTGCTCGACACACGGCTCAAAGACCGTGATTTTCTGTGCGGAGAATTTTCCATCGCCGACATAGCCAACTGGTCATGGGTGCGTGCCCATGAGTGGGCGGGGGTAAGCATAGAAGGCCTGGCTGAACTCAAACGCTGGATGCAATCGATGGCGGCGAGGCCTGCTTGTCAAAAAGGAATCGAGGTTCCCTTTCGCCTCGACTTCGACGACGACACGGCCAAGGCAGCGAGAGACATTCTTCAACGCTAGTGATGGCCAGAGCTTGCCCGCAGCCACCGAGGCACGCGAAAAAGGAGGAGGAGGGGGTCCGCCGGCATCTCGCGTAGCCTCGGCAACTGCAGAGACTGATAAGCAACATCGCGAGACTTGCTCGCGACTGCTTGTAAAAGCCTTCATCAGCCTACGTGTAAGAATGTATGCGTTAGGCTCGACCAACAAGCCCGACGAAGGGCCTAGGACTGACGCCGTGCCCCGGCTGCGCCACGAAGCAGCGAACAATCGCCGTCACTCAGGAGCGCTTGCGCCGCGACCGTCGCCGCGAGGCTCGGGCACTTGATCCGTTACCGCCCTCGTCCGGCTGTGAAACCGTGGACGACTCGCTGACGCTGGTAGTGACCTCAACGTGAACCCTGGCGCTCACCGCGTCGGCAGCCGGCCTCGCTCCATAGGCGACCAGCCCCAAGCCCACGAACACGGCAATCACCGCGACAAGGAAGAGCGAAAAGACCAGCATGTTTGCCATCGGGGGTTGAAACGCCAAGCCACGGTTGCCGCTAGCCGCGCCGATTACCGCAGCAATGACGTTACCGTACCCGGTGACGATCAGCGCCCAGGCTGCAATCTTCTTCTTGTTGTCGTCAAGCGACAGGCGACGCCAAACCCCGGACACGGCAAACAGGATCAAACCGTTTAGAACGCCCTCTAGATGCGCCATACGCCAGGCCCGCTCAGAGCCCTCTAGAGTCCCGGCGACCACAGCCGTGTACGGGAAACCGGCGATCAGGCCGAGCAGCACGACGATGGCGCCGTGAAAGATCATCTTGGTTCGTAAGCTCTTGTCCACCTTTGTGCATTCCCCGCCTAACAGAAGGCTCGTGTAGCGCCGCTAAAAGTTCGCAAGTCCTACAGGCTCGGCGGCACACACGCAATTAGCAGTTGCTGGCGGTCGCTCCAGCGGCGATCCTTTTGTACTGTGCCGCTATGCGGCCAGTAGAGATCGGTAAGGTCACACTGTGGATGGAATCGCCAGAGGCGGGAGGCTACCTCGCACCAATTCTAATCGTGCCCGGGCTGTTTCATTCGAGCATCTGTTTGCGTGGTATGACTTCAATGCTCGCGCACCGTGGATGGGAGGTCTACCTGCTACCACGCAGCCCCGATGACGCCAGCGGCGGCGCTAGCGGCAGCGGCATCCCCGCGGACCAGAGCTGGGCAGAGGCCGTCGACGCCGTGGCTACGGCCAGATCACGGATTGGCGAGGAGGTCATAATCCTTGCGGCCGACATCGGCGCGAGCTTGACCTTGTCGGCACTGCCATCGATGAAAGCGCCGCTGGCGCTCGCGCTTTTTGCGCCTGCGGCGCCTCAGCACCTGGGCGAGGCCTTGTCGCGCAGCCTGGGATTCTTCGCTAAGAGGCGCTTTCGCATCCACCGCGGTAGCGTTGCGCCGCCCCCGGCACTAGCCGAGACGGCTTACCAGAGCAGCGACATATCCAATGAACCCCACCGCTTGCTCGAAGAGATGATTGGCGGTCAGCCCTTTGCCGCCCCGGCTAATCACCCGCCGGCGATAGTGTTCGCCCCCGACGGCTCGGACCCGCTGGTTAGCAGCGAACACGCCCTGAGTTTCGCCAATGGCGATTACGCAAAGACCGCGCCAAGCAGGCTGTGCGGCCGCTGGTGGCCTTCGCTTGGCTGGGAGACGGTTTGCCAGGAAACCCACCGCTTCCTCATTCTCACGCTCGGCGACCGTGTGGTCGAATTCCCTGAGGAAATCATCGGCGACGACTGAGGCCTGCGCGCCGCCGCCACAGAGGCCCTGCCCTGCGCTGAAGACTTTCGCTGTTCGCACTTCCTCGCTAGGCTGTTTAGCGTGATATACGATTTCTTTGCCCACTATGTCTCGGTTCCTCTGGCTACTCCGGTACTGCTGACCATCGGCGGTCTGATCGTCGGCGGTGCCTGCGTATGGATGGTGGCTCCGAGCCGCAAACAGCTCCGGACCTTGGAGGTCGAGCTCGAGCACACGCGTAGTGAGCACCGCGTATACCAAGTCCAGGTCACTGAGCATTTCCAGAAGACCTCGGATTTGATCGCCAACATGACCTCGAGCTACAAGGCCGTCTACGATCACCTGGCCTTTGGAGCCCAGGAACTCTGTGACGGCCCACCAGCCCTAGAGAGCGACAAGTTCGGCGTCCCATTCTTAATCGCCGAGGAGCGCAGGGGGGATGAGTCCGTCAGCTAACCCGTTGAAAACAAAGGGGAATGGGTTTTTAACCCATTCCCCTTTGTTTTCAACGGGTTAGCCGACGGACTCATCCCCGTTTTGCTGCGCGGGTGCAGTGTTTCTCGGGGGGGGGTCGAAACACTGCGCCCGGCAGCCAACTACTACTAGGTTACGGCATCATAGTAGTAGTCGTCGTAGTAGTCGGCACACAGACCGCCCCGCAGCTCTCGTATATAGACGTGCAGGCAGTGTTTCCGGCCGAGCGATCAGCGGCACACTGATCACGACAGGCGTTGCGGTTGGAGTCTGTCTTGCACAGATCACGGCAGGCCTTGGAATCGGCCTTGGCGGTCTTGAAACAAGCCACTACACCGTCAACGCAGGGGCCGAGGCAGGCCGCATCAGCCGCGTCACATATTCCGCGACAGGCGGCGCGCAGACCATTACACGCGGAGTCTGCAACCTTGCGGGCATTGTTGGCTGCTTTGCGGCAATCGTGGCGCACGTTGCCACAGCTCGACGAGCACTGGCCGCGGGCATCGCCGCAGCCGTTGCGGCAGTCGCCCTGCGCCGACTTGCAGGCATCACGACAAGTCGCTGGATCCGGATCGAGGGCGCAGGCAGCTTCGCACGCGGTTCGCGTCGCGGCGCAGGCGTCCTCGCAAATCGGCCTGGCATTGTCGCAGCCGCTGCGGCAGCTCTCGCGGACGCCATCACAACCGTCGCGGGCCACATCCCGAAGGAACTTTGCCTGATGCTTACAGCCTCCGCGTACCATCGAGCAGGCGCCGTTGCAGCTCTTGGCAAACGCCTCGCCACCCATCGCTAACATCGCTAGCGCCGCGAGCATCACGACCAGGGTTAATAGTTTGTATCGTCTCATTCCGGGTACACCTCCTTGCCGGTAAGGGGGAGCGGGAAACCCTGCCTATCAACTCAAGCCAGAGGCTCTCCCCCGAAGGGGAAACAGCAATGCCTATGCCAAGCTCGGCAAAGCGGCGCTACCGGGCCTCTTCAGTCGCTGCTCCTCAGCCTCAAGCCCCTGATAGATATGGACAATCCTCCGGCCTTGGACGGGCAGCGAGGGCTCGTTGCTGCTCGGCAGCGGGCGCAGCCGAGCCCACTCATATGGGGGACACAGCTGCGGGCTAGCTCGCACCTCAGCGCATTTTCCCCCATACGAGCAAATCCCGTCATTGTGCTCATCTCTTTTGTTTTCGTAGGGTTACTGACTGTACTTATCCCCCATGTATGCGCTGTTGCTGGCGGTGGTGGTATTTCTTGGGGGGGCGGTTGATGCGGCGGCGATATCTACGCCCTGTGGTGACGTCGATATTAACGGTACGCTCTCCGCTACCGACGCACTGATGGTATTGAAGGCGGCAGTCGGTCTGCCGGTAACGCTAAGCTGCCCGGTCTGTGGTCAGTGCTGGGACCTAAACGGCAACAACAACTGCGATGAGGAAGAAGACCTAAATGCCGACGGGGTGTGCACCAGCGCCGACTGCGCTCTGCCCTAGAGCGGCTCACTCATAGTGGCTATCGCTGACGTCGATCCACACACTCTCAGGCCTACCACCTTCGGCCGGGCTAACAACAAGCACCGCGCCACGGACGCCACGACGTCGTCTCGGGCCAAACGAGATGGCCGGTAGAACACCGGTAACCACACCACTCATTTCAGCTAGGGCGGCCGCCAGGTTGTCGCGGTTAAGTTCGCGGCCGCTACGCTTGAGTGCTTCCACCAGCACTTCGGCCCCGGCGAACGCCGCCATCGCCATGGCGGTATTTGCGCGGTTCTCGCTACCCGCTCTGCGTAGTCGTTCAAAGCGAGACAACAACTCGATAGCACCGTTACTCTCAGGCCGCAGGCCTAACGGCGGGGCAACCCGGATCAAGCGCTGCAAAGAAACGCCAATCGGCCGCTCGAGCAGCACGCTCGAGACTACTAACACCGGGTGCCAGTCTTGATGCTGGGCTTCCTCGACAAACGCTTCGAGGTCGTCAGCGCCGCCAAACAAGACCACTTGCTCCACACCCCGAGCTTTCAAACGCGTGACGATCGACTCGGCATCCCCGACGCGCCACGGCTGCTCGGCCGCCAGCAGATCCAAGCGCGCGGCCTCTGCGTTGAATCCGGCCAAGAGCGAGCCCGCCGCTGCTCCGCGGGGACGGAGCAGCGCGATCAACCGCGAATCAGAACCAGTATCAAAGAGATAACGAGCCGCCGCGGCCCCCTGATCGAAGAGAGTGGGTAGAACGCGAAAAACATACAGCTCGGCACTGCTCGAACCGCTAAAACTCAAGGGGCCAACATCCGGGATCTTGGCATCGTCGAGCAAGGTGAGTACCTCGCCAGCGGCACCCGCACCGGCATTGCTCAGGAAACAGAATACCGGACTGTCACCCTCGGCCAGAGTGCGAGCTGCCTCCACCGCGGCAGCCGGCCCAGCAGCAACGTCGCGAGTGACCAACTCAAGACGACGCCCATAGATGCCTCCGCTGCGATTGATGTCATCGAAGTAGCTGTGAAGAAGCTCCAGGGTGTTCTTGCTCGCAGCCGCCAGCGGCCCGCTCAACGGCAACAACACGCCTACACGTACGCTAGACGCGGAAGTGCCGGGCGCGTCCTCGCTACCGAGTACGCGTAGATAGGAAATTAGGTCGGACAAATCTCCGGAGTCGAGATCGTAACGCGGCATCAGCACATCGAGAGCTCGGCCCGCACTGTCGACACCGAAGACGATCGCCTTGGCCAGCGACTCGGCGGAATACGCGGGGCGCGGCTTGCTCCTGCCGGCCGCAGCAACCGGGCCACTGAGGCGCGACCAGCGGATGTTGGGAATCTCGACACCACCCTCGAGACCACCGCGACCATCAGCCCGGTGGCAGCGTACACAGGCATACTGCCCCGCCGGAAGCTCGACTCCAGCAGCAACCTCGGCGCTCAGGGGCCGCCCGTCGCCGCTGCGCCCGAGCGTGTAGATACTGCGCCCTGGCGGTCCAACATCACCCTGCTCAGCTCGGGCCATGCTCACGCCCAAAGGGCAGACCACCATAGCCGCGAGCGTCGTGATTACTGCTACAGGCCCAGCAATCATGCGGCCAGCCCTGGACATTCCCGGCTGCCGATTAGGGACAGGTAGCACAGCTCAGCGACACGCCTGGTATACCAATGGCAAAATTAAGCAGTCGCAACGCATCACTAGCCGTAGTACCACCAGCATTGTTGACGTCACAGATACAGCTATCACAGCTACTGATCCCTACAGCAGCGCGCAGCGTAAACAGTGCATCCGATGCAGTCGAGGCCCCGTTGTCATCTGGATCACCACAGATCAGCACCTGGCAGTCGGCGCCACAGTACTCGCCACGGTTCCAAACGACATCACCATCGTCACAGGTCTCACCGACACTGATCTGACCATCGCCACACACACCAGTGGGCAGCGTAGTGGTGGTTGTGGTCGAGCACAGCCCGGTTACGAGGTCGCACACCTGCCCACCCGGGCACGACGGAGTTCCACTACATACGCCTGCACTGCAATTGTCACCCACGGTACAAGCCAGCCCATCATCACACGAAGCCGTCGAATCACTGTGTAAGCACCCGCCGCCGCTGTCACACGAATCAAACGTACACTGGTTACCGTCGTCGCACAGGGCAACGTTCGGTGTACTCACACATTTAGCCTGTGCGTCATTGCAAACATCGGCGGTGCACGAGACGCCATCGCTACAGTCGACGGGCACCCCAAAGCGACACCCGCTACTGGCTACGCAGACCTCGATGCCGTTACAAAACTTACCGTCGTCGCAGTTAGGCGGAACACCTGCTTGGCAGGCCCCCCCCTGGCAGGTCTCCGGACCGTTGCAAACGTCATCGTCGTTGCACGCAGTACCATCTACTACGGCGACATGGCTGCAACCGGCAGGCTGGCCACACGAATCGCTGGTGCAGGCGTTGCCGTCGTCGCACAACGGCACGGTGGGATAACCGGGCGCAGCGGTCTGGGCAATACACGCTTCATCCTGACAAGTGTCGTTACAGCCATCACCCGCAGTTGTGTTGCCATCGTCACAGCTCTCACCGGTCTCGACCGCTCCGTTACCACACACGGGACAGTCGGGTAGAGTCGGATCGAGAGTCAGCACCGCCGCCGGAGTCACGGTTCCGTTGATGACAGGAACCTTCGAGGCCTTGCGATAAATCATCGTGTTGCTACCGGTCGTTACATCCGCAAGCAGCGACGAGCCAGTGGCGATGGTAATCTGCTCGCGCCCGGTCAGAAGGTTCGAACTGGTGGGGCCACTGTTATCGATCGTCGCTCCGGTGGCAAAGTTGATATCGCAGGCCGAGACCTCAAAGAGACCACTGCCCTCGTTGCCAACCAAGGGATCGCCACCCATGGTCACGCTACCAGTAATGGTCGCGCGCCGACCAACATCGAAACGTACGCTGTCGGCACTGCCTATACCCCCGGCGGTAGCCCTTATATCGCCGGCATAGACCAAGTCGGCTCCCGCCGTCACATCAACGCTGCCCGCACCGAAATCACCACCGGTGACATCAATCACCGACCCGCCCTGTATACTCACCGGCCCGCCCGCGACGATCTCGAAAATACCGCCACCGCCCTCGCTGCCACGAGCACGGCTCTCTACGTCGGCTGCGACGATCGCCACGTTTGCCGCCTCGATGAGAATCCCGCCACCATCACCATCTGGCCTGGCGCCGTTGGATTGCAGCACTACGCCGATCTCGGCGCTGAAGTTTCCACCGGAAGTGTAGGTCTGGTCGCCACCACCGCCGCCGAAACCATCGGCGATAGAAGCGTGTCCGCTGTTCTTGACCGACGCCGTGCCGGTAAGCGACAGATCACCACCGGCAGTGATGATCAGCTCCCCTCCATCGCCCGAACCATTGGCCGAGCCGAGGTCGACACTGCCGCTGAGCGTGACGTCGCCGAGCGCATCTACGTCAACGAAACCACCACCACTGTCGCCACCACTGGCGTCGACTACCCCGTTGATCACCACCCCAGCTTGGCCACTGGTCAGGGCAACGTCGCCTCCCGCAGACAGGGAACCACCGCTGGCCTTGATATTGGCATCGATGGTCAGCGTGCCTGCACCAGCGGTTATGTCGAGAAAACCCCCATCGGAATCCGCAATGGTCGCACTGATGTCAAGAGTGCGCTGGACGTCAACCCTGCCGGCACCACTGATGGATATCGAACCGGGCTGGGCTCCACTGGCGCTTACCTTGCCGTCAAGAATGACGTTGCCGGTACCTAGGCTACACTGCCCACCCAGACAGTCGGCATCAGCGCTGCAGCTAAGGTAGCTACCCTCCGCCGGCCGCGAACAGATCTCGGTCGCGCACAGGCCCAGGCTGCAGTCGGCATCACTCGAACAGCTACGACTCGAGTCGCCGCCACACACCGAACCCACACAAATCCCCAACTGACAGTCATCGTTGATGCTACACAGATGCTGCGAATCACCCGCACAGCTACGGCGCGAACAGGTGCCGAAATCGCAGTCGGCATCGCCGACACAGCGCGCATCGCTGAACGCAGAACACTGCCGGTAGGCGGTAAGTGTAAAATCGCCGCCATCGGTTTGGCCAAACCCGTTGGGGCCACGAGCTTGAATAGCCAACACTCGGCCAACGCTAGTAACGAACTCGCCGCACTTGAGCGACCAGATCCCGTTTCCGCCGTCGAGCCTGCCACCTGACTCGATGCGAACCTCTCGCAGCCCGAAGTCGAGCACGGCACCACTCGCCACCGAAACCTTGCTAGTGATGACGCAAGGATCCGCGTTAGGCGCGCATATCTGGTCGGCCGAGTTGACCTGCGCACTAGCGGCAGCTGGGTTCCACGTTGAAGCAAGCAGCATCGATACGCTTGCGATTGTAAGTACAAATCTGCGACTCATTAGTCCTCCACTCGTGTCACACCCTTAGGCCGACAACGAGGCTCATCCTTGGCACTGCAACTTGGAGCTGCCCTTGGCCCGGCACACATAAGCACCACCGCTTAGACAACCATCTAGCACGGGATCCGCCCCGAACAACAACGACAACGACAGATTGGGCTGATTGAGAATCGGGGGCAATTCAAAACCGCGCATCTTCAGCTTAACACGCACCTCAGCCCTATTCTCTACGCGCTTGACCACCGCAACTATAACGCCATTGGCCTCGGCTACCAGCCCGCTCTTGTCCTTGAACTTGAAGACCTTGCCCCTGCCGCCGGCATCGAGAATTTCAGCAGCGGGCAGCACCGAGGTATAAACCGCCGCATCGAGTGAATCGCGCAGTTCGAAGAGCATTCCCGTACTGCTCGGCAACGTCGGCAGCGATGCCAAGGCAAACGACCCCTTCAACAGCAGCCGGTCGTTGCTCGCTCCAGGCTTTATTTTTACGATGATCTTGGCCGTACTAAAGGGATCGCGATCGCTGGCTAGGCACTGTAGCGCAGCGCAGGTATCGGTGGTCGTGCAAAAATCGCCGTCGTCACAAGGATTGGGTGCCGCCGGGTGAATGCAGGCGCCAAGCCCGTCACAGTAGTCGTCGGTGCAAGCGTTGCCATCATCACCACAGGGGCTAAACTCCG
>CAZPPZ010000024.1:0-24225 GCA_964588545.1 uncultured Myxococcales bacterium | reverse complement strand
CGACGTGCACTCTCACACGCGCGACGTGAGCAGGGCGTGCTACGAAGATGTTGTGGGAGGAGGGCAGGTCGTTGATCTCGTGGACCATCGGCTCGAGGTGGTCGAGGTAATCGAGAACCTTGCGCTGGTACCCAGGCGGCAGATCCCAGGCTACGCCGCCGATACGCATGTAGTTGAAGGTCAGACGAGCCCCACACAGCTCCTCGAGCAGGTCGTTGATCATCTCGCGCTCGCGCAGGGCGTGGGTAAACGGCGTTATCGCGCCGATGTCCATACCGCTGGCGCCAATAGCCAGCAGGTGGCTGCAGATACGCCCGAGTTCGCAGGCGATAACCCGGCAGTACTCGCCGCGGCGTGGGACCTCGATACCGGCAAGCGCCTCGGCAGCCATGCCCCAGCCCTGGTTGCAGCTCATCGCCGCAACGTAATCGACGCGGTCGGTGTAGGGCATAAAACCGTGCCAGCCGACCCTCTCGGCAATCTTCTCAATCGAACGGTGAAGGTAGCCGATATCGGGCGTGGCCTTTCTCATGACCTCGCCGTCGGCCTTGACGATGAAGCGCAGCACCCCGTGGGTGCTGGGATGCTGAGGCCCCATATTCAGGGTCATCTCTTCGGTCGCTAGACCGCCTTGTTCGATCTCTAGCTCAACACTCATCGTTTGTGCGCCTGTGGCCTGTTCTCGAGCCCGCCTTGGTTACTCACGGCCCGGGATGCGCAGGATGCTCTCGCGCACGGTCGAAATGCCGTGATATTCCGGCGCCTCAACGTAGTCCTTACGCAGCGGACGGCCCTGCCAATCATCAGGCAGAAGGATACGTCTGAGGTCACTGTGGCCGAGGAACTCGACACCGAGAAGATCGTAGACTTCGCGCTCCAGCCAATTGGCTGTGGCCCAGACGCCCTCGACGGTTTTTACTTTAGGGGCTTCCCTATCGGCGTTTACCTTGAGCGTCAGCTCATGTGCCAACTCGTAGGAAAACATGTTGTAGACGATCTGGATGTGGCCACGCTCCGGATAATCGACGCCGCTGAGGTTGGATAGGCCGTCAAAATCGAACTCGCGCCCGGATTTTAGGAAGCGGCACACCAGATCGATGCTGTTGGCATCAACCTCTACCCAACTACCCAGAGGCGCCTCGCACAGCGGGCCCACCGCGGCACCAAACTTCGACTCGAGCTGCTGCTGAATCGCCGAAACGTCCATGGCTTAGGCGTTGGCGTCGGCGCTAGAGCGCACCAGCCACTTCTCCTGCATCATCTTCTCTTGGATCAAAATCAGCCCCTCGGTCAAGGCCTCCGGCCGCGGCGGACAGCCGGGGACATAAACATCGACCGGGATGATCTTGTCCACGCCGTCACAAACCGAGTATGCAAACTGGAACAAGCCGCCGCAGTTAGAACAGCTGCCCATCGACAATACGTACTTGGGATCGGGCATCTGGTCGTAGAGCACCTTGGTGCGCAGCGCCATCTTCAGCGTCAGCGTGCCGGCTACTATCATCAGGTCCGAGACCCGCGGCGTCGCCCGAGGAGCCATGCCGAAACGGTCGAGATCGGAGCGCGGGCCACCGGTCTGCATCATCTCGATAGCACAGCAGGCCAGGCCGAAGAGCATGTACCACAGCGACGACTTGCGGGTCCAGTTGAGGAAAGCATCGAGCTTGGTCGTCAAGACCATCTCGGGAACGCTGTTAATTAGCGACATGGCCGGCCCTCGCACCTAGCGAGGCGCTGTCCGCAGAGTCTTGCTCGGTAGCTACTACGGTCTTTATCCACTGAAGGTCACCCTTCACCCACACATAGACCAGGCCGGCGACGAGGATCATCACAAAAGTGAAAATCTCCACTAAAGCGAGCAGTCCTCTGCCCTCAGCAACCCAATCGCGAAAAACCGCCACCACCGGGTAGATGAACGCCACCTCGACGTCGAAGACGATAAATATCAGCGCGACCAGATAAAAGCGGATATTGAAGTTGATCCATGAGTCGCCCTCGACGACTTCACCGCACTCATAGGTGCTAAGCTTACGGCGCTCCGGGTTGGACGGCCTCAGCAAAGCCCCCAGCCCCATCATCAGGCCACAAAGCGCAATGCCCAAGCCCATGAAAACAAGCACGTTTGCGTAGTCGAAATGCACGAAAACCCCCGAACGTGAAAAGCATTTCGCTAACAGCAGGGTTGCCGCATGTCAAACCTTCGCACTGTGTCCAAGGATTAGGGCGGAGCTCGGTAGCGGCCCGCTTCACTTAAGATTTTCTACTCTGAGGTAGGGGCAACACGTTGAGCTTACCGGTGAGGTCGTTGAGCGAGACGTAGACGTCGGTATCAAAGACATCGCGAATCGCCTGGTAGCTGAGCACCTCCTCGGGTGTCCCCACCCGGTAGATGGCCCCCGCAGCGACTATAGCGACCCTGGAGAAGTACAGCGAGGCAATGTTGAGGTCATGCAGCACCGAGACCACGGTCAGTCCGCTGCTGTGGTTTAGCTCGGTGAGAAGATCGTAGAGGCGCGTCTGCTGCTTGATGTCGAGAAACGCAGCTGGCTCGTCGAGCAGCAGCAGCTCCGGCTCTTGCGCCAGCGCGCGCGCAAGCCCCACCCGCTGTCGCTCGCCGCTGGAGAGCGTGTCAAAGACGCGCGCAGCCAGCCCCGCGACCTCAGTCGCACGCATCGCCCGCTGAGCGGCATCGAGATCTTCAGGCGACTCAAGACGAAATCCTTGTACATGCGGAGCACGCCCCATCAACACTACTTCCAAGGCTGTAAAGGGGAAGCCCAGTTCACCGTGGTGGCCGACCACGGCCACGCGTCGGGCCAGATCGCGACGGTCGCCACGGCCGGGATCGACTCCGCATACACTCACGCTGCCGTGCTGGGGAATCAGCTGACCGGCGATCAAGCGCAGCAGCGTAGTCTTGCCCGAGCCGTTGGGCCCGACCACTGCCAGCATCTCAGCGGGCGCCACGCGAATGTCGAGCCGCTCGTGGTGAGCATCCACGCCGGGATAACTAAAGGTAACGCCCGTGAGATCGACGATGGCATCGCCGTAGCCCGACTCGACTGGGCGGCTCATAGCCCCGCCTCGCCGCGCCCGCGACGGCGCAGCAGGTAGATGAAGAAGGGGCCACCGGCAATCGCTGTAATCGCACCCACCGGCAGCTCCGAGGGCGCTATGGCCGAGCGCGCAACCGCATCACAGAGGATCAAGAAAGCAGCTCCAGCAAAAAACGCGGCCGGCACCAACAAGCGATTGTCGCTGCCAAGCAGCCGCCGCAGCAGGTGGGGGACGATGAGTCCGACGAAAGTTATCACCCCCGTCAAGGCGACCACGGCCCCGACAAGCATCGCCGAAGCAGTAAACACGCGGCGACGGCTACGGCGTAGATCAACACCTAGATGCGCAGCGGTATCGTCACCAAGCGCCAACAGGTTTAGTGATGGCGCTTCAGCCACCAGCACCACCGTACCCAGCGCAACCAGGCCACCAACCAAGGCCAATACCGGGTAGGGGTGTATGGCGATGCCCCCCATCAACCAAAACACGATCGAATGCGACCTGGACAGATCGACCATGGCACTGATGAGTAAGATCAGTGAGGCCGCGAAGGTGTTGAAGATAACCCCCACCAGTACCTGCGTATAAGGTTCGAGGCGGCCGCCAACCAGCGAGAGCCGATAGACCAGTACGCTCGAGGCCCCGGCTCCGGCAAAGGCCACCAGCGGAACCAGGGTTTCAGGGGCCAAGGAGGCTGGAATAAAGCCCAAAGCAGCAACCGCTGCCAGGGCGGCACCTCCAGAAACACCAATGATGTCGGGACTGGCCAGGGGATTTCGCAGTGTGGGTTGCAAAGCTGCGCCGGCAACCGCGAGCGCGCCGCCGACCGTACCGGCCAAGAGCACCCGTGGCGCTCTGACTTTGAGAAAAATCACAGCGTCGCTGCCCTCGCCGGAGAAAACCGCCCAGGGGTCAAGGGCGACACTGCCCACGCACAGCCCGCAGATGACGGCCGCCACGGCTACGCCCAAACTCGCCAGCAGGCCAACCAGCAGCCGCCGCCGGGTCAGATGAGCCCTGCTCAGTCGCCCGCCTCCGCAGCGCCACCGCCGTCGGCGCGCAGGTATCGCGATATCAGCGCTGCTTGCTCACCCAGACGCGCTCCGGGGTGGAGCAGCAACGCGGCACCGTCGCCATAGACGCGGCCTTCGGCCACCGCAGGCAGTATATCGCGATAACGCATCCACCTCTGCGCAAGCGCTCGCTGCCCGCCCCCGCGACCCTCAGCCGCCGAAGCATCGATGATAACCTCTGGTCTAGCCGCCAACAGAAACTCCCAACCGGTACGCGGCCACTTACCCTTAAGCTCAGAGGCGATGTTGCGCCCGCCGACAAGCTCGATCAGCTCACCTAGGTAGCTGGCGGCACCGGCAAGCACCAAGGGTTCATAACCGACGACGATGGCTACCGACACCGCTTCGAGATCAGCAACCCTGCGCTGCTCGCGCGCCAAGATCTCGTCGATCGACGCGACCAAGGCTTCACCCTCGATTTCAAGGCCAACCGCCGAGGCGATCGCGCGTATGGTCGCACGAGCCTCGGCCAGCGACGCAGAGCCCTCCTCTACAACCTTGACGCTCAGGCCCGCACGCTCAAGTGCCGCCACCGCGTTCTTGTTTCCCGGACTCGGTGAGGTGATCACCAGGTCGGGCTGCAGGTGGATGACAGCCTCGACAACTGGCGCCAGGAAGCTGCCGACGCGCGGCAGGGTAGTAACCTCGCTTGGATAGTCGCAGTAGTCGGAAACCCCGACTACGCGGCGGCGCGCACCCAGGGCAAACAGCGTTTCGGTAACCCCTGGAGACAATGAGACAATGCGCGCGGGCGCCTCGGCGGCAGCGGCCAGCCGGCCACAGATCAGGCACAAAAACAGCGCAAGAAACCCGGACAAAAGCACTGTTTGCGCAGCCGCCGCGGCCAACGGTAAAGACTTAATTCTATGTGCTCGTAACAAAATCACAGCAAAATCACAGATAGATGAGCTCTCCAATCGAATGAACTGCGATCGCCAGCGTCTCTACTTGTGAAGCCCCTCACGAAGAGGAAGTTTGCTCCTCCTTTTCTTCCTCTTCGGTCCTCACCGGGCAGCGAGGTCCCCCCCTTCGCTGCCCGGTGCTCGTTTAGCCCAGGATAGACTTAGAAGCGGCGCCTCCCGCTCAGCGTGAAACCGGAGCTTCGAGCACAATATTGTCCAACGCCCCCACGGCAGCATCGAGCACTCGTCCCGGCGCAAGCCCCAAAGCCACAGTCGCAACCACCGCCAGCGCGGTCGCAGCAGCCAAGTGTCGCCGTCGCGGCAGTGGCTCGAATTGCCGGCCTTCTTCGAAGTACATGGTCCTGATTACACCAAGATAATAAGCAGCCGAGACCACGCTGTTGAGAACAGCAATAACCACGAGCACCACTTGTCCAGCCTCAAGAGCGGCAGCAAAAAGGTAGAACTTGCCGATGAATCCGCTAAACGGCGGAATCCCAGTCAGCGACAACATGCAGATGGTCATCGCTGCGGCCAACAGCGGACGCGATGCTGCGAGTCCGGCTAGATCGCTGATGTCTTCTCCGCGCTTACCATTAGCCCCAAGCATCATCATGATGCCGAAGGCCCCAAGGTTCATCACCGCATAAGCCGCCAAGTAGAAAAGAACCGCCGATGCCGCCCCCTCACCGCCAGCGGTGAGGCCTACGAGCAGGTACCCACTGTGAGCAATCGAGGAGTAGGCGAGCATGCGCTTGAGGCTACTCTGGCGCAGCGCGACGACGTTGCCTACGGTCATGGTCAGCGCAGCAACCACCCACAGCAGCGGCTGCAGCTGGGTCATGACCGGCGCCATCGCCACCGACAGCACACGCAGGGCAGCAGCAAAGCCACCCAACTTGACCGCAGTGGCCATAAACACGGTTACCGAAGTGGGCGCGCCCTCGTAAACGTCAGGGGTCCACAAGTGGAAGGGAACCGCCGACACCTTGAAACCGAAACCAACGACGAGCAACGCCACGCCAAGCATGACTAGCGTCGAGGATCCATCACCGGCCAGGCCATGGGCAATCGCGGCCAGCGAGGTCGACCCACTCCCCGCGTAGACCATGGCAATGCCGTAGAGCATGAAGGCCGAGGCAAAAGCACCCATAACGAAGTACTTGAGTGCGGCCTCGTTTGAACGACGCTCGCCCTTGGAAATACCCGCGAGAACATAAACGGCCATCGACATGGTCTCGAGGCCAAGGAACATCACGATCAAGTCGGTAGCAGCCGCCATCACTGCAATACCAACCACCGAAAACAGCAGCAGTGGATAGCACTCGCCACCGCGCGCCGAAGTCGTCGGCATATGGTCGATGGCCATCAACACAGTAATGATCGCGACCACGCTGACCAGTACGGCTACATAAACAGCAAAGGCGTCGAGCGCGATGGCGCCGGCATAGACGTCGGGTGTATTCTGCGCGTGGTAAGCTCGACAGGCGCTCCCAGCAAAAATCGCCAGGCCGGCGATGCTCAGCCAAGCTATGCCGGTGTGACTGCGGCGTTCGCCGAACATCTCGACGACGAGCACCACCAGCGCCGCGGCGGTGATCACCAGCAGCGGAACCATAGCCTGAAAGCCTGCCAACGACCCCACCATCACTGATGCCCTCCGTCCCCGTGAGCCGCAGCGCTGCAAGCAGCCGTCGGCGAAGAGCCGGGAGAGGAATCACAAGCGCTGTCACGCTCGCCGACCGAGGAGATAGCGCGAACTCCGGAGCCGGAGATCATCCGCGGGCGTATCGTGTGATCACCACTGGCATGCGCGAGGGTGACCTCAACCGAGGTCTTCATAGTATCGAGGAAGGGCTGTGGGTAGACGCCCATGATCACTATCAGCGCCAACACCGGCGCCAGTGTGAGCAGCTCTGCGGGGCGCATGTCCTCTAGATCACCGTTGGCAGAATGATCGAGCTCGCCAAACATCACCCTCTGGTACATCCACAACATGTAGACAGCACCAAGAACGACGCCACTGACAGCAATGACGGCCAGTAGCGGCTGAGCGTGAAACGACCCAACGAGGATGAGAAACTCACCGACAAAGCCACACAGGCCGGGAAGACCGATTGAGGCCAGCATGACGACCAAGAAACACGCGCTGTACAGCGGCAGCTGTTTCCACAGTCCACCGAAATCGGCGATTAGACGGGTGTGCCGGCGCTCGTAGATCATCCCTACCAGCAAGAACAACGCACCGGTGGACAGCCCATGGGCGATCATCTGGTAAACTGCTCCTTCGACACCGATGACCTCGAGACTGGCGAGTCCGAGCATGACGAAGCCGAGGTGACTGACCGATGAGTAGGCAACCAGCTTCTTCATGTCCGGCTGCACCATGGCCACCAAGGCACCGTAGACTATGCCGACCACCGCAAGCGCGCCGACCAGCTGCATGGCCAGTCCAAGCGCCTCGGGGAACAACGGCAGCACGAAGCGATAAAAGCCGTAAGTACCCATCTTGAGCAGTACACCGGCCAGAATGACCGAACCTCCAGTAGGAGCCTCAACGTGGGCATCGGGCAGCCAGGTGTGCAGCGGCCACATCGGCACCTTGATCGCAAAGGCGAGGATCATCGCCGCGCAGGCCCAGGCCTGGGTCGATGAGGACAGCTGCAAGCCGTACCAATCGGTGAGCGCAAAACTAACCTGCCCTACTTGTTCGCCGTGCAGCAGCGCGATCCACACGATCGCCACCAGCATCGGCAGACTGCCGACCATGGTAAACAACACGAACTTGATGGCGGCGTAGACGCGGCGCTTTCCGCCCCAGATGCCGATGATCAGGAACATCGGGACCAGCATCAGCTCCCAGAAGACGTAGAAGAGCAGCGTATCGAGCGCGACCAAGGCTCCGAGCATGGTCGTCTCGAGCAGCAGCATGGCGACCAGATAGGCTTTGAAGCGTTGGTGGATCGAGTCGCCAGAAGAGTAGATGACCAGCGGAGTCAGAAACGCGGTGAGAAGCACCAGCAGCAGCGATACACCATCGACTCCGACGAAGTAGGACACGCCCAAACGGCCGATCCAATCGGCACGCTCGACAAACTGAAACCCGACGTGGGCGTTGTCGAAGCGCCCCCACATATTGAGCGCCAAGGCCAGTGGAACCGCCGAGACCAACAGCGCGAACGAGCGCTGGGCCCCGCGCGTATCGGCGGGGGACGCCGATAACAACAACGCTCCCAGGGGGGGGACGAAGACGAAAGCGCTGAGGGTGCTGGGATCCCAACGGACCACCCCCCCCCCCCGGCGACGACGGCTACCGCGATAATCGCAACACCAAGGAGTAGACTCAGCGCATACTGCTGAACGTTACCGCTGGCCCAACGTCGCCAAGAGCCCGAGAGCGCCTGAACAGCACCGGCAATTCCGTTTGCGATGGCATCAATCACGCCAACATCTACCCAGCGCCAAAGGCCGCGGGCAAAGGCCCCTACGCCAGCCACCACGCCACGGTCGTAGGCCTGGTCGATGTAATATGCGTTGGCCAGGCTTCGCTGTAGGCCAGCAGCGCGCTTGGCAAAGGCCTGGTCGGGTTCGGGCCCGTCTGCATAGAGACGCCAGGCCACTACCATCGCCGCGATCGCCACCGACACCGACACCACCATCAGCAGCAATTCGGTTAGATGAGTCAGGCCCAGCTCGTGGTGACCAACCACACCGGAGAGATAGTGGCCAAAGTGGTTGCTGCCACCCAAGACGGCGGGCACCCCGAGATATCCACCGATGGCAGCGAGCAGCGCTAGAACCATCAGCACCGAGGTCATCGACGAAGGGCTCTCGTGAGCCGCGTCCCAAGTCTCGCGTGGGCCGCGGTAGCTGCCGTAAAAGGTAAGGCGAACCAAGCGCGTCATGTAAAACGCCGTTAGACCGGCGCCGGCCACACCCATGGCCCACAGCAGCGTATGCCCCGAAGCAAAGGTCGAGGCTAGAATCTCGTCTTTAGAGAAGAACCCGGAAAGCCCCGGCACCCCGGCTATCGCCAGAGTCGCAACGACAAAGGTTCTAGAAGTGATCGGCATCTTCTCGCGCAGACCACCCATGTTACGAATGTCTTGCTCCTCGCCGAGCCCATGGATAACACTGCCGGCACCAAGAAAGAGCAGCGCCTTGAAAAAAGCATGCGTGACTACGTGGAATACAGCCGCGCCGAACGCCCCCGCGCCAAGCGCGATGAACATGTAGCCAAGCTGCGAAACCGTTGAGTAGGCCAACACTTTCTTGATGTCGTTTTGGACTGTGCCGACTAAGGCCGCGCCAAGAGCAGTAACCGCACCGACAATACCAACCACCATCAGAGCTTCGGGCGCAGCAACGTAGAGACCGTTGAGGCGGGCAATCATATAGATTCCGGCGGTCACCATGGTGGCAGCGTGAATCAGCGCAGATACGGGCGTGGGGCCAGCCATGGCATCGGGAAGCCATACAAACAACGGCAGCTGCGCCGACTTTCCGGTGGCTCCGACAAACAGCAGCAACCCGGCGGCCAGCGCCACTGCCGGCGACAGCGCCGGGGCAGCAGCGTTGATATCAGCAAACCGCAGACTAGCGGCGCCGCCATCGTGCAAAGCCCAGAACAGCACGAGCATACCGACGATAAAGGCCGCATCGCCGATACGATTGACGACGAAGGCTTTCTTGCCGGCCGACGCCTTGGCCATGTCGGTGTACCAGAAACCGATGAGCAGGTAGCTACACAGGCCCACACCTTCCCAACCCACGAACATCACCGGCAGACTGTCGGCGAGCACCAACACCAGCATCGACGCGGTAAACAGGTTGAGGTAGGCGAAGTAGCGCGCAAAGTCGGGGTCGTGCCCCATGTAGCCAATCGAGTAGATGTGGATCAGCAGACCGACACCGGTAATCACCAAGCACATTACCGCAGACAAGGCATCGACGGTCAGAGTGAAATTGATGGTCAAAGGTCCGGCGGAGATCCAGCGGTAGACCCCGTCGACCAGCGCCGCCCCCTCGCCTGCCGCACCAAGCTCGAAGAAGGCGTTTAGCGCCAGTAGGAAGCTCAACGCCACTCCCAGACAGGCCACCCCTGCGACAACGCGCCGGCCGGCGCGATCGCCAAACAGCGCAAGCACCGCCGCGCCCACTAGCGGTAGCAGTGGAATCAAGCGCAGGTACTCGACCGCTACTGACGTCGCTTCGATGTGTTGGCCGTGCATACCCCTCGCCCCTTAGCTACTCACCACCGCAACGACGAGACCTCGTCAACGTTGAGGGTCTCTTTGTTGCGGAACATTGCGAGGATCACTGCTAGCCCCACCGCTGCTTCTGCAGCAGCTATGGTCATCACGAAAAACACCACCGCCTGACCATCCATGTCGCCAGCACGGTTGGCAATGGCAACAAACGCCAAATTAGCCGCGTTTAGCATGAGTTCTACCGACATGAACATCACGATGATGTTGCGGCGCAGCACCACACCAACGGCACCTATGGCAAAGATCGCGGCACTCAGCAGCAGGAAATGTCCGGGAGTAGCCATCAGTCAACTCCCGGCTCGCGACGCGCTAACACCACCGCACCGACAACAGCCACCAACAGCAACACCGAAGTCAGCTCGAAAGCGACCGCGTGCTCAGTGAATAACACTCGTGCCAACACCTTGGTGCTGCCGAAGTCGTCGGCAAGCCCGGGGCCCGCACTGCCACTGGCCGCCGCCCAGCGCCACAGCACCGAACCCAGCGATCCAGCGACCGCCCATGCAGCCGCGACACCGGCAACCGCAGCCAGTGGCCGCTGCTTGTCGCCCGGGTCGGCCTGAAGATTGAGAAGCATGATCACGAACAAGAACAGCACCATCACCGCACCGGCGTAGACGACGATCTGCAAAGCGGCGATCAAATGGGCCTCGAGAGCAGCAAAGCTCACCGCAACACACAGCAGCGAAACCACCAGCGCTAAGGCGCTGTGGACGGGATTGCGAAACAACACTACAGCGCTGGCAGCAGCGATGCTGGTGGCAGCAAGTATGTAGAAAGCCAGCTCGCTCATCAGGCCATGTCCCCCCACAGCAGCACCGCCAGAGCCGTGAGTATCAGGTTGACCAGCGCCACCGGGATCATGCCTTTCCAGCCTAGGTTCATCAGCTGGTCATAGCGGAAACGCGGCACGGTCCAGCGCACCAGAATCTGCAGCCAGCAGAAGAACAGTACCTTTAGAGCGAAGGCGCCGACCTGCAACAGCGTAACCAGCCACGCAGAGACCGCGATCGGATCTAGCCCTGGCAACGCCCAGCCCTGCGCGCTGAGGTAGGGCACCTGCCAGCCGCCAAAAAACATCGTCGTCACCAAGCCGGCAACCAGCAGTAGCTCGGCGAAATCCGCGAGCATGAAGGCCGCCTGCTTGCCCCCCGAGTACTCGGTGAAGTAGCCGGCGATCAGCTCCGACTCGGCCTCGGGAAGATCAAATGGAACACGCTTTGACTCGGCCATACCAGCAGTAAAAATTATCACCAGGGCCACAGGTTGGTAGAGGAAACCCCAGGCCGGCACAAAGCCGAAAGCCAGCTCGCCCTGACGTCGAACCATCTCTTGAAGATCGACAGTGCCGTAACACAGCACCATCGAAACCAGCGCCAGCCCTAGCGCGACCTCATAGGAAATCATCTGCGCCGAACCACGAATGCTACCGAGCAGCGCCCAGCGGTTGTTCGATGCCCAACCGGCTAGAACGATGCCGTAGACCCCCATCGAAACCATCGCAACGACGTAGAGAAGCCCGACATCGAGATCGATGGCGCGCAGCTCTATGCTCTGACCGCCGATGACTACGACGTCTCCGAAAGGGATGGCGGCAAAGGTGATCACCGCCGGCAGCAGCGCCAGAAAGGGGGCCAGGGTGTGAATGAAGCGATCGGCACCCGCCGGCACAAAATCCTCTTTGGTGAACATCTTGATGGGATCGGCTACCAGGGTATTGACGAAGCCTAAGTTGAAAGGCATCCAGCCGAAAATGGCAGCGCGATTGGCGCCCAAGCGGTTTTGAATCAACGCGCTACCCTTGCGCTCTATCCACAACAGAAAGGCCGAGACCTGGAGAACCATCACCAGCACCAACAGGCAGCGCACAGCCGCGATCACCCAGTCGCTCACGCTTGGCCCTCCGGCTCATCGAGATCCTCGCCCGGGGCCAGCCGGTCCATCTCCTCGAGCTTCTCGCCGGCAGCGAGTCTCTCTATGATCTCCAGCGCCTTGTCTACATCGAGATTCTCGAAGTATGGTCCCGAGCCGAGCTGGATTACCGGCGCGCTGCCGCAAGCCCCCAAGCACTCCGCGCGATCGAGAGAGAACTTGCCGTCGGCAGTGGTCTCGCCGGGATCGATGGCAAGACGCCGGCGTACAGCCGAGAGAATCTCGTCGGCTCCGCGCAACTGGCACGACAGGTTGGTGCAAACCTGGACGTGGCTGCGGCCCATCGGCCGCGTGTAGAACATCGTATAGAAGGTCGCCACTCCCTCTACCCAGCCCACCGGCAGCTCCATAAGCTTAGCCAGGTAGGCCATGGTCTCGGTGCTGATCCAGCCAAACTCCCGCTGCGCCAACCACAGCACCGGCATCAGCGCAGCACGACGCTCGGGATAGCGCGCGAGGATCTGTTGATACTCGGTCAGCGCTTGCGCGCTGAACTCTGGGGTTACTTCAGGCTTTTCGGCCATCTCCGTCTAGGCTCCCCCTAAAGCTCCACTAGCGGTCACACTCGCCACCAATCATGTTGACCATACCGAAGGTCGCCACCAGGTCGGCTATCGCGTGCCCGGAAACCAGACGTTCAAGCGCGCTCATGCCGTAGAAACACGGTGGCCGCACGCGTACACGGAAGGGACGACCGCTACCGTCGCTGACGATGTAGAAACCGAGTTCGCCGTTGCCCCCTTCGCCAGCAAAGTAGATCTCGCCGGCGGGAACCCTGATGCCCTCGATGACGAGCTTGAAGTGCGCCATCAGGCCCTCGATGTTGTTATAGACGTCGCGTTTTTGCGGCAGCACGATGGTCGGATCATCGATCGATACCGGACCGCCCGGCATCGACGCCAACGCCTGTTCGATGATTCGCCGCGACTGTTTCATCTCGTCGAAACGCACGGCGAAACGGTCGAAGTTATCTCCCTTGCTACCAACCGGCACCTCGAAATCGAAGCGATCGTAGACCATGTAGGGCTCGTCTTTGCGTAGATCGCGCTTCACCCCACTACCGCGCAGCATCGGCCCGGTCAGCCCGCAGCTGATGGCATCTTCTTTGGAGATGATGCCGATGTTGAGCATGCGGTCGAGAAAGATTCGATTGTGTTCGAGCAGACCCTCGCAGTCGCCAAGCACAGCGTCGAGCTTGTCCAGCGCCACGCCCATGGTCTGCGCAAAATCATCAGGAACGTCGCGCGTCAATCCACCGACACGGCCATAGCTGATGGTCAAGCGTGCCCCGGTAACCGCCTGGTTGATGTTGTAGAGAACCTCTCGCGCCTCGTTCATGTAGAACGCAGCAGAAACCGCACCGAGCTCGGCAGCAGCCATCCCCAGGCAGGTCAGGTGATCACATATCCGCGAAGCCTCAGAGAGTATCACTCGAATGTAGGAACAACGCTCGGGAACGCTGACCCCGAGCATGCGCTCGACCGCCTCGACAAAGATGAAGTTGTTGATAAGCGGCGAGGCGTAGTTAAGGCGATCGGTGTAGGGTATGCACTGGGTCCAGGTGCCCTGCTCGCACATCTTCTCGAAGCCACGGTGCAGGTAACCGACCTCGGTCTCGCAGCCAAGAATGGTCTCGCCGTCGAGGCGAAGATGAAACTTGATGGTTCCGTGGGTCGCCGGATGGGAAGGCCCCATCTGTAGCTCCATGACTTCGGAAACCGCGTCGCCCTGTCGATCAGCCTTCATCAGTAGCGGTCTCGCGAAGGCCAGGGGTTGGCTATCGGGTCTCTCTCTTCGACCAGCGGCTGACGCTTGTCGACCGGATAGGACTTGAGCAGAGGGTGCCCCTTAAACTCTTCGTACAACAGAATACGGGTGAGCTTGGGGTGCCCCTGGAAGCGTACGCCGAACATGTCCCAGACTTCGCGCTCGGCCCAGTTGGCGCTATGCCAAAGCGTACTGACCGAATCGAGCTCGGGCGCTCCGGCATCGACCATCGCCTTGACCATCAGTCTTACGTTGCGCTCGATAGAGCGCAGCTGGTAGACGACGTGGATACAGCCCTGCTCAACGCTGTGGTCGGCAGCGGTGACGTCGACCAGCATATCAAAACTGTGATCGGCGTCGTCGCGCAGAAACTTCATCACCTCGAGAATCGAAGCAGCCGCGACCACCAACACCGAGCCGCTAGCACAGTCGTAGACGCGAGCGCCACAACCGGGAACGGCCTGCTCAACAAGCTCGGCTAGTTCCACTCGAGCGCTCCCTTGCGCCACGCGAAGACGAAGCCGACGGTCAAAATAACAACGAAAATCATCATCTCGATAAAGCCAAACAGCCCGAGCTCGCGAAATACCACCGCCCAGGGGTACATGAACACGACCTCGATATCGAAGACGATAAAAAGGATGGCGACCAAGTAAAACTTGATGGAAAAGCGATGCCAGGCAGAGCCTGTAATCGGATTGCCGCACTCAAAGGGCTCAGCAGTAACCGCCGAGTGTTGACGCCGTGGGCCGAGCAGACGGTTGAGTGAAACCATCACGCCGACAACCACCGTGCCGAACAAAAACATCAGGCCAACAGCAAGGTACCCAGACATCTTGAAAGAGCGTTCAAGCGGTCGGTGACGTGCGCGCGGCAAGCAGCGCATCCGGCCCGTGAAAGCGCCGTTTTATCGCCAGTACACGGCTATAAGTCAAAGTAGCAAGCTGCCATCACTGTGCTGGCGCACCCCAGCTGGGTCTGTAAGAATTGCAACGATGCTATCTGATTGCGAGCAACGCCTGGCCGACACCGCCCTGGTCGAGAGCATCGTCACCACCGTGCTAGCCCAGCGCTGGCCCGGCGCCAGCGTGGCAGCCACATTGACGGTCCCTGGCGATGCGTCATCGCGGCGCTACCTGCGATGCAGCCTTGATCGCGGCAGCGCGGCTACCGACCCGCCAGCCAGCGTGGTTGTCATGCTCATGGAAGACGCAGCGCTGGCCCTGTCCTCCGACGAGCTGTCCGTCTATGGCGACCAGGGGCCGAGCGAGCTGCCCTTCATCAACATATGGCGATTTCTTTCGGCCCGCAGTGACGCCCTGCCGCACATATATGCAGCCTCACCCGAAGACGGCTGGATCGTCCTCGAGGACCTCGGCGATATCGCGCTTTGGCATGCGGCCAGCGCGGCAGGAGCTGATGCTGAAGGCCTGTTCACAAGCGCCCTTGAGCTGCTGGCCCGGCTGCAGAGCGTCGCTGTCGACGACAACTCAGGCTGTTACGCCTTTGCGCAGGCCTTTGACCAACGGCTGTTCAGCTGGGAGTTCGACCACTTCTTGGAGTACGGGCTGGCCGCAGCCCCGGCCGCCACCACCACCGCCTGTCGCTTCGAACTTCAAGCCATCGCAGCGCGTCTCGGCGACCTGCCCAGGGTGTTTTGCCACCGTGACTATCATGCCTGGAATCTACATCTCCAAGAGCAGCGGCTGCGCATACTAGACTTTCAGGACGCGCTGATGGGCCCGCAACTCTACGACGTAGCCTCGCTACTCACCGACCGCTGCAGCCCCGAGCTTATCGACCCGCAGATGGAGCGCCGCCTGGTTCTGCGATTTGCCGACACCGTAGGCCGCGACCAACTCGGCGATGACGAGCGAACCCTCGAGATCTACCGCCTCTGCGCCCTTCAGCGAGTGCTCAAAGTAATCGGGCGCTTTAACTACCTAGCCGAAGTCAAAGGCCGGGCGGGCTACCTCGATATGCTTCCCACTGTAGTTACTACCGCAAAACGCCTGCTCGCGGAGCTTTCGGGACTCGACAGTACCCGTGAGCTGCTCGAGACAAGGGTGAAATCTGGGCCAGCGAGGGACCGATGAACAACCCCAGTGAGCTCAGCAACGTCACCGGCATGATCCTGGCCGCCGGACTCGGCACCAGGCTGCAGTCGGTAGCCGGCCCGCTGCCAAAACCGCTAGTGCGCGTGGGCGGGCGGGCACTGCTCGACTACGCTCTCGACAACTTTGCCGCGGCGGGAATCGGCCGAGTGGTCGTCAACCTCCATTACCGTGGTCAAATGATCCGCGAGCACCTCAGCAAGACCTCGCGTCCTGGCCTCGACATACTTTACAGCGAAGAGGCCCCCCTGCAGGGCAGCGGTGGCGGCATAGTCCAGGCTCGCGCACTGCTCGGCGAGAGCACCTTCGTAACTGTCAATGCCGACACCATCATCAACATTGACCTCAAAGCCGTGGTTGCCGCCCATAGGCGAAACCAGGCGATAGCGACTTTGGTCTTACGAAAAGATGCGAATATGGCCAACTTTGGCATAATCAGTATTGACGAAAACGACCGAGTAGCAGCCTTCCTCGACACCAGTACTGGGCACTGTCATAGCCGCCTGGAGTCCTTCATGTATACCGGCGTACAGGTGCTCGAACCCGAGATATTCTCCTATATGACTGAAATTGCACCATTTTCTATAACCGCCCGGACTTATCCCAAGCTCCTCAACGCCTCCCAGAGGGTATTTGGCTTTCGCTTCAACGGCCCCTGGCTGACGGTGGGCACCCCTGCTGAACTCGAAAGTGCGGAACAAGAATTACGCAGCGCGTTGCTAGACAGAAGGGCCAAGCCCGGGTTATCTTGAGGTTTAGCCGAGGCAACTGCGCAGATACTGGGCTGCGCGGCAGCCGGGGCAGTTATGGATAAGCGATGGGCATAACCATCATCCAGAAAAGTGACCTCAGCGTACGCAAACGCGACGCCAAGGTAGCGCTGGTGCTCGCCGGTGGCGCTTTGACCGGAGGCGCCTTCAAGCTCGGCGGCCTCAAGGCTCTCGATGACTTCCTGATCAATCGCAAGACTACCGATTTCGACCTCTACGTCGGCCTCAGCGCCGGCGCGATGCTAGGCGCACCGTTGGCGGCTGGCGTTTCACCCTCAGAGATGCTGCGCACCCTCGATGGGACCTCGGTGCAATTTTCGCGTTTCCGCCCGGGGGACTTTTACAGCTTTAACAGCGACGAGATTCTACGTAAGCCGCTTGAGTACCTTCTCGACCTGACCACCTACGTGCCCGGGATACTGCTCGACCTCATGGCCGAGTTCCCCGATCTCGCCGACGATCTCAGACCAGCGCTATCGGTGTTCCGCAAGACCCCCTCGCTCAGTACCCTGCAGGATCTAGCCGCACCGATCGTCACCGCGCTGTTGTCGCGACGATTCCCGATGCCCTACGACTATTTGCCTTCGGGCTTGTTCAACAACAACGGCATCGGCACCTATCTACGCAGCAATCTCGAGAACAACGGGCTGCCCAACGACTTCCGTAGCTTCGTCAGACAGACCAATAAAGAGCTCTACATTACCGCCATGAACCTCGACACCGCCGAGCGCGTGGTCTTCGGTCACGACGAGGAATGTTCGGTGACGATCTCGGAAGCGGTACAAGCTTCAACCGCCCTGCCCGGCTTTTATAAACCGGCGCGAATCAACGGCGTAGACTACGTCGACGGTGGCGTCAGGCGCACCGCCAGCCTCGACGTGGCGATCGAACACGACGCCGACCTGGTCATTTGTTACAACCCCTTCCGGCCCTTCTCTAACCGTGTCACCCACCGTTACATTCCCGAGAAGGGCAAGTTCGTCACCGAGGGCACCCGGCTCGCAGACCAGGGAATTGTCACCGTGCTCAACCAAGTGTTTCGCACGCTGCTCCACTCGCGGCTGCAGTACGGGCTGCGTCAGTACCAAGACGACCCCAACTTCACCGGCGACATCATCGTCATCGAACCTACCGAGAGAGACACACAGTTTTTCGAGATGAACCCGCTAGCGTTTTGGGAAGGGCCCAAAGCCGGACGTCACGGTTACGTCTCGGTCACCCAATCGATCGATACCCATTACGACGTTGTAAAGCAGATTCTCCAATCCTACGGTATTTTGATGACCCGCCGCGAAGTCCGTGAAGGGCTCGAGCGCATGCAGCGCTTCAGCTTCGGAGACTCGAGCTCCGAGGTTCTCATGCGCGACGTTCCCCGTCGCGATCTAGACGTCGCCTGAGACGGCTACAAGCCTAAGCCAAGCACAGACCACGAAAGTTTTTCCCCGGCGCAATCTTACCGAGCACCCTCGTCCCGCTTGCCCGCGTAACCGCCGGAACGTTAGCCGCCACAGCGTGGATGGTCAGCCAGCCGAGCAGCGCAAAAGCCTCCGCCTCGAGGTAGCCGGGATCAAGGCCCAGTTCGGCCGTCGTCGCTACCCGCGATCCACTGAGTTGCGCAGCGATCATGCCCAGCAGCGTCGGGTTGTTTGCGCCACCGCCGCAGACAAAGACCTCGTCGACCGATTCGCGTCCCATCCGTCGATAGCTGTGCGATATCGAGCGCGCGGTCGCCATGGTCGCGCTGGCGACTATAGAGAAATCGTCGAGACGGTATCGACGACCCAATCCTACCAACTCTCGCGCCAGCGCTACGCCGAAGTCCTCACGCCCGGTCGACGCCGGTAAGTGGCGGCGAAAGAATGGCGATTCAAGAACCCGCGACACCAGACGCTCATCGACGCGCCCGCGAGCCGCCATCCGTCCCCCGCGGTCAAGGCTGCGGCGTCCCTGGCTGAGCACGGCCACACACTCGTCGATGAGAACATTGCCTGGTCCGGTATCGCTACCGCAAACCTCCGACAAATCCCCGCCGGCATCGAGGAAGCTCACGTTACCCATGCCACCTATGTTTTGAATCGCGCGGCTGCGCTGGCCGTCGCTGCACAACAAATGGTGGACGTATGGTACCAGTGGCGCCCCTTCACCACCGGCCGCAGTATCGGCGCTACGAAAGTCGTAGATCGTAGTTACAGCGGTGAGCTCGGCAATCACCGCTGCCTCGCCTATCTGCACGGTCAGTGTGGGTTTGCCCGGATGATGGGCAATGGTTTGGCCATGGCTAGCGATTGCATCAACATCCCCCAGCTCCAGCCCCGACTTTGCCACGGCGTCGCCGGCAGCTGCCGCAAAAACCTTGGCCACTCGCAGCGATAGCCGTGCGAGATCACCGGGGCTGCTGACCGCTCCAGCAGCGCTGGCCAGCAGTGTCTGACGCAAGGCAGGGGGATAGGTTCGGGTAACAGCGGCCAGCAACTCGAAACTCGGTCGTGGTGAAAAGCCGTGGAATCGCAGCAGCACCGCGTCGACACCGTCCATCGAGGTACCCGACATCAGACCCACTAACTGTAAACGCTCGGGATTGTTACTGGTTTGCGGCACGTCCAACCTCGTGGTACCCCTGGGTGATGGTTTCGACTGCCAACGCACCGCTAAGTCTCGCAGAACTTGGCAAGGTTAATGCCCAGTTTGAGGACTCGACCCCCGAGCAGATTCTCGGTTGGGCGACCACCACTTTTCCCGATGACATCATTCTCACATGTTCATTTCAGCACGAGGGCATCGCGCTCGCACACATGCTGCGATCGATCAAGCCGGATATCCCGGTAGTCTTCATCAACACCCGCTTCCACTTCAAGGAAACCCTCGAGTACAAAGACACAATCGTCAAACTGCTAGGACTGAACCTACGTGAAGTAGGCGCGAAGATGAACTTCGAAGAGTTCAAGAAGCGCTACACCGACGAACTCTACAAGACCGATCCCGACCTGTGCTGCAAGATCAATAAAGTCGAGCCCCTTCAGGAGGTTCTCGCAACTACCAAGTGCTGGGTTAACGGGCGTCGCCGCGATCAAACCAACGAGAGACACAACATTCGCCACGTCGAGCTGCAGGGCTCCATCGTCAAAGTCAATCCCCTGGCACGCTGGGCGTCCAAAGACACCTACCACTACCTCCACGCCCACAACATCCCACTCAATCCGTTGTTTGAAAAGGGTTATACTTCTGTCGGTTGCCAGCCCTGCACATCTTTGCCGCTTGAAGGCTCGGATGAAAGATCAGGGCGCTGGGCCGGAAGCAACAAGCGGGAGTGTGGCATCCACACCGTCGTTGATGCGACAGCGGATCCGGGCGAGGGAATCTGAACGTCGCTACTAAGACTCGCACTTTGCGACGCGCAGTGCGTCATAAAAAAGAGGGGTAAGCGATGTTGTCGCTTACCCCTCTTTTTTTAAGTCCGAGGCCAGCTATCAGGCAGTGGGAAAGAGCTGCTGCATCTTCAGTGCCAAGCTCATATCACCCTTGATCTTCAGCTTGCCGCCCATGAAGGCCATCTGCGGATTGAGCTTGCCGTTGATCATGTCGATGTAATCGCTAGCGGCCATGGTAATGGTAATGCTGGCGTCTTCACTCGGCCCGTCGTGAACCTCACAGCCACCATCGGCTATACCCACGTGGTAGGTGCCACCACCGTCGCCGGTCAGATCAAACTGGTATATCGCGGTAACACCAGCTGCCGCATCCTTGTTGAAGCGGCTAGGCAACAACTCGAAAATCTCCGTTACACTACTAACTTGTTCGGCCATATCGTGTGTGCCCCTCCTGCAGATGCACTGATCACTGCCACCACCCACCGGGCCCGAGAGTCAAACCCAGCTCCGGAAACGCCGAGCGGCAAGTCCTGAATTATCGCCGTCTTACGGAACATGACGCCTTATGTCAAAGACGTCGAGACAAAGATGGGAACTGGCACAGCAGGCCCGCGACATACAAAAGAGCCCCCCGACACGTGTCGGGGGGCTCTCAAGGCTTCGCACGGGGGGCTAACCCCGAAAACCAGAAGATGAGCAGCGTTCCACCGGGATAGTGCAGCTATTAGCTAGCTGCGCTAAACCACGGTGATAAGGGCAAACGTCAACAGTTCTAGCGTTTACGCCGCGCAGCTTTGCGCTTTGCTTTCTTCTTGGTAGCTTTCTTCTTCGTTGCTTTCCGCTTAGTCGCTTTCTTCTTGGTAGCCTTACGCTTGGTAGCTTTCTTCTTTGTTGCTTTCTTCTTAGCTACTTTACGCTTCGCTACCTTCTTCTTTGCTACCTTCTTCTTCGTTGCTTTCTTCTTGGTAGCTTTCTTCTTCGTTACTTTCCGCTTAGTCGCTTTCTTCTTCGTTGATTTTTTCTTAGCGGCCTTTTTAGCGGCCTTCTTACGTCGTACTGCCATTTAGGATTGCCTCCTCCTTCAGCGTTTTTCGTTACTCACCAACTAACACGAAGCGCGTCGAACAGAGAAGAGGTCTGCGAGGATGCTCGACGACCAAATTATAATGATTTGGATCGGAGCTAGTCAACAAGAACTTGCGTTTGCGTTTCGTCGGCCAGTCTGAATGTGCACACAGCACTTGCACACTTGCCTACACAAACCTTGAAGAACGATGCCACCAAAGAGCAGATGTCATTCGTGCGTGCGTGCCGAGATGACGTCGTCACGCGCACCCAGTAGTGCAAGAATTTCGTTGATACGACTACGATTAGCATTACATGACAAACTCACGACAAGCCTATCGTCGTGTTTCACGAGCTCGGTTTCTTCAACAGAAAAGTTGCCCGTAGCCAACACCTGGAGGATCTCAGAAACGCTCGAGGAGCGTTGTGCAGTAATCTCGATAGAAAAATGTTTTTTGCCTCCGATGGCGTCGGGGTCGAAGCGACGTAGTAGGGTAAGGCAGGCGAGGATGACCACCGTTCCCCAGACGGCAAGCATCGGCAGACCCGCACCGATGGAAATTCCGATACCGGCAACCGCCCAAATAGTAGCGGCAGTAGTAAGTCCGGTGATAGATCCACGCGCTTGGATTATGCTACCGGCACCGATGAACCCCACTCCGGTGACAATTTGTGCCGCGATGCGCCCAGGATCGCCAACCTCATGGGCAACGCTCGCGGAAACGATGGTAATCAGCGTCGATCCGACAGAAATGAGGATATTTGTTCGCAAACCGGCAGGTTTGCCCGTTGCTTCGCGCTCCAGACCGATGGCACCGCCGCAAACAACCGCGAGCAACAACTTTAGCGCGTATTCCACCATCCCCTGTCTCCGACGCTAGCGCCGCTTGAACGCCTTGCGGCGCGGATACACGGCACGTTTGCCAAGCTCCTCCTCGATGCGCAGCAGGCGGTTATACTTTGCGGTGCGCTCTGCGCGAGAAAGCGATCCGGTCTTGATCTGACCCGAATTGGTAGCTACGGCGAGATCGGCAATGGTCGTATCCTCGGTCTCACCGGAACGGTGAGAGATCACAGTGGTGTAGCCAGCACGGTGGGCCATCCTCACGGCTTTCAGAGTCTCGGTCAACGAACCTATCTGGTTGACTTTAATGAGGATGGAATTGGCGACACCCTCGCGGATGCCACGGCGCAAACGCTGTGGATTGGTAACGAACAAGTCGTCTCCCACTAGCTGAACCTTGCGGCCTAGCCGCGCTGTCAGTTTTTCCCAACCACTCCAGTCATCCTCGTCAAGACCGTCCTCAATCGAAACAATAGGATAGCGCTTCACCAAACGCTCATAGAGACGGATCATCTTGGCCGCACTCAAACTCGACCCATCCGACTTGGCGACGTGGTAGGAACCGTTTCGGTAGAACTCGCTAGCGGCACAGTCTAGCGCCAGTGCCACCTGCGAACCCGCCCGGTAGCCGGCGCTCGATATCGACTCGAGGATAACCCCGAGAGCATCGTCATTGCCATCGAGGTTGGGCGCGAATCCCCCCTCGTCGCCAACGTTGGTGCTCTGGCGGCGCTGTTTGAGCACCTTCTCGAGCGCATGGAAGATCTCAGCGCCGGCACGAAGAGCTTCAGAGAACTTCCGCAGCCCCTGCGGAACGATCATGAACTCTTGAAAATACAGACGGTTATCGGCGTGGGCACCACCGTTTATGATGTTCATCTGCGGCACCGGCAAGGTCCGCGCGCGGGCACCGCCGATGACCCGGTACAAGGGCGTCTTGGTATAGGCGGCAGCGGCGTGGGCGGCGGCCAGCGAAACTCCTAGAATCGCGTTGGCACCGAGCCGCCCCTTGTTAGGCGTTCCGTCGAGATCGATCATTATACGGTCGATCTCCGCCTGCTTGCGCACATCCATGCCGACGACGACGGTCGCAATTTTTGCGTTGACGTTGGCCACGGCCTTGAGCACGCCCTTTCCCCCGTAGCGCTTGGCCTTGCCATCGCGCAACTCGTGGGCCTCGTGCTGGCCGGTGGAAGCCCCGGATGGCACCACCGCGCGGCCGAGAGCGCCTCCGCGCACGCCAATCTCTACCTCTACGGTTGGGTTTCCACGTGAATCAAGAACCTCTCGGGCGTGTACCGACTCGATGCGCATAGCTACAACCTCCTCCTTTATTCTTGCGGAGCTAGTCTCCTAGACGCTATCCTTTCGGAGAAATGGCGCGCAGGCAACGCAAACATCTACGTCAACGCAAGCTCTTATTGCTGCCGCTGGGGCTGCTGTGCGCTGCCCTGGCATACGGAATAGCGCTTGGCGACAACGGCGTAAGGAGCTACCTGGCCTTGCGACGCACCCTTGCCCAACGAGCGGCAGAGGCCCAAGAACACATCATCCGTAACCACGATCTTCAAGCACGGCTAACCGGCATCCGCAGTGACCATAGAGTTCTCGAAGAGGTCGCTCGCGCAAGACTTGGCGTGGTCGGCGCCGACGAGATCGTCTACGTGTTTACCGGGCCTTCACAACCCCGCTAGAGCTTCTCCCAGTCTCCACCACCCACCAGCTCGGCCGACCACAAAGGGCCGGCCAAACCAGTGGGTGTTGTTGGGGTGGATGTGAGCAATCCTAGGAGCAGCCGCTGGTGGCTCCACAGTTCAAACACTTATAACAAGCGCCGTTGCGCACCATCATCGACCCGCACTCAGAACAAGCAGGCGCATCCGCTTCGGCCATCACCAAGTTAGCCAGGGTCTCGCCGGCCGTGGCCTTTGCCTCTACCGCGACCGGCTGGGAGGCCCCCGCCTCAGCCTCCGCCGCAGACTCCTCTATAGCATCATGCGCCTGACGGCATCGTGTTCACAAATAGCAGCAGATAGAGGCGGTGTGCGACCTTGTCGTTTTGA
>CAZPPZ010000023.1:0-24435 GCA_964588545.1 uncultured Myxococcales bacterium | reverse complement strand
AGGCCATGACTGCGTGTGTCCTTGGTCGGATGCTGAGCTGCCGTTGATGTCGGCTAGTCTAAACCCTGGAGCGGCGGTGCCCAGCGGCAGCATGGTTGAAGGTGTCAACGACATCGAAGGTCTCCTTAGTCCGGACTAAAGACCGATGTTACTGAGTGGCGTCATCCGCCGCAAAGCAGAGGGGGCGAACCGTCTAGCTGGTGGCTTGTCCGAGGGCCTTCGTGATAGCGTCGCGGAGCTCGGCTTCGAGGTAGGGCTTTGCCAGGTAGCCGCTAAGGCCGTGATCGTTGGCCGAGTCTTCGGACACCATTTCGCTGTAGCCCGAGGCGAGCACTATCGGTATGTCGTGACGGATCTTGTGGATCTGCGCTGTCAGTTCGAGGCCGCTCAGGCGAGGCATAGCCTGGTCGGATATAACCAGATCAAAAGCCTGAGGGTCTGCACGAAACGCCGCTAATGCGGCTACACTGTCGGTGAAGGTGGTAGGCGTGTGGCCGAGAGCGATAAGCAGCCAGTGTGAACTGTCGGCCAGGGCTTCTTCATCGTCTACGAGCAATATCCGCGCCGGTTTATTCAGTTCGTCGTCGGCATTCGACGAACTCACCTGCGACGTGGCGGTAGCGCTGGTTGTTGGCAGGTAAACGTCGACCGTGGTCCCGGTCCCTGCCTCGGAGGTTACGGCGACACTACCCCCGTGTTCGCTGACGATTCCGTGAACAACCGCCAGTCCCATCCCGGTGCCTTGGCCAACCGGCTTGGTTGTGAAAAAGGGGTCGAAGATCTGCGGTTGAATCTCTTGAGAGATGCCACATCCATTATCTCGGACACGCAGGCGTATGCCTGGCGTGGAGCTGGCAGTGCTGTTCTCTTTGATCGCAGGAGTCTCGACCTTCTCTAGAGTGACCTCGAGAATGCTGCCGGTTTCACTCATGGCATGACGGGCGTTGGTGCAGAGGTTCATGACTATCTGATGAATGTGAGCTTCGTCGGTTTCTATAAAGCCACAGTCGGGATCAATGTCTCTGCGCATTTCTACCATCGCAGGAATGGTGGCGTCTACCAATGTCAGCGCCGATTCAACTGCATTGGATATGTCTACTGGCTTACGCGCGGTCGCAGACCGACGGCCAAAAGTGAGTAGCTCGCCAACCACGCCCTTGGCGCTGCAACTTGCCTCGAGGATTCGTTCCAGTTGTGCCTCAAGGCCTTCGTCGGCTTGGAGCTGCCGCGACTTACGGGCCAGTTCGGTCTGGCCGATGACAACCCCGAGGATGTTGTTGAAATAGTGAGCGATGCCTCCGGCGAGGGTTCCCACCGCCTCCATTTTGTGCGAGTGACGAAGTTCCACCTCGAGCCGTGTTTTTTCCTTTTCGACCTGCTTGCGTTCGCTGATGTCGGTAAAGGTGATGGCACTTCCGACCACGCGATCACCTTCACGAATCGGCGTAGCCCAGTACTCAGCGGGGAAGCTGGTCCCATTGCTACGCCATATTACTTCGTCGTCTACATGTGTGGCTTCGCCGTCGTGGTAGGAGCGATATATCTTTGACTGGTCGAAGCGGCGGGGGCTTCCGTCGGCCGCAGAATGGTGGAGGCGTTTGTGCATGTCCTCGCCGATGAGTTCGACCTCATTGTTGCAGCCGAGCAAGGTGACGCAGGTGTGGTTGCAGAAGATGCAGTCTCCATTGATGTCGACCCCGTAGATCCCGGCTCCGGTCGCGTCTAGAAGCCGGCGAAACTGTGACTGGCTGTGTGTGAGGGCGGCCGCTACGCTACGTCGTTTTTCGATCTCACGCTTGAGCGCGGCCTTCTGCGCGTTGACCTCGTCGAGTACCCGGTTGTACTGAGCGACGATGCGTCCGATGTCGGTATCTGGGTCGGCATGGATGCGTCGGCGGAAGTCTCCGGTGCGACGTTGCAGTTCCATCGCGGTAATCGTGGTTTCTAGCGTAGGCGCGACGGTCGCGTTGTCGGTCTCCTTGGTGCTTGGCGCTAGAGAGCTACGTACAGAACCCCGTCCACGCGAACGCAGGATGACGAGCCCGGCTAACCAACCAACCGAGGCCAAGCCCAGCAGTTGTAGGTTTGCGTAGCTGAGCGCCGCCGCCGGGGCATCGGCGAGGCCGCTCGTGATCAAGGAGGAGAACACAGCTCATCCAGGCTAACACAGTGATTATACGGCTTTCCGACAAATCAGCGGGAACTTTACCGGGCGTTTAGCCAGCCATGTTCAGCTCTGAGGCGGTGAATACTCTCGCGGCTGTTGGTGTTGAGCGAGGGCCAGGAGCGCGAAGATCGCAAGAAAGACGGCGACGGTCGTGCGCAGATGCCAGTCGGTCGCATGCGGGTTGCGAAGCGACAATCGGTGCGGTGCAGGTATGGTGGTTTCCGCCTGCTTTATTAGCAGTATGTCGCCGCGCCGGTTACGCCAGCGTATCTTGGTGTCGGCCGGTAGAGGTGCAAGGCCGAGCAGCAGTAGGTGGCGCTCCTTGGTAATCACCGCTGCTCGTTCCGGTGAGGCCAGGGGGCCGGCCAGGTCGCCAGCCCAGTATATCTTCTCTACCGCCGAGTGTGCATAGAAGCCCACGGCGTGGGAACTGCGACGGTAAGCGAAGACGCGGTCAGGAGGGATGGCTTCAGCCGCGATAATTTCTGCCGGAGCTACGAGGCTGTTGGTCTCCTCTAGCAGGAGCGTCCCCGGACCCGAGGCGGCCACAAACAGCAGTGCCGTAGCCAGTGCCGGAGTCCAGAGGGCGCTGACCTGGGGGTGGCCGCTGCGTGCGGCGCACAAGGCGGTAGCCGCAGCGATGAGTGCCAGAGCCATCCAAGGCCAAGGCGAGTGACCAACGATCGCTGAGTATAGTCCGGCCCCGGCCAGGGTGATGGTGACGAGAACGGTCCACGCGACTCCGAGCATGCCCATGCTGGCCGGAAGCGGGGTCCCCTGCTCGAGTCTCTCGGCTGTCCAGGCGGCGGCCAGGGCGAGTAGTGCGGGGAACGCGGGCAGTAGGTAGGTGATGATCTTAGCCTGGGAAGGGAAGAACAGGACTACGACTACACCGGCCCAGGCTGCCAGGTATAGGTCGGGTGCTCGCCGGTCGCGAGCGAGTAGCAGGCGTTCGCGAAGCGCGTGTATAACGGCCGCGGTCCAGGGGATCAGCGCTAGCGGTAGCGCGTATAGGTAGTAGAGCAACGGTTCTTCGTGGCGAAGTGCACCGGCGACAGCATAGCGCTGTAAGTTGTGGAGGAACAGGAAGGTTTTGATGTAGTCGTGGTCGGCGACCCACGCGGCTACGTACCAGGGGGCCACTAGGGTGGACACTATGACGATACCGCTGATCGGTTTGAGATTGGTGATTCGGAATCGGTCTCGGAACAGCACTGCGCAGCTGAGAATCAGCAGCCCCGCCAGGACTATGGCTACCGGTCCTTTGAGAAGCGTGGCGATGGCGATGGCGAGGTAGAACGGCCAGATGCTTCGACGCTGCGATGGAGGATCCAGCAGCCACAGTCCGAGCCAGGCGAAGGCCGAGGTCAACGCTGCTGTTAGCGTCATGTCGATGATCACCAGACGTGCGATCGCCGAGGTGAGAACCGTCGTCGCCAGCCCTGCGGCCACCAATAAGCCGGCTGTGGGAGAGTAGTTGCGGGTCACAAAGTAGGCCATGACCAGGATGGTCCAGAGCAGAGCAAGAGCAGAAGGGATGCGTGCGGCCATCTCGTTGGCGCCGAACACGGTCATCGAGGCGGCTACTAACCAATAGAATGGTGCGGGCTTGTCGTAGTAAGGTCGGCCTTCGAGCTTTGGTACGAGGAAGGCCTTGTCGACGAGCATCTCGCGGGCAATTTCGGCGTGACGTCCCTCGTCGGGTACCAACAGAGCGGGGCGGCCGAGTCCTGCGAATAAGGTGACCGCTATCAAGGCGGCTACGGACGCGGTGCCCAATAGTTGTGTGTTGCGTGAGGGTGACATTGCTTGAAAGGAGGTTGCTAGTGAAAGTCGCGGCTCTGGCCTCTAACCGTAGTCGGATCTGTTTGTGGCGTCCATAGCTGTTCCGCGACTATGTGGGTGACCCCTTGGTGTGCTTGGATTCTGCCGGTTACGCCGAGGAAGGGCGCGGTTTTGGCAATCACTGCAAATTTTTTAAAGATACTTTCCCAGACCACGAGGTTGACGAAACCGGTCTCGTCTTCGAGAGTCATGAATACTACACCGCCGGCAGTACTAGGGCGCTGGCGGCAGATGACCATGCCTGCGTAGCGTATCCATAGGCCGTCTTTCATCTTTGTTACACTACGGGCCTCGGGCAGCCCCTGGGCACGGAGTTGCTCGCGTAGTGGCAGGAGAGGATGTCCGTGGGTGCTGTGACGAGAGCTGCGATAGTCCCAGGCTATGATTTCTTGGTCGTTCAGAGCCTCGAAGGACGCCTCAGTTTCGCTAATGGTGAGGGGCAGCGATATTGCTCTGGTGTTGATAAGGCGCAGCAGCTGCCACAGTGTTTGGCGTCGTTGCAAACCAAAGCTGTCGAGGGCACCGCCCTCGACGAGCTTCTTCAGTGTCTTTTCTCCTATACTAGTGCGGGCGACGAAATCGTCCAAAGACTTAAATGATGCTTCTTGACGCGCTTCGACTATGGATCTCCCTTCGTGACTAGATACCCCTTTTATATATCGAAGCCCCATGCGGACGGCCAAGCTTCGGGTGCTGTCTCTTTCAAGGCTGCAGTGCCATTGGCTGTTGCTCACGTCTACAGGGAGAATCCTTATGCCGTGGTGCTTGGCATCCTCGATGATGGTTGATGGAGAATAGAAGCCCATGGGTTGAGCGTTGAGCAGCGAACAGGTGAATTCGGCCGGGTAATGGCACTTGAGCCAGGCTGTTGCGTAAGCGATTAGCGCGAAGCTGGCGGCATGGCTTTCGGGAAATCCATACTCGCCAAAACCGCGTATCTGTTCAAAAACCCGCTCGGCAAATTCGGCAGCAATGCCTTTTTTCTGCATGCGGGTCACTAGCTGTTGGTGGTGGCGCTCGATGTGGCCAGATACCCGCCATGCTGCCATGTCGCGGCGGAGCTGATCGGCCTCACCTGGGCTATAGTCGGCGGCTACTACAGCTAGCCTCATTACTTGTTCCTGGAACAGGGGGATACCAAGGGTTTTTCCCAGAACGGGCTGCAGAGAAGGGTGGGGGTACTCAACCGCCTCTTCACCACTGCGTCTTCTCAGGTAAGGGTGAACCATCCCGCCGCTGATTGGCCCGGGGCGTACGATGCTGATTTGAATGACGAGGTCGTGGAAGTTGCAGGGCCGCAGCCGTGGCAGCATGGCCATTTGGGCGCGGCTCTCGACCTGGAAGACGCCAACGGTGTCGGCGCGACAGATCATCGCGTAGGTGGCCGGGTCTTCTTTGGGGATGGTAGCCATGGACAAAGCGAGGCCATGATGTTTGCGGAGCAGAGCCAGAGCCAGGTCGAGCTGAGTCAGTGCTCCGAGACCAAGTAGGTCGACTTTGAAGAGGCCCAACTCTTCGATGTCGTCCTTGTCCCACTGGATGACACTGCGCCCCGCTTTACTCCCGGTCTCGATGGGGACGATGTCGCTGACCGCCTCATGGCCCAAAATAAAACCTCCAGGATGAATTGAGAGGTGACGAGGAAACCCTATGATTTTATTTGATAATTCTAGGAGATGCTTGTGCGCGGGAAGGTCCCCGTTCAGTCCCGCTTGGCGAAGCAGTGAGTCACTTAGCTGGGCGTGTCGAGGAAGCAATCGAGCCAGACGATCGACAGTGCTACTGGCAATACCGAGGGCTTTGCCGACGTCGCGTACGGCGGAGCGCGGCCGATAGCGTATGACTACCGCCACCATTGCGGCGTGCGAGCGGCCGTATTTCTCATAGACGTGTTGAATGACTTCCTCGCGCCGTTGGTGCTCGATGTCTAGGTCTATGTCCGGCGGCTCGGCCCGTTCTTTCGAAATGAAACGCTCAAAGAGCAGCCCCATGCGCACCGGGTCTATGGCAGTTATGCCGAGGCAATAGCAGACCACAGAGTTGGCTGCCGAACCGCGGCCTTGGCAGAGGATGGCGTTCTCGTCGCAGTACTCGACGATCTCGAACATGGTTAGAAAGTAGCCGCAGTAGTCGAGCTCTTCGATGAGGCGAAGCTCTTTGTGAATCTGTCGCCGAACTTCATCGGGGATGGCACCCGCGTAGCGCTTTCTCGCGCCACGGTGAACCAGCTGGTTGAGCCACTGTGCGGATGTCCGGCCGTCGGGCAGGCGCTCGGAGGGATAGCGGTAGCGAATCTCTTTGAGCGAGAAGTTGCAGCGTTCGGCGATCTCTTGGCTACGCCGGAGCGAGTAATAATCGTCGGCGAACAGTCCCATGAAGGCCCGGGCTGTTTTCATCGCGTGCTCGGCGTTGGGACGGGTGAGCTGTCCGATCGTGGAGAGCTGCCGACGGTGTCGTATGCAGGTGAGTACATCGTGGAGGGGGCGGCGAGCGGGTGAGTGATAGAGAACCTCGATGGTGGCAACCGTGGAAATTTCGTAATGCGAGGCACGGGCACGAAGCCGTGCTTCCTGCTTGCGCTCCTCGGCACGGTGATGACGGGCCACCATGGCATAGAGCCTCGGGCCAAAAGCCTCCTTCAAGGAAGAAGCCACATGCAAGGGCTCGGCCATGCCGGTCAGCAGCGATCGCTCTCCGCCCCAAAGCACGATGAGCCCGGGGGCATGCTCGCATAGCTCTTGCCAGCCAACCGCAGAGGTACCTTTCTTAGAATGCAGACGGCCGCGGCTGATCAATCGGCACAGGTTGGCGTAGCCTTTGCGGCTACTCGCCAGGGCAACGATGTTAGAACCATCCTCGATGGAGATTTCCGCGCCGATAATCAGATGGACGCCGAGCTCGACTGCTTTACGGTGGGCGATGACGATGCCGTAGACCCCGTCACGGTCGGTTACCGCTATGGAGGATAGTCCGAGCGACGAGGCGCTTTCAACCAGTTCATCAGCGTGGCTGGCGCCTTCGAGAAAAGAAAAGTTGCTCTTACACCACAGGGGTACGTAGCTCGACATGGGAGAATAACCGGGGATTGACTTACCAGACAAACGTCTGGTAAGTCAATCCCCGGAATGGACCAGGATAGGGGACAGGAGTAAAAAGTTGGGTATGGTCCTAGAGGTTGCGGTTCTCAACGTGCGTGCAGATGAGACCTCCCACTTTGAACAGGTTTTCGCCCTTGCGCAGAACATCATTGCGGGGATGCCTGGCTACCAGCGGCATGAACTGCGCCGTTGTCTTGAGCACGACAACCGCTATTTGCTGCTGGTGTGGTGGGACAAGCTGGAGAGCCACACGGTTGGTTTCAGGGGCTCAGCTCAATATCAGCGCTGGAAGAAGCTTCTCCATCATTTCTACGACCCGTTCCCGGAAGTCGAGCACTATGTGCTCGTAGCCAGCGAGGATTCTCCTGTCCCTTGACCTAGAAAGAACGATATCCCAGGGTATCGCTAGCGAGTCTATGCTCAGTCGTTTTTGCAATAGGCCTTGACGCTCGAACAGGTATGGCTATCTCTGAGATCAGAGCGGCCGTAGTCGCTATGGGGATTCTGGCTTCTGCATCGCGTCGATTCGTCGATTCGTTGGTTACTTGGTTCTCTACTCGGTCACCTGCGGTATTTCGCGCGTGGGGAATGACACTGTGGGCTGCCGGCGGCTCACTGATCTATGCGGGCTGGGCTTGATCTGAGGTTGATGGAGTTTGCAAGAATGCCGCTGGTAACGCTCTCGAAGCCGGTTGATCACGTAAGCGTGATCTCCCTCAATCAGCCCGAACGGCTGAATCCCCTGAACTTTGCCCTGGTAGCTGCGCTGTACCAGGCTTTTGATGAGGTCGCGGCCGACAACGATACCTGGGTCCTGGTGTTGACGGGGGCCGGGAGAGGTTTTTGCTCGGGTCTCGACTTGGACGACTGTGGTGTCCCTCCGGGGATAGAGGGACTTCCGATGTCGCGCATAGCCACACGGGCCATGGCCTACATGGCAAACCTGGTACCTTCGATGCGCGAGATTCCTCAACCGATCATCGCCGCGATCAATGGAGCCGCCTATGGCGGTGGTATGTGTCTGACTCTAGGCGCGGATATCCGCATTGCTGCGCACAGTGCTAGATTCTGTGGCGCGGGGATCAATAACGGGCTTAGCGGGACCGAACTCGGAATCAGCTATTTGCTGCCACGGCTGATTGGCGTATCGAGGGCTCACGATATAATTCTAAGCGGGCGAGTTGTTGAGGCCGACGAGGCCGAGCGTATAGGCCTGGTCTCGCGCGTTGTTGACGATGCCGACCTGATGGAAAAGGCTCTAGGGCTAGCCACACAGATATGTGGCTACAGCCCCCACGGTGTCGCCATGACCAAGCGTGTGCTATGGGCCAGCATGGAGACCGGTAGTCTCACCGCCGCCATAGATCACGAAAACCGTAACCAGCTCTTGGTGCGCATGACGACCAATAATCTCGACGAGGCGATCAAGGCGCGCAGCGAAGGCCGCAAGCCCGAGTATCGCGACTGATGTCGGAATCGATCGCGTGAATGAGCCGCTCGACCTGATGTCGACAGTCGGAGACTATTCTCTGATACTAGTCGCCGTATTGCTGCTGTTGCTAAACGGTTTCTTTGTCGCTGCGGAATTCGCGCTGGTAAAGGTGCGGCCGAGTCGTCTCGATGTTCTGGTCGGCGAGAAGAAGCCCTTTGCGCATACTGCACGATGGTTAGTTACACACCTGGACGCGGCCCTTGGGGCGTGCCAGTTGGGAATCACGATTGCTTCGCTTGGCCTGGGGTGGATCGGCGAGCCTGCGGTTGCGCGTCTTCTCGCGCCGGTGTTTGCCGCCGTCGGCATCGTTTCCGCGACGGCTTTGCATACTACCTCGCTGATTGTCGGGTTCTCGGTGATTACGGCTGCTCATCTCGTTATCGGTGAGTTGGCCCCCAAGGCTCTGGCTATTCGTCGTACCGAGGCCCTGGCCTTGGCCTGTGCGCTTCCGTTGCGGTGGTTCTACCTGGCGTTCTATCCGTTCTTGGTGGTGCTAAACGGGGCGGCGCTAGGCCTCATTCGTCTTTTTGGCATCGATGGCAGCGGGGAGCACGGTGCTGGCCACAGCGAGGAGGAGTTGCGTGCATTACTGTCGCGGGCTCGCGTAGCCGGTGAACTGTCGCGCTCGGAGCACGAACTGCTGCACGCGGTATTTGAGTTCGACGATCTCGTTTGCAGGCGAGTAATGCTGCCACGTGGCGATGTCGATTACATTTCGATTGATGATTCCTATGCTCAGTGGCTTGAGATGATCAAGAGAACCAAGCATACGCGCTATCCAGTATGCGACGGGTCGCTCGACAACACCGTAGGCATTGTCCACATCAAGGATCTGCTTGAGTTCGACGGCAACGACGAGGCCGGTCTCGAGAAGATAATGCGACGCCCTCACCACGTTCCCGAGACCATGCCGATAAGCCGCCTCCTGGGGTATTTTCAGGCGGTTCGTCAGCATTGTGCCTTGGTGGTCGATGAGTTTGGTACGGTAACCGGAATGGTGACTCTCGAGAATGTCATCGAGCCGATCGTCGGACGGGTTGATGACGAGTTTGATGAGGAGCCACCCGACATCGTGCCCGCGGGCTCGAACGAGTACCTCGTCGATGGCCGTGCTCTGGTCGAGTATGTAGAGCGTTCGCTCGGTATATCTCTGGGGTCCGATCGCGATGAGGCTGATTCGCTCTCGGGGCTGTTGGTGGAGCGGCTCGGCCGCATTCTCCAAGCCGGGGATGAGGTGGATTTTGGGGCCGCGCACGCAGAGGTTATCGAGGTACGCGGTGCACGCGCCCGGCAGATTAGACTGACCCTGGCGCGGGAGGCCGAGGCTGCTGCGGCTGATGATAGTGAGGGGCCGGCGACAAACTAGGGCCAGGCCCCTCCCCACGCTTGTTGTGATGATGCGACCGCCACGCCGCCTTGGGGGCTTACCAGGCGGCGACCAAAGTGGCATGCAGGTTGCTTTCTCTACCCCACTAACTCTCTGTACATGCTTGTACCAAAGGCAATGGAATGACGAAGTTTACAGATAATTCGCCCACTAGTTCACGTCTGCTCAAGGTGGATTTCCACGTTCATACCTCGGCCGACCCCGTCGACAATTTGCCGCTCGACGCTGTGGCGACGATCGAGCTTGCCGCCAAGAACGGTTTCGACGCGATCGCGCTTACCCACCATGACCTCTACTTGCGCGAAACCAATGAGATCCGTGAGGCGTCGCAGCGCACTGGTGTGCTGGTACTACCGGGGATAGAGGCGACTCTTGATGGTGGATGTCATGTCGTCATCATCAATGCTGATGCCAAGGTAGAGCAGGTTCGCTGCTTGGCGGAGTTGGCCGAGTATCGTAGCGAGGAAAACCTGATCTTTCCGGCTCACCCGTTCTACCCTCCGTTCCAGCTCGGAGCCGAGCGGCTTGAGCGCTGGGCGCATATCTTTGACGCGGTGGAATGGAGTCACTTTTGGAACAAGTTTCTTTCGCGACCGAACCGTCTCGCCCGGAGTTTTTGCGACCAGCATGGCATGCCGATGGTTGGTACCGGTGATGTTCACCTTCCCGACCAAATGAACTCGACTTACTCGCTGGTAGAAGCGGAAAAGGAGGTGGGAGCCGTCGCCGAAGCCGTTCGTGCCGGCCGGGTACAGGTCGTAAGCGAGCCCATCCCACTGTGGCGAATGGTATCGGTGCTCGGCAGGCTCACGCTGCGAAACCAGATTTGCAGCACCAAGTTCTGGCGGCAGCTCCCCGAGGTACTCTGGCCTTCCCAGCCTTTGAGGCAGCATCAGCCGGCGCGGTGAGCGAGCGGTTGTAGTTGGGCTGTCGCAGTAGCTAGCGTGGCCGGGTACTATGGTCGCTATGAGTGAAGGTTGCGCTGCTGATTTGGGCAGTGTTGATGCTCCGTTGCTGGTGCTGGGTGCTCGAGGCATGCTCGGACGCGCGTGGGTCGAGCTGCTTGACCAGGAAGGAGCGTCATACCTTGCCGGCGGCCGGGAGCTGTTGGATATCTCGGATCCGCTTCGAGTCTGCGAGGTTGTTGATTCTCGCTATCGCGCGGTGGTGAATTGCTGCGCCTACACCGATGTAGACGGTGCTGAGGACCACCAAGCCGAGGCGTGTCGGATCAACGGCGATGGCGTTGCCAATTTGGCACAGCGCTGCCGTGATACCGGTGCCCTGCTTATCCACTACAGCACGGATTACGTTTTCGACGGGAAGGGTACTAGTCCCTATAGCGTTGATTCTGCGATTGCGCCGCTAAACGCCTACGGGCGTAGTAAGGCGCTGGGCGAGCGCTACATCGGCGAGTCGGGATGCCGCAGCCTGGTGGTCAGGAGTAGTTGGCTATACGCTCCCTGGGGTAAGAATTTCGTCAGGACCATTGCTGCTGCTGCTAGCCAACGAGAGGTCTTGCGCGTGGTTGATGACCAGCGCGGCCGTCCGAGCTCGTGCGAGCAGCTGGCTGCGGCGACCCTCGCGCTGGCCAGAAGTGGGGCGGCGGGTTCTTTCCATCTCTGTGATTCTGGGGAGTGCACATGGTTCGAATTTGCACAGGAAATCGTTCGGCTCGGGGCTACAGCATGTCGCGTTGATCCCTGCAGCAGCGACGAGTTCCCCCGACCAGCGCCGCGGCCCGGCTATAGCGTGCTTGATCTGACTCTATCCGAGGCCCGAGTTGGCCCCCTCAGCGATTGGAAAAAGTCTCTCGCCGCGGTGTTTGATCGGTTAGAATGATGGGATGCCATATCAAATGAGGGGTCGGAGATGAGTAAAGCGAAAAGGACGATCTTGCTGACCGGTGGTGCCGGATTCATTGGCTCTAACTTCATCCGTTTGGTGCTTGAACAGCGTCCCGACTATCACATCGTCAACCTCGACGTTCTGACCTATTCGGGGAATCTTGAAAACCTAGCTGATGTTGAGAGCAACGATCGTTACCGTTTCGTGCGCGGAGATATCTGCGACCGCTCGGTCGTCGAGACTCTCATGAAGCAGTGTGATTCGGTCGTGCATATGGCGGCTGAGAGTCATGTCGACCGTTCGATTCTCGATTCCGGGCCGTTTGTGCGGACCAATGTCGTCGGTACGCAGGTGCTTCTGGATGCCGCCCGTAGAGCCGGTATTGAGCGCTTCGTCCATGTGAGCACCGACGAGGTCTATGGGTCGTTGCCTTTGGATCAACCCGACCTGAAGTTTAGCGAGACCACACCGATCTGTGCGAACAGTCCCTATTCAGCCTCAAAGGCTTCTAGCGACCTGCTGGCTCATGCCTACCATGAGACCTTCGGCCTTGACGTTTGTATTACCCGCTGCAGCAATAATTTCGGACCATACCAGTTCCCCGAGAAGGTCATTCCGCTGTTCGTGACTAATCTGATCGACGGCAAACAGGTGCCTCTATACGGAGATGGTCTCAACGTTAGAGATTGGTTGCATGTTGAAGACCACTGCGAGGCGGTGCTGACGGTGCTAGAGAAGGGGCGCGCAGGAGAAGTCTACAACATCGGCGGTAATAACGAACGATCAAACCTCGAGCTTACGCGAACCATCCTCGAAATCATGGGCAAGGGCGAGGACATGATCCGGCCTGTCGCTGATCGGCTAGGGCATGACCGCCGCTATGCGATTGATGCCGGAAAAATCAAGTGCGAGCTTGACTGGGCACCAACGCGCTCGGCGTGGCCGGGAGCTCTCGAGGCGACGGTTCGCTGGTACGTTGATCATCCGCAGTGGATCGGCCGCATCAACAGCGGTGAGTATAGTAGTTACTACGAACGGCAACACGGCTGTAGCTAGGGGGGCCTGTGTGTCGCGCCGAACTGGCCGATGAAGTCCGGCCTAAGAGGCCGCAGACGCGACCGCCGGCCGTGACTTGTGGGCGGTGATCGATACCGTCTGGCAACGTAGGTAACGCCACTGTCCCAGCACCTGAGCAGTTTTCGATATCATCGTTAGGACACCGTAGATCAGTGCCAGTTTGCGATCGTAACCCAGTGCTATGCTATGTTGGGCAACTCTCAGGGTTTGCAGAGGGTAGATGACCAATAGTAGCGAGGTGAGAACCGCAGCAGCGGCCTCGACTCCTATGGTGAGCCATCCCAGGCCGGCGATGGCCAGTGCTGCCGCCGGTATGTAAAGACCCCACAGTCGTGCGCTACGTACCATGCCGACGAAGAGCTGTTCGGGGCCGCGGCCAAAGCGAGTGGCGACGTCTAGTGCTCCATAGCCCGAGCGTAGCTGCCTGCTCCACCACTGCCCGAAACCTAGGATCGCCGCGTCGTGCCAGGCCATGTGATCGCGCAGCCGTCGCACCAGCCCATTGCGAGCGCGCAATCGCTGACACAACTCGGGCTCTTCACCGGCGGAGACGCTCACGTCAAAGCCGCCTACTTCGGCGAAACTCTCTGCTCTGACGGCAAAAATTCCACCACAGGCGCTTATGTCTCCAGTTTGGCTGTTCCATTCGAGATCTGCCAGCCGGTTGTATACTGAAGCCTCGGGGAATTTCTCGCGCAAAATTCCGCAGACCACGCTCAGTTGCAGATCGTCGTCGAGCGCGGCTACGGCGCGCTCGAGCCACTGCGGCGCAACTTCACAGTCGCCGTCGACGAACTGAACGTATTGCAGGCCGGGGTGTAGGTCTCGGAGACGATGGAATCCCTCGTTGCGGGCGCGCGCTGCGCTAAACGGGCGAGATGGATCGAGTGCCAGCGGCTCCGCGTTCAGCGAGGTCGCGAGTTCTAGGCTACCGTCCTCCGATCCTGAATCAACGTACACGATGGGGCAGCGAGCGGCCTGCAGGGAGGTCAGACAGCTACGCAGCCTCTCGCCTTCATTACGGCCGATAACGACGACTCCGATCCGCGGGGTGGCCTTGCGCTTGCGGAATATCTTGCTCATTTCGTATGCCTCTCTACCGTCATCAGCCGGTGCTGGTGGTGTCGGCCGATTAGCGGCCGCGCCATGGCAGAGCGCAAAGAGGGTGCCCTGCTTCGCAGCTCCGACGTGTATCCAGTCTAGCAAAGCGCCGCGTATCTGCTGGTAGGAAAACGCACGGTCCGAGTGTCCTGCGCGCTACAATGGACGCCATGGCTTCTCGCGTCTTGCTGGTCTCGCGCGTACTTGTGTCGCTAGGGCGCGTGGTGGGCGTGTTTGGTGCTGCCGTTGTCGTGGCACTGTTGATTGGCGAGAGCCTCGTGCGTGGGTTTTCGCCTCAGCCGGTTTCGTGGCTGAACGTTTATGCTGAAGGAGAGCGGCTGCCTTTTGAGCTTGCTCCTGGTGCGCGGCAGGCCGTGGACACCGGTGAAACTCGCTGGAAGATTTTCGTCGGAGAACAAGGCTTCCGAGTAGCATCCGCCGATGGGCCGGCTGAACCTATACATTCCTACCTTCTCGGTATAGGGGACTCCTTCGCTTTTGGTCATGGGGTGGATTACGAGCAGACGTTTTTCCACCTGGGCGAGACTGGCGGCGGTGAGATCGCGATTCGTAACTTAGCGGTACCGGGCTACGGGCCGCGAGAGTATCGCATGCTACTCGAGCAGTACATCGACTCACCCGCGGTTCGCGGGGTCATTGTTGCGACATTCCTTGGTAATGATTTCCACGACACCATTTGGGAGAAGCGGCTACCTGTTGATGAGGGAGTACTTGGCGGAGATGGTGGCATAAAGAGCTGGGCGAAGACCTCTAGCCATCTCTACCGTCTGTTCGCTGGTGTTGCTCATGGGATTGGCGCGACGGGTGGCTCGCGTGATCTTGGTCCGGGCTTGGATGTAATACGCAGATCAGCCTGGAATGAGGATTTACTCAGCAGAGCCAAAGCCGCGTACCGGGCTGAGTTTCTCCGCATGCGCGATATTGTCCGCGATCATTCGATACCGCTCTTAGTTGTTATACTGCCTCCGCGAGCGGCGGTTGACGACGCGGTTCTGGCCCAGGCGATCGAGCTTGGAGAGTTGGCGCCTGGAGACTGGGACCGTGACGCAGCTACGGCCGAGGCACGCGGCATACTTCGCGATTTGGCAATCAACTACATTGACACCACTGCGGCGCTACGAAGGGTGGACGAGCCGCTGTACTTCGAGTTCGACGGGCACTTTCGTCCGGCCGCCAACCTTGCTGTTGCCGAGCTGCTACGGCCCGAACTTGCTGCTCTGGCGATGCGACCCCAAGCCACGGAGCTTGCTCGGCGCTAGAGCTTGTTGCCGCCGGGAGCGTCAACACTCTAACGCTCGTGCCATCTTGGTGAGGCGAGCGAATATTTGCTGGTGAGTAGCCGGCGGATTATGGGGGTTTTCCCCTAAGGGATAACCCTGACTATGGCATGTCGATTGCAACTTGTTGGTAAGATGAGGAACCGTGTAATCAGCTCTCTGTGTCTGTATTCTCGCGCCGTGTGGCGTGGCGCTCTTGTGGGCTGTCTGGCTCTGGCCTTGATCAGCGGTTGTGGAGGCGGCGCGAGCGATGGCAGTGTCCCTTCGTCAGCCCTCGACGACGCGGTTATTCCGCCAACCTTCAACTATCAGACCATTCGCTCAGTCGCGCTGGGCGTGCGCATCAATGATGAGGCCGGGCTACCCCGCTCGGGCGTGGTCGTGACGGTGTATTCCGAGGATGGTTCTCGCGTTGGCGCCGGCATGACCGGTGCCGCCGGACGCTACCAGCAGTTTCTCTCTGTACCCATCGATGACCAGCGTCTGGTGGTAACCGCCGGAGTACTGGGGATAGAAAACGAAGTCGCAGTTGATGTCGCTCCGACTCTAGAGCTTGTCTTCGAATAGCCAATCCCGGAGCTTCATTATGCTAGCAGTTTCATCAGCAACCCGTATGGTCATGTGTCTTGTGTCAGTTTTGCTGACTACTGACGCTTGGGCGATAACCACCCTCGCTAGCTTCGACGCGCAGGGGGTTCCTTCCAATCTTGAGGCCCAAGGTGAGACTTACTCCTCCCAGTTCGACCAGAATATCGTGGCCGTGTTGCCGGAGAAGCAAGATGTACGCGTCGCACATCCCGAGCTGATCGATCCACTGGCAGTGCGCAACCTTCGTATCATTGAACCAGTGACGGCTACCATGTCGTTCGTGCACGAGGGCGCCGGGTTTCGTAACGCGGTAGGCTATTTTGTCTACGACAGCGACAGCCCTCCGCAGTCGGTTGCCGACATTGAGCGCATGGTGGTGTTTCCCAATGCGTCATTCCCCGGCAGCCAGGGTGGATTGACCAAGGGCGATACGGTTAGTATCGGCACTTTCTTTCCGGGGCAAAGCATCGGATTCTTTGTTGTCGCCAACGGTTTTGACCCCTCGGGCATCAACGAAGGGGTGTGGACTGTATACTCTATAGACGATCTCAATCCTGGTGCCGATGCGGCCGAGAGGGTTCACTCCATACTGTTCCAGGATCCCGACAACGGTGGCTCCGCAAATTCTCAGCGCATCGTGGTCGCGTTCGAAGATTTCATTCGTCCCGATCCCGGCAGTGACCACGATTTCAACGACATCATCATCACGCTCCGTTATCAGCCTATCTCGGGAGCGAGCATGGTGGATGTAGCTCAGCTTCCTGCTGCTGACGATTTCGATAACGATGGCGTCGCCAATGGCCAGGACGACTATCCCAACGATCCGGCGCGTGCCTTTCGTACCGACTATCCCGCCGCGGGCGTAGATGGCACCCTGGCTTTTGAGGATTTGTGGCCGCGCAAGGGCGACTATGACTTCAACGACCTGGTGAGCTCGTGGCACTCTACCGAGGCACGTAACGCCGCCGGGCGCCTAGTCGATGTACAGGTCGACTACACGCTGCTCGCCATGGGGGCGACGAGACGCAACGGCTTGGCCTTGCGCCTGCCGCTTGCCCCAGGGGACGTTTCGCTGGTCACTCGTGCGCTAGACGGGGCCCAGCCGCAGGCCTGGCCGCTTCTCACTACTCAGAGCAGCGCCACAGCCATGGTGTTCACAGATGCGAACGACTTGATCACTCCGCCGCCAGGAGCTGAGTTCGCCAACACCGAGCCCGGTAGCAGTGAGGTCAGTGGACAGAGTGTCTCGCTGCGATTCTTCTTCACTACACCTCAAGACAGTGCTGCGCTGGGGATTCCTCCCTATGACAGCTACCTCGTCGACGGCGCATCGGAAGTGCACCTACCGGGTTTCTTTCCCTCCGACACCATGAATCTCGGGCTTATTGGTACCGCTGATGATGCAACCGATATTGCTGCTGGTGTGACCTTCAAGACCGCTAACGGTCTTCCCTGGGCGCTATCGTTGCCGGTGCTGTGGAATCATCCAGTCGAAGATCTCGGAGTCGATCTTGGCTACTCGACGTTTATCAGTTGGGCTCAATCGGGTGGCACACTCAACGGTGACTGGTACTTGAACCCAAGCAGCGGCGGCATGGTCTGGAACATCCCCTAGACGGGGATAAGTCCGTCGCCTAACTATCCGATTTTCCTCACGTTGAAGAACTACGCATTCCCCCCTGCTTGAGTGTTCTGGCGTCAGTATACGTTTACGCATACTGAGAAAAACTAGATACTTAGGCGACGGACTTATCCCTGTCGCTCTTGCCTCGTCGTTACGACCACGTATACATGTAAATGATCGTGCCCTGCGAGAGAATGTTCGCGGGCTGCCGCTTTGCCGCTATCCACTGACTCCGAAGGAGGGGAGATGCGACACCTGCGATCAGCGGCATATGCTCGGCGCCTAGCGCTGTTAACGACAACGGCTGTAGTTCTTGCGCTTGTTGGTGCGGCTATCAACACCAAGTCAGCGCCGGCCCGTGCTAGAACCGCGACAACGATAACGCTTGCGGCGGTAACCAGTAGCGCAACCTCGGCAAGCAGCACTACGACTTCCACGACCATGCCGATGTGGCCGCCACCGTGCGGTGAGACTGGGATGGACGGTCGGGTTACGGCGAGCGACGCGCTCTATGTCATCCGCACCGCGATTGGTCTTGATGCCTGTCTTGCTTGCCTCTGCGATGCGGATGATTCGGGAGTGATCACTGCTAGCGATGCGTTGCGTGTGCTCCAGTATGCCGTCGGCTTGCCAGTGCCGATGAGCTGCCCTGTCTGTGGCGCGGCGATTTGTGGTGACGGTGTAGTTAATCAAGCAGGCGAAGAATGCGACGGTTTCAGCGATGCCTTCTGTCCTGGACTTTGCCAGACCGATTGTCGCTGTACTCAGCAGGTGTGTGGCGATGGTACCATCAATCAGCCTTCCGAAGAGTGTGATGGCGGTGACGACCAGGCCTGCCCGACGATTTGTCAGGCTGACTGTAGCTGTCCGGCTCCTGCCTGTGGCAACGATGTCAAGCAGCAAGGCGAGGTCTGTGACGGCAACGATGTTGGCCCCCAGACCTGCGTCGACCTGGGGTTTGGCGGTGGCACGCTCGTGTGCAACGGTGACTGCAGCGGCTTTGATACCACCTTGTGCACGCTGCCCGATCAGCTGCCTCCGGACCCCGCCAGCATCGCCCCCGGCGTCGATGACACCACCGTAAGCGACATCAGGTCGGCGACGGCGTTTCTATATACGGGCAACGACCCGGTTCAGTACGGGGTTCTGCCCGGAACGATAGATAAGCAACGAGCTGCCATTTTGCGCGGGTTGGTCGCGCTAAGAGACGGACGTGCCTTGCCCGGCGTTGAGGTCCGCGTTCTGTACCATGGTGAGCTGGGTGCTACACAGACACGCAGTGATGGCCACTTTGATCTCGCGGTCAACGGCGGCGGGACGCTTACCCTAACTTACAAGAAGAGTGGATATCTCACCGTGCAGCGCACCCTCGACGTATCTTGGCAACACTACCTCACGGTTCCCGACGTAGTGATGACGCCGCTCGATACCCAAGTAACAATCGTTGATCTCTCCGCTCCAACCGACATCCAGGTACTCCGTGGCAGCACCGTCAGTGATAGCCGTGGCAGCCGTCAGCCCACCGTGATGGTACCGCCCGCAACTGCGGCAGAGCTGGTGCTGGCAGACGGTAGTACCCAGCCGCTTACGACCCTGAGTGTCAGGCAGACCGAATACACGGTAGGCGACACTGGTCCCGAAGCCATGCCGGGAGACCTGCCCTTTGGCGTTGCCTATACATACGCGGTTGAACTGAGCGTCGACGAGGCTGAGGCGGCCGGAGCCGAGACCGTTCTCTTTGATCCGCCGATATACAGCTATGTAGAGAACTTCCTCGGCTTTCCCATCGGCGAGCCGGTACCCAACTACAGTTACGAGAGAGCGCGCGCAGCGTGGGTCAGAGGTGACGACGGGGTTGTCCTCGAGATCTTGTCGGTAAGCGGTGGGTTCGCCGACGTCGATGCCGATGGTGATGGCATAGCCGAAGACCAGGCTGCTCTGGATGCGCTGGGGATGGCAGACGGCGAACGGGCGCGTCTTGCCAGCGACTACAGTGTGGGCCAGAGCCTCTGGCGCGTACCGGTAGAGCACTTCTCGCCGCTAGATCTCAACTGGCCACCATTTTTGCCGGATAACGCCGATCCCCCCGATCCTCCAAACCCGACGCTTGGCGCTGAGGATGACGGTGGCGACGAGCCCTGCAGCGATCCCGGCTCGATCCTCGAATGCCAGAGCCAGGTGGTCGGCGAGGAATTACACCTAAGCGGAACTCAATTTGCACTCAGTTACCGAAGCTCGCTGGCTCGCGGCTTTAGTCCCGCCTATCAACTCGAGATCGCCCTGACCGGCGACAATCCGGGTCCTCTTATAGACGTACGCTTGGTCGTCGACGTTGCGGGCCAACACGAGGTGCAGATCTTTACGCCTGCGCCCAACCTTTCTCATACCTTTGTTTGGGATGGTCGTGACGTATACGGGCGTCGGCTAAACGGCAGTGCCCCGGCGACGGTTAAGATCGGTTACACCTATCAGCCCAGTTACGGTTGCCGTGCCAGCGCTTCTGGGGGGGCCTCGTGTCCCTCGCCACCGCCGGTTACCTTTTGGAGCGAGTGGAGGGGGTACGTCGGAGGCATCGATGCTTCGATGCTGGGCTTGGGTGGTTGGTTGCTCGACGTTCAGAGTCTTTACGACCCGGTTCGTCGTATGATTTACTCGGCGGCGGGCGGGCGTAGGAGTGCTACCTCGGTGGGACAGACCATCGCTACATACGCCGGCACGGGGAGCTACGACAGTGCTTACAAGCCCAACGGTGATGGTGGTGCTGCCACTCGGGCGGGGCTACAAAGGCCGAAGAGCGTGGCACTGGCCGCCGACGGTAGTCTCTATATCGCCGTGTCCGCAGGCGGGTTTGGCAAGATCCGTCGTGTGTCTCCCGAGGGCGTCATCTCGACGGTTGCCGGCAACGGCAATGGCTGGCCGAGTTCTTGTGGCGAAGGCCCGGCGACGAGTTTTAGCATCGGTGAAGTAACCGATCTCGAGCTTGCTGAGAATGGCGATCTCATTCTTGCGTCACCATCTCTAAACTGCGTACGCAGGCTAGACGCTAAAGGTGTTCTTACTCGCATTGCCGGCACCGGATCCACGGGTGCACCGATAAATGGTGTTGCGGCAACCCAATCTCCGCTCAACTCGCCGTATAGCGTTGCGCTAGCTCCGGACGGATCGATCTACGTCACCGACGGGAACTATTTGTTGCTACGCAGGATCGATCCCAGCGGCGTAATCCGCACAGTCGCCGGTGGCGGTAGCCTATGGACCGACGGAGCTATGGGGACAGACTTGAGGTTGAACGGGGGGTGGGCGCTGGCATTCGCCAAAGGCGGTCCCTTGATCGGCGATGGTACCTGCATTCGTCAGCTACGCCCAGGTGGCCGGCTATGGACACTGGTCGGATCGTGCGATCGCCAGCGCCAAGGTAGCATTTATAAGGGCGGCGGCGCCGCCCACAACACGACGATAGGGTGGGTAATGGGCCTGGTTGCGATGCCCGACGGCGGTTTTTATTTCACCGACTCTACCAATCAGGTGGTCTATCGGGTGACCCCTGGCGGGCGGCTTCTCTGGGTGGCTGGCAGCGGCGAGAACTTCACCTTCTCTGGTGAGGGCGGCCCCCCGAGGCTGGCGGCGATATTCGGTCCTGCCGGCCTGGCCTTGGCACCCGACGGCGCGCTCTACGTCGCCGACAGCGGCAACAACCGCGTGCGTCGTGTTGCCGCACCGTTGCCGGGGGTAAGCGCTGGCGAAATTCTCATCGCCTCCAAGGACGCAAGGCTCGTCTATGTTTTCGACGAGAGCGGCCGTCATTTACGTACCGTGGATACGCTGACCCAGGCTAGCGTCTACACGTTTGGTTACGACGACGATGGCTTACTTATCTCTGTAACCGATGTCGACGGTGACGTTACGACGATCGAACGTGACGCTTCGGGCCGGGCCACAGCTATCGTAGCGCCGGGTGGACAACGCAGCGTCTTGAGCATAGACGCGGATGGGTATCTTACGGCGCTGACCGGCCCCGATTCGCAGCAGACGAGTTTTGCCTACAGTGGCAACGGGCTGTTGGCTGCGGTTACCGATCCTCTCGGAAACACGACGGCGTTTAGCTACGACGCCGATGGACGCCTGCTGCGTGATGACGATCCCGCGGGTGGCTATCAAACGCTCGCTCGTGCGGGCGTGAGCAACGGTTTTGAGGTTACACGCGCGAGGCCATCCGGCGCCTCCACGGTTTATCGTGCCGAGGGGTTGGCAACCGGGGCTACGCGGCTGACCAAGGTATTCCCCGATTCTATTCAAAGCGAGATTTTGATCCGAGAAGACGGCAGCCAGAGCGTGACGCTGCGTGATGCAACAACCATAGATCTCGGTTATGGCCCCGATCCACGTTTCGACATGCAGTCGCCGGTTCTTGAGTCGCTGGTGGTTGCGACGCCCGGTGGGATCCAATTCAGTGCAGCGGTCGAGCGGACCGCGACCCTCTCTAACAGCGGGGATCCGCTCAGTCTGAGCGAACTCGTTGAGACGGCTACGTCTTCGGGGAAGAGCTATGAGCGACGCTATAACGCCTCGAGCAGGAGGTGGAGTATTACGACAGCCGCGGGTCGTCATGCACAAGTGACGTTGGATGCTCAGGGTAGGACAGCGCAGGTCTCACCCCCCGGGCTTGCGAGTTTCACCGTTGGCTACGATGGTTCAGGGCGACTGAGCTCTGTTGGCTGGGGTAGCGGAGCGAATCTGCGACAGACCCTGGTAACCCATGACGCAGCCGGCTGGCTCGCGAGTATCGACGATGCGATGGGCCGAACCACCAGCTTTACACACGATGCTGTCGGCCGCGTGACGGAGCTAACACTCGCGGATGGACGTAGCGTCGTCTATGGCTACGACGGCCGTGGTGCGCGAACGAGTGTGATCCTGCCCTCAGGAAGCACATACAACTTCGATTACACGCCGCTTGGCCAACTCGCCTCGGTAGACTTGCCGCAGGTTGGCGCTTCTAGTGACACGACTACGTTCGCTTACGATGCGAACCGTCGGCTCACGAGCGTAAGCCGACCAGATGGCAGCGCCGTGGCCTTGGTCTACGACAGCGCCAGCCATTTGGCGCAGGTATCGCTGCCTTTGACGACCTGGACTTATTCTTACGACGCCGCCAGCGGGCAGTTGAGTACCATGGCTACGCCTGAGGTGACGACTGCGATTACGCATGATGGCATGCTCGAGACCGCCACCAGCTGGTCGGGGACTGTGACCGGCAGCGTAGAGGTCAGCTACAACGACAGCCTGCAGGTAGCGTCGCAGACGCTAAACGGTAGCGATGCGGTGAGCTTTGCATATGATGATGACGGGCTGCAGACCGCGGCCGGTAGTCTGAGTATCGCCCGCAGCTCCCAAACCGGTATGCCCACCGGCAGCTCCCTTGGCGGCGTGAGCGACACGATCTCGATAAGTCAGTTCGGCGAGGTCGATCGCTACCAGGCGAGCTACCAGGGCGCTGCCCTGTACTCTCTTGACTACACCCGGGATGTTCTCGGACGGGTTACCTCTAAGGTTGAGAGCATAGATGGCGTTAGCGATACTTACGAGTATGCCTACGACAGCACCGGTCAGCTCATCGAGACGCGGCGAAACGGCACGGTAGTAGAGACAGCGTCCTACGATGCCAACGGCAATCGTACCAGCTACAGCTCTGAAGGCGCGGTAGTGACGGCAAGCTACGACCTGCGTGATCGCCTGCTAAGCCGCGGCACGACCGATTACAGCTATTCCCCAAGCGGCGAGCTCGTGAGCAAGACCGACAACGCTAGCGGCGAGACGACCACGTATAGTTACGATGCAGTTGGCGATCTTACATCTGTCGTTCTACCCGACTCAACGACGATCGAGTACGTGATAGATGCTGGGGGTCGCCGTGTCGCAAAGAAGGTCAACGATCTGGTGGTTCAAGGACTGTTGTACAAAGACCGTTTTCACGTCGTCGCCGAGCTAGATGTCAGCGGCGCGGTAGTTTCACGCTTCGTATATGTCGGTGACGCAAACACCCCCGCGTATATGGTCAAGGCGGGCCAAGAGTACCGCATCATTTCCGATCAGCTCGGCAGCGTGCGGCTGGTGGTCGACACGGCTAGCGGTGCCGTCGTGCAGAGAATCGATTATGATTCGTGGGGGGCGGTTAGCGCAGACAGCAACCCCGGCTTCCAGCCCTTCGGCTTTGCCGGTGGCCTCTACGACGCAGACACCGGACTGGTTCGCTTCGGTTACCGCGACTACGACGCAACTGCCGGGCGCTGGACCGCGCCCGATCCACTGCGCTTTGCCGGCGACACGATCAACCTGTACGGCTACGTATCCAACGATCCCATAAACCTGGTCGATCCCTTGGGCTTGGCCTGTCCCCCTTCGTTCTGGGATCAGGTTCTACGCAATATCCATGCAACCAACGGCGTGATCTTCGGTACACCGCTTGGTGGGGCCTCGCGTTTTGCCATCACGGCTCTTACCGGTGCCGGCGGAACGGTTGCCGGCGCAGTAGGCGGCATCTCGATTGGACAAGCCGCTTCTGCCGTACTTGGAGGAGCGTTGGTCGCCGATGCCGCGGCACTGGCTGCCTCGACGATTGCCGCCACCACAGCCGTAGTGTCAGCTTCCCTGGAAGCCGGCATCGTCGTCGGCTCAGTAATCGCCGCACTGTTCTAAGGGGGATAAGTCCGTCGTCTAAGTGCTTGATTTATCAACAATCAGCTCAGCTGTAATCTAGGTCGGCCATGCTGTTCTGGCATTAGTCATTCTTCGATAAATCAAGCACTTAGACGACGGACTTATCCCCCTCTAGCGGCGGAGGAGGGGGCGTAGCTTTTTCCAGGCTGCGGGGGTTGGGCTGAAGGGGTGTCAGTGGCGATGGCAGCGTTCG
>CAZPPZ010000022.1:0-24977 GCA_964588545.1 uncultured Myxococcales bacterium | reverse complement strand
TTCGCCCCGGCAGGAGGCCCGATCGCATACTTCCGCCGCTACGCCGACGGCCAAGAAACATCGGCCATGGCCGCCTACAGCGGCGCCCCCAAGCTCAGCTACAGCGACTACGACTGGTCGTTAAACGTAGGGCCAAAGCGAAAAAAATAGTGCGGCGGGGTCCGGACACCAGAGCCCGTCCCCGCCGCTGGCCGAGTCATGCTGAAGGAGGCATGGCGCGTCTGTATTTAGAATGCCGCCGAGGCCCACGCCCGCCAATACCCCCGCCCTCTTTTCCCTCGCCAGCGACTCGGCGGCCGCGCTATTACTACCTTTACCCGTGCAGCCACAGCGAGCGCGAGCGGCCCTCAGCGCTGCCGAGAAGATGGCTAGCTGCAAGGCCGCGAGTAATCGACGAAAATACCGCATGCCGTGAAATGCCAGTAGTGGCAAGGCAATTCCCCGCAGGCGCAGAAAAATCTCAATGAAATCACTATTTTAGCTGGGCGGCCTGATCAGGGCCCAGGGCCCGAGAGCCGCCGTTGCATCTCCTGGCCGCATCGGGCACCCAATAAAGACCAGTTTCGAGGCAAAACGGCCCATGGAAATTATCCCCGACAGCAACATCCGCCAGACCATAGATGCCTACTTCGCGACCATCCGCAGCCGCGACGGCCAAGCCTGGCTGGAGCTGTTTGCCGACAACGCCGTGGTCCACGATCCCGTCGATGCCGCACCGGTCGAGGGACGCGTTGGGCTAGAGGAAAGCTGGAAGGTCTTCACCTCGCCCTTCGAGAGGCTATCGATCCAGCAAGACGCGGTCTTTTATGTCAAAGAGGGGGCAGCGGTAAAGTGGACGGCCGAGGGTATCGGCATCAACGAAGGCTCAGTCGTCTTCGAGGGTATAAGTATCTTCGAACTCGACGGCGACAACCGTATTCAGACGCTGATGGCCTACTGGGACCCAGCAGCGATGATGATCGCCCTGGCCGGCGAGTGCGAGTAGGCATTGCTAAGCTGCACTGCGGCCGAACTTGCCCGTCCAAGCCTCGCAGAGATCGTTGTAGCCGCACCACCTACAAAGCACCCCGGTAACCGGAGGGAACACCGTCGCGGCGACGGCAACGCCGATACGCTCGGTCAAATCCTTGTCCACGGCCTCGACCTCAGAGCGGAGAATACGCCGACTAAGCCGCACTCCGGTTTTCAAATATTCCAAAACCAGCTCGATTTCTTCGGCGTCGGTCTCAGCAAACATCGCCAAAGCATAGGCCTCGAGCTGTCCAGCATCCTTGCCAGTGAACCTCGGCGAGGCCTGGCGACCGGTCTTGTAATCGATGACATGCAAGCGCCCCTCAGCATCACAGGCCAAACGATCGATGAAGCCCTGGAACCAATGCGTGCCACCAAGTTTGATGCGGAAGTGCTTCTCGTTTTCTAGGGTTTTGAGGGTGTCTGACGCAAAACGATCAGCGTGAAAGCGCGACAACATCTGCGCCCCTCGACGCCGGTAGTTCTCGATCGCCTCACCATCCTTTATAACCCTAACCGGCCGCGGCGCCGCTGCGATAGCTTGGTCCCAGCCAGAACAGTAGAACTCCACGGCTTCAACATCACTGCGTTTGCACCCGGCTTCTCTCTGGTTAAATAGCCACTCGATGGTCTCGTGGACGCGCTGGCCCATGAACGCCTCGACCCCGGAAAAAGCCTCGTGCACACCGTCAAGATAACGGTAGCGAAATCGCCGTGCGCACTGCTCAAAAGTCGTGAGCCGTGAATAACTGAAAACCATGGCGGCCTCCGACATCATTCCCCTCCTAACTAGCGCGGATTCTCCATCAACGCTGGTCGCAAGACCGCCGCTACTTAGCACCGCAGGCTCGCCGGAGCCACGCTCGTACGCAGTCGCGCGCTCGAGGAACTGTCACGTAGCGCGTTCAGGGCAGTGCTCGAGATGTGCAAGTATGGCCTGGTTAACAGCATCCGGGGCTTCTAGCCCGAGGGCGTGGCCCGCTCCCGGCACCATGACATAGCTCGCTGTGGGAATCGCCGCGGCTACGTCGTCGGCTTCAGGGGTGAGCAAATCGTCGCCGCCGGCGAGCACCAAGGTGGGAACCGCGATCTTGGAGAGTTGCGTGACGCGATCTCCCAATCCTGCCGTCAAACCCGCGGCGTAGCGCTGCAGCACAACCGCTGGGGTTCGCGCGACGATCACCGCGAGCCCGCGAAGCATACGCTCGCGCCTAGGCTTGTCAGCCAGCAGCCGCGGCGAGAACAGCCACGGCGCCAGCGCCGCAGCCAGCGCTTCGGGGCTAGCTTCGGCGGCAAGCCGGACCCAGCTCGCGAGCACTGCCGCGAGCCGCGCGCTGACTTCCAGCGCAGGGGTAATCAAGGTAAGCGATCGTACTCTGTCAGGATGGGCTAACGCCATCTCTGCGGCTACGGCGGCCCCCATGCTCGCACCCACCACGTGGGCGCAGCCGTCTCCAAGCAGCGCAGCTGCATCTGCGGCAAGCAGCGCAGGCGAGTAGCTGTCGGCCTCGGGTGCATCGGACAAGCCAACACCACGCGGGTTGAGGCCGACGACGTGGTAGCGCGAGGCCAGCGCGGAGGTCTGCGGCGCGAACGCGGCGACGTCGGTGCCAAAGCCAGGAAGCAGCAACACGCTGTCGCCCGCACCAACCGCCGGCGCCTCCAGGTGGACCCCCGGCGCGACCTCGACCAAGCCCTCGCGAGCAGTAGCCCAGGCCCGCACATCGGCTTGGGTAACCCGCCCGCCAGGACCGCTGCCGGCAATCGCCCCGACGTCGATGCCGAGTCTCTTGGCCAGCGCCCGCGCAGCCGGGGCCACGGCCTTACGAGCCGGGCGCGAGCTAGTCGCCAGCGCGTGAGCCTGAGGCCTGGGTACCGAGGCAATCGCGACCGACAGCGCGCTTTCGACCTCGGCGTTGTCGTCACGAAACGCGTCGGCGTCAAATGGCTCGTCGGCGCTGTCACTGAGTACAGCAAGCAACGCTCCACAGGCCACCGTTTCTCCGACTTCGACGTAGATGTGGCGCAAGAAGCCAGAGGCCGTTGCCTCGACTTCTATCTCGGCTTTTTCCGATTCGATTAACAGCACGCACTCACCCTTGGAGACGCTCTCGCCAATCGCGATCGGCCAATCCACAACCGTGCCCTCACTCATGGTCATGCCGAGCTTGGGCATCTTAATTGCTGTCGCCATGCCTACTTTTCAGCCGATCTCACGGACCGCGGCTATCACTTTGTCGGCCGAGGGCATATAGGCCTGCTCGAGCACCGCACTGAAAGGCACCGGGGTATGCGGCGCGGTCACACAGCCAACCGGAGCGTCGAGAAAATCAAACCCTTTGGTCACGCAGAGCTTGGCGATGTCACTGGCAATCCCGCAGCGCGGGGTGGCTTCGTCGACGACGACCAGCCTCCCGGTCTTCTCGAGCGAGACCAGAATGGTCTCCTCGTCCATCGGCGCAAGAGACCTCAGATCGATGACCTCGGCGTCGGTCCCCTCGGCCGCCAGCGTCTGCGCAGCAGCCAGTGCCACCTTCACGGTTGCACCCATACCGACCAGAGTAACGTCGTTGCCCTCGCGCGCCACCGCTGCCTTGCCGATCGGTACCAGGTAGTCGCCCTCGGGCACTTCAGTCGAGTCGAACAGCACCCCCTTGGCCTCGCAGAAAACCACCGGGTCATCGTCACGAATAGCCGCAAGCAACAGCCCCTTGGCGTCGTAGGCATTCGACGGCATCACGGTCTTTAGGCCGGGAATGCCCGCGGTCATCCAGTATAGCGACTGCGAATGCTGAGCGGCCGACTGCATGCCGGCACCAGTAACCGTGCGAACCGTCAGTGGCACGCGGGCCTTGCCACCGAGCATGTAGCGAAGCTTGGCAGCCTGGTTGAGCAGAGGATCGAGGCACACGCCAAGGAAGTCGATGAACATCAGCTCGACCACTGGGCGCAGCCCAGTCATCGCAGCACCGACGGCGCTGCCGAGTATGCCCATCTCGCTGATCGGCGTATCGAGCACACGATCGGCGCCGAAGCGAGTAACCAGCCCGCGGGTTATGCCCATTATGCCGCCGGCTTCCTCCGTGCCTTCTCCACCGCGTGCGCCGCCACCCGCAACGTCTTCGCCCATCAGGATAACGTCGTCGTCACTGTCCATGGCGATGCTCAACGCTTCATTGATCGCCACCGCTACCGGGATCTCTCGTGCCATATGCTTAAGCCTCCCCGTAGACGTCTTCGTACAAAGACTGGGGTTCAGGAAGCGGATCATTCTCCGCGGCAGCAACCGCCTCTTCGAGTTCCTCGCTTACTTCATCATCGATACGACGCAGTTCGTTGGTCTCGATAAGATCCTCACCGACCACCCGCGACTCAAAGCGTAGCAACGCGTCACGCTCGCTCTTCCACGCCTCGGCTTCGTCCTTGCAGCGGTAGGCCAAGGCATCGCCGACGTAGTGGCCAGCATAGCGATAGGTCTTGCACTCTAGAAGCGTTGGGCCCTCGCCTGCTCGTGCAGCTTCGATCGCACGTCCAGCCTTTTCGAAAACGTCAAAAAAATCGTTGCCATCAGCGATGTCACTGCGCATGTTATAGCTGCGCGCGCGCACGGCAATATCTTTTACCGGTACGACAAACTCGGTAGGCGTAAACTCACCCCAACCGTTGTTCTCAACCACGTAGAGCGCCGGTAGCCGCCAGTTCGAGGCCATGTTAAGCGATTCGTGAAACTGGCCCTGATTGCTCGCGCCGTCGCCGAAGAACGCGACCGCGACACCACCGGTGCTCTTGAGCTTACACGTCAGCGCCGCACCCGTGGTCAGCGGAATGCCCGCACCCACTATGCCGTTGGCGCCGAGCATGCCGAGATCGAGATCGGCGATATGCATCGAACCGCCCTTGCCCTTGCACACACCGGTGGCACGTCCGAAGAGCTCGGCCATCATCGTCTTGGCGCGCATGCCCTTGGCGATACAGTGGCCGTGGCCGCGATGGGTGGTGGCAACATAGTCTCGCTCACCAAGATGCCCACAGACCCCAGCCGCGACTGCCTCCTGGCCTAAGTAGAGGTGCAAGAAACCCCCGAGTTTGCCGCCGTTGACCAGCTCGTTGAGCTTCTCCTCGAAAGAACGAATCATGCGCATCTTGCGGTAAGTCACCAGCAACTGCTCTTTGGTGAGGTTCATCGTCTCCTCCATTCATTAGCATCATCATCGCATCGCAGGCCGACATCTGGCTTGACATTTGCCGCCATGCATCCCGACACTTAGCACGCGCGAAGCGCCGTGCGGAACCCTCATATGGTAAATCCCATTGATCGATTGGCGCGAAGCGGAGCGCCTCTTTGGATACGAAGAGGCAGTACTGATTGCGATCCTCAAGCGTTGCACAACCCCTGCCCGCCAAGGAGCGCCTTCAACCGGGAATACGGTACGACACCAGAGCGGAGGCGGTAAGTGGCGCCGATGGCGGGTGCCACAGCTGCACCTCACTGCTAAAGCAGCAACCGTTACGGGCTAGCAGGCGGCCTGCGCCTGCTACTGCCCCGGCTCTACGTAGCGCAAAACTCATCTGTATCGACACCGTAGCACCCGGCCGCTCGCGGCCGATGCCCGCATGAGCGTAGGCACAAAAGGCGCCACAGCTATCCGCCAGCGCCACCATCGCCCCTTCATGAACGTAGCCAGGCAGGCCTTGATTGGGCTCTAGCGGCAACCTCGCGCAGGTCCACGGCAGCTTGTCACCAACTAGCTCGAGTCCGGCAGCGCGAAGGTAGGCAGAACCCGCCGGGGCCTTGCCCTGCGCAGCAGACAGTTGCTTGGCGGCACCGGCCTCCACAGCGCCAATCTCGTTGGGCTCAGAGGCCCCGCGGTCGGCCGGGTACACGCGGTGAACCAGTGTAGCACTTGCCACCGCCGAGCCATCGTCGGCTTCTACATCAGCACCAACGTGAACCGTGTCTCTACCGCGGTGACGAACCCGAGCCTTGACGGTGACGGACTGTCCCCGTGGTGCCGTCAAGAATGACACCGAGATCGATAGCGGACGGCCACGCACCGCCGCAGCACCACGTTGGGAGGAGGCACTTGCCAAGGAAGCGCCGACCAGCAACAGCGAGGATATCGCCCCCCCATGCACCGAACCTGCACGATTGACCAACGTGGGAACGAAAGACATGAGCACCGCAGCCTCACCATCACTGGCATCTAGCACTCGCAGACCGAGACGCCGCAGATAGGGGCTCTGCGCGGTATCAGCAAGCTCACGCTCGAGCAGAGTCGGTCCGGCCATCGCTAGGTCAGGCTAGGCAGTGCCGCAATCACTGCGGAACACGCGGGAAGTAGCGCTCTCCGCGGTAGAGGAACATCAGACAGAAAGTCACAAACGGAACCACTAAAGCGTGCCACACCATGACGTAACCAATACCTTCGCTGTCATGATCGCGGACGCCCCAAATCATGAACGACGCGAGCATATAGCCGAGATATACCATCGCACCGATGCGCGCCCAGGGACGCAGCCGCCACAGGCCCCAGGCACCGGCAAAGTATATGATCACATGGGGAACCGCCGCCACTCTGGCCGCAGCCCCATAGAACTGGTAACCGAACCATACCTGTTCGTAGTGCTCCAGAGGACGCAAGAACAGCCCGAATAGTTCGATCGCTCCAATTACAGCCGCAGCGATGGCAAGAACTACGACGAATCGTGGTCGCATAGGCGGCTAATCATACTCCTGCCCACGGCAGAAGAAAGATTGCAGGCCGGGCCCACAATGTGGTTGGCGAGGCCTAGTCGCTAGAGGGAACAAATGGCGGAGCCTTCACGCTCGGGCGGCTAGAGCCTGGTAACACTGCAACGGCACAACCTTGCGAGCAACTATGAAACGCCTCTCCGCAGGTAAAGAGTTGATCACGACACTCTCCAAGACAGCCTTGATCCGCAGATGCCTCGCCGCATTGACTCTGGCATAGCACCACATGCTTGTGGCAATCGGCTCTGGCCTTGGCCAACACCGCAGCGCAGGCTCTACGGCAAGCGTGGCCGGTGGCTTGTTCGTCGCTGCTGTCGTCGCTACAGCGGTGACGACAGGCACTGCGATCCTTGACAGCATTGCGAATGCATGTGACTCGCTCGATCTGACAAGCCGAGTTGCACTCGTCAGCCACCGCTGCTCCGGGCACCGTCAGGCCAGCAGCAACAAAGCACAGCGAGAGCGTAAGAACTATTGTTAAACGGCTCGAGGTCATCCCAGCATCTCCGCTACTAAGCTTGCCAAGCCGCGCCAGCGATGAGCCCGCGAATCGGTCCAGCAATCTTCCATTGTAGGTCGAGACCGTCGCCCAAGCTGCGACGAAGTGTAGCCGAAGCGTATTTTTTCGATGGCAACAGCATTCAAGAGCATACTGAGACAGCCTCAATTTATATACTCTAGGCCGAACATATACCCCATAATCACTTGTATTAACTAAGATTATCTCTAGCATAGTTAATTGAGACTTGCTCAATTCTTACTACTACATGGTCTCCGGAGGCATCCGCACATGAAACGGAAGGAGCCGCCCACGCGGCGCAATGCACATAGCGACTGGGACTTTCCTTTCCCGGCGTCCGGCCGTCAACGCAGCAGCCAAGGCGACAAGCTGCCGGTTCGCGGCGCCTACCGATGGCCGTTTCGTCCCGGCTCACCCGAGGACGTTCTTCCCGCGCGCGCCGTTGCTGCGCCGATCTCACTGGCGCGCTTCAAGCGCGACGTCCGCGAACACAGTGGCTGTGATGATGTCGGAGTCATCTCGATCGATGACCCCGCGCTGGCCCATGAAGTAGAAGAGATCCGCTACGTATACCCCCACGCTCGTTCCCTGGTCTGCCTGATCGTCGAAGAGAACAAGGCGGCGATGCAATCACGCTACCTGCCCACAGCGAACCATGAGCTCTACACCTGCGAGGAACGAGTGTTCGAAATGGGTAGGCGCACCATCGGCTATCTCAAAACCCTCGGTGCTCAAGGCCTGACGACCACCGTTGGTTGGCCACAAGAGGTTGCCCGGCGGTGGGCCGACAAGATCTGGCCCTTGAGTCACAAACTAGTGGCGCAGGCAGCAGGGCTGGGCGTGATCGGCTTGAGTCGAAACTTTCTGCACCGCGAATTCGGTGCCTACTGCCTGATCGATACTGTCGTCACCGACATAGAATTCCCAAACTACGACACCACCGTCGAGTGGAATCCATGTATCGAGTGCAACCTCTGCGTTGCCTCTTGCCCAACCAATGCCATTGGTGCTGATGGAGACTTCGATTTCTTTGCTTGCTACAACCACACCTATCGCGATTCAATCCCGGGATTTCTCGATCTGATGCGCGACCTGGGGCAGGCTCGCCCCAAGCGTTTCGCCAAACGCTGGAGTGATATCGAGCTTGCAGCGCTGTGGCAGTCTCTAGCTTTCCGAGTCGAGTACCGCTGCTTCAACTGCGTAGCCACCTGTCCGGCCGAGATCCACGACAGCTTCCACGATGGCCGCGAAACCCGTCGACGCTACCTAGAAGAAACGCTCAAGCCTCTGTCTAGAATTCGAGGGCAGGAAGAAGAGCAATTCGTCATCGATACGCCAAGCGCGCGTGCTCGCTACGACATACCGCCGGGACGCTGGCGCAGCGTCCCGGACCCTAACGGACTGGCCTCGAAGACCGTGCGGTTGGTAGATCTGCAACGCCTACGTTCTCAGGACATCGATCCGATGATGCGTAACATGCCGCAGTTCTTTCGCGCGACAGAAGCCAAGGGAATGCGCTTCGCCACTCAGTTCAGCTTCAGTGGCCCGGCCGGTGGAGACTGGGTCATGCACATCGCCGAGCGCCGCTGTAGGGTCGCGCCCGGTAGCATAGATGACGCCGACCTGACCATCAGTTGTGATAGCGCCGTGTTTCTCGCAATTCACCAGGGGCGACTCAACGCGGTCGTGGCGATACTCACCGGCCGGTTGCGCCTTAGCGGTCGTCGCACGTTGTTTTTGGCCTTCCCCAGGCTTTTTGCCATGAGCCCGGGGCACTCGAGACTACACCGCCTGCTCTACCACATACGTCGACTTCCAGCCTTCGAGCGTCTGTTCGATAGAATGTGGCAACGGTGACGCAGCCCAAGCCCGCGGCGCGCCGCCGCAACACCTGGCGCAAGGATCCCGAGGGCCGTAAGCTGCGGATCCTCAGCGCAGCAACCAGGCTCTTTGGCGAACGCGGCTACGATGATGTCGGCGCCGCCGAGATCGCCCATGCCGCTGGGGTCGCGGAAGGCACTCTATACCACCACTTCGGCTCCAAGCGCGGCCTGCTCTGGGCGGTTGCCGAGTCCTATGGGGAGGGCTTCGCCACGGCCATGTTTGCCGGCATCAGTCCGGCCAGCGACCGCCCCGAAGTTGAGCCGATGGTGCGCCGCGCCTTTGCCTACGTCTCGAACAGCGATCCGCTGTTCGCGCTCTACCTGCTCGCCGACTCACCACAGTCCTCGCTTCAAGCCCGCAAGGCCAGCCGTGAGGCCATCATAGCCAGCCTCGTTCCGGTTTTTTCGCTGTGGGCTGAGCGCGGCCTGATACGCAGCGCTAATCAACGCATCCTCGCCGAGCTGTGTTTCGGCCTGGTCGAGTCGGCCCTACGCCAGTGCTTTAGCGCAGGTCCGGGCCTCGATAGCGAAGACTACATCATCGAAGTAGCGCGAGCGCTCAGTGCAATTCTCCACCTAGACTAAGACGACACTCCCGCCTGCTTCCGGCAAGCCCTGGATGTTCGGATGTGAACGGGGCTGGCTCAAATCGGACAGTTGGCCGCCACCCTCTACCGCCCTCGGCGCCCACTGAGGCCCCCCACGGCGCCTCGCTGAGTGGCACCACAATTGCGTAGTCACTTGCGAGGCCGAGTCCCCCGGAACCTTCTGACGCCTTCGCCGCGCAGGTTAGTCAACGGTCTCGACCTTGCGCAGACCCGCTAACGGTCTGCGTTGTGAGAGGAAGCGGATGCGATTAAACGAGGATGAAGGAATCGAGACTGGACGCGATAGCGACGGAAGATCTCTGGAGAAGCCCACAGCCACTGCTGCCAAGAGGGCAATAGTTTCGGGGGACCGGCCGCCGGTAGACGCACTGGGGCGGCTGATCGGCGATCTTGAAACCCGCCTGGGCCTCGGCGAACAACCACTAGTCAACAATGAAGACGCTCGCGCACTCAAAGAGGCGAGCTCGCGTCTGGCCCGTTTGGCCGACGAGCTAACCAGCCGCAGCAACGAGCCACTGCTGCCCTCTGAGGAGAGCCAGACAACTAGGCGACCCGCTAGGCGACCCGCGCTCGACACAACACTAACCGTCGGTCACGAAACGGTCGCCGTTGAAGACGTCGCTTCGGCCGTCGCACATGCCTGCTACGCCAGCGAGATCAAATCGGCGGGTGTTCGTTTACGCATCGACCGATCGCTGCCACTGGTCAGAGTCGACAGGCGTGACTTGGAGAAGGTCTTGTTCGTACTCATCGGTGCGGCGCTCGACCGTGTAGGGTCACGTCATACCCCGGAGATTCACATCGGCGCCGCGCGCAACGACGAAGGCTACGTAATGTGGGTCACCGATAACGGACTGTCACGCGATATATGTAGCTTTCCGCAACGCGCGGTCACCGCCATCGAAGCCTTAGTCGAAAGGTGGGGTGGACATGCATGGGCCGACACTCACAGCAGCGCGGACACCAGCGTCTTCTTTACTCTACCAACAAACATTCACGCATCGGCGGCGGCACAGGCGGTAAGCGTAGAACGCTAAGAGATCGCTCCTCGTGGAGCTGGAGAGAATATAATGCGCGAAGATACTATAGTCCTCATCGCCGACAACGACCGGCTGTTTGCACGGACCGCGGCCACAGCGCTGCGCCGCAAAGGCTACGAAGTAATCGAGAGCAAGAGCGCTCGTGAAGCTCTAGCGATTGCTCAAATAGGCAAGCCCGACCTCATAGTGCTTGACTTCATGATACCCGCGATGGTCGGTCTAGAAGTCGCACGAGAATTGATCTCTAGTCCAAAGACTCGAGACATCCCTATCATCCTACTTTCGGCAGCCAACAATCGCCGCATCGAATCAATATCGATCGCTAAAGACCATTGGTGGGCCGCACGCATGGAAAAGCCAGTTCGTCTCGACGAACTTGTCGCCACCGTTGATCGCCTAACCCAGAACACCGGCATCCACGGATCTGCAAATGCCGAAGATTCCCCCCTAGCCACCGACGAGGGGCTGGGGAGCAAATGCCGTGAGGCTGAACTCGCGCGTGCGTTCCTCACGCGTACGCGCCGACGCATGTCCGACCTTGAAAAGACGCTTGAGACCGGGGCCACCGGCGTAGCTAGCGCCAAGGCGCCCGAACATACCAACGGCACCGATTGCCCACAGCATCTCAAGCATGTTGACAAACTCGGTGACTCGCAGATCGTCTCTGGTTATTCGCGCATCGGCGAAATTGCCGCCGATGCTGGTGCAACGCTGACGGCCTGCATCGATGAGGACCGAGTCCCTGTGGGTGAGGAACTCGAAGGATTACGGCGAGCGATAATGTCGATAGAAACGCAGCTCGCCAACTGTACGCCCGCGGTCGATCCGCCGCCCCGGCAGCGGTCGCAACGAGCCAAGGCCGTGCTGTTGCTCCACGACGATCCCGAGTACGCTTTGGAGGCTTCACGCACCGCACGCTTCCACGGCCTGTGTATCAACACGGTCGGTGACCCCGAACTGGCGCTCAGGCAAGTTCGTAAACGCCGTTTCGCGGCCATCGCCATGGCAGGGCGGATGGTGGCGGACGACTCCTATGCTCTGGTACAGAGTTTCCGCATGCTAGCAGCGGATACCCCGATCGCGGTCATCGTTGACGCCGGAACTACCGAGCACATGGCCGCTGCGTCCGCGGGCGCAGATCGCATCGTGCCCGAACATCTCGACGGAGGTGAGTTGGCAATGGTATGCAACGAGCTGACGTCTGCCTCACCGAGCGATTGTGGAAGAGTACTCTACATTGATGCCAGTTCGACTAGACGCGATGCCACGGAGACCGCGCTGCGCCAAGCGGGCTGCCAGGCGATCAGCATTCCCCACTCTGAATGTCTGCTCGAAACCCTTGATTTGGTCAGACCCGACTTGCTAATGCTCAGCATCGACGGCCAGGCGGATGACCGGGCCAACCTGGTGAGTGTTGTTCGCAGCTCTCACCATTGGCACACCCTGCCAATTGTCGCGGTATCCGAGTCGCAGGAAGACACAAATACGGCCGAGATTCTTGCCAGTGATATCGACGATCTACTTATTGCGCCGGTAATCGACACTCAGGGCGCGGCCCGCGTGGCTGCACGACTGCGGCGCGAGCGTTACAAGCGCCAACGAATGGACGGAGATCCAGTCACCGAGGTGAGTCGTCGTGAGGTATTCGTCGGTGAAGCCGGCCGCGTGATCGCATCGCTTCGCAGCGGAGCCACGCCGTCACCACTGTTCGCTACGGTGTGTGTCGACATCAACAGGATCGTAGAGCACCAAGGACAGAGGGCCGCCGATGTCATACGCCGCGACGTCGCGCGACGATTGATGGCAGAATTCAATGGTGCCCGAGACCTGGTCGGCAGCCTAGACGGGAACTATTTTGGCATAATGCAACGGGAACCCTCCGACATGGCAATCGGCGAGCGTGTCTCACGCTGCCTGGAAGGCATCGAATCGGTCGCGTGGGAAGCTACCCCCACAGCGCTACCTGGCGTGGTGCGCGACCACATCGGCGCAGCGCCTGATCGCGGGCCAAACATGCTCGCAGATATCGTTGCCGACGCGATTCGCGCGATAGCCGCACCGAATCGAGACGGCAGTGACCATAACGCGCGCATCTTAAAACGTGCGCCGGAAGTCCCGCTGCATGTCAGAACTCAGCGCTCATGACAGCAGCGCTGTAAGAGCGAAGCTACTTCCGAGTCTTGGCCAACTCTTCCTCGACATCGTAGAACTTGGCGCCAGCACGCACACCTGCGCGCTCGTGCAACACACCCATGATCGAACAAGAGCGGCGCTGCCCGCTACGATTGAGACAGCGTATGTCGCTACCACCCGCTACGGTGTAGCCCGGATTAAAACTGGTACAGCCAGATCCACGAAATGACACGCGATCACGGGAACGGCCAACTTCAACATAAACGGCAGGATGGTCGACACAGACCTGCTTGATCACCAACTCGGCACCAGGAGTAACCCGGTATATTGTCTCTCGCGCGCCGCTGCCTGCCCGTTTCGTAGCACTGACCATTACCTCGCCACGGTCACCCGGCTGTGCACTCGCGCTCAGTGCGGGACTGGCCAACAACACGGCAAACGACAAAGCGGCGACCATGGAACCTGCAAGACGGACACAGAATACACGGCTAATTCCTGGCTTTTCACATTGAATCATCACACTTTCCTTGCCCATCGGTCTGGGACAAGGAAAGTGTAGACACCATAGTGGGTTGCTGTCGAGATCCCCCAGCCGGGGCCGATTTGGCCAAGCGACCGGACATTGTACCCGTCTGAGGTTCTAGTATATCGTTGCGTAGATCCCTTTCGTGCTCGGGATCTCAGGCTCGGCGCGGGAGGCATGAAGGTGGAATCTAGGGACTTCTTCTGGTCATGGAGTTACAAGAACCACCGCGTCTACATCGTCCTCAACGAACTCGGAGCGAGCTGCTGGAAAGTCAGTGTAAGTCTCAAATGCCTGGATGTTGGCGACTGTGGCTGTTCCTCGACCCTACCGGAACTCGAAGAGCAGACCTTCCCCTCAGCCAAAGAAGCACTACAGGCCGCTGAAAGACTCGCCTACCGCCACATCGACGAAAACCAGGATTGAGCCCACTGCGATTACTCGCCGCGGCGAGTACTCATCACCACCATCAACTCCTCGACACGCGTGTCCGCCTCTTGCCAAAGCGCGGCCATCACAGCGTGATAGCCGCTGGCCCGCCATTGAAGCCGCAACGGTGCTAGTTCGGTGTGGCGACGAGCATAGGCGTCAAACTCTGAATCAACGAGAGCGCGGCGCTGCAGCTGGCCGCTCCAGACCTTGCCAGCAAGCGCATACTTATCAACGATCCACCCTACGTGGTCGAGCCACGCTTGGCATGCTTCTCCCATCTCCGTAGCAGCCACAGCAACATCCGCGGCAGTATCGGCAACCGACCTGACATACACCTCATAACTGACGCCCTGCGACTGCAGCGCTCGCACTCGCACCACCGCGCGCACTACGGCCTTGACCGCGCTGTCCTCACTCGACCCCACACCACAACTGCCAAGATCGAGATCGCGCGCAGATGAGCGGCCCTCGACTTCTTCGCCCCACGCCTGAGGATAAGGTCCGGTCGCGATTGCCGAGCTGACCTCCTCGGCGTCGCTGGCGCCAGGACTTACCATGCGAAACAGTGGCGATTCGCCCTTCCACCCAGGTGAAAGCGGCTGGTAGTGGGTCCTGAACTTAACCCCCTCGGGGCCAGCCAAGAGGTAGAACCGCGAATTGCCTCGCTTGAGTCGTCCGTCATCGCTAACCGCCAGACAGAACCACCAGATCGGCTCTTCGGTGTCTGCGCACACTGCGTGGTAGCTACGTCCCTTCTCAGAGAACGACCCCATAACACGATAGCTTACCCCCTGCTTAAACATCGGATCGATGCGCCCGACGATCGCATGCTGTGAAAGCGTAGCCAACGCTACCCCCGCCACAGGAGAAGTATCATGGGGAGGAGTGAGGGGATCGCCGGCGGGGTTGCTAGCCTGGCCAGTGCCTAACGCACCACATCCAAGCCCGGCGACCAGCAGACAGCCGAGAGCCGGAACAACGCGCCCCAACCAAGCCCAACGCGAACCGACAATAGACACTTTCGACTCCAACTCGACCATGACACAACTCCCCAACCGGTGGCCCGCCCGGGCTGCGGCCCTAAAGAACACCCACCTCGTCCCCCCGGACAAGCCTGCCTACATCAACTACAGTCTGATTCCAAAGAGCGATGATTCACCCCGCAGTTGGGTATTCCCCTTTGGCCAGGCTGGAGTCGGCAAAATCCGCAGTTGCGCGTTATCAACCAGCTCCTCGACTAGCGTGCCGGTGACTCATCCGCCAAATTCCTGCCTTCGTGCGAATGGTACGATGTATGCTAGCAACCAAGGCAAAGACGTCTCGGGTCAGCTCCTATAGAGACCCGCCAGCAGTAGTCGGGATTGGGCCGATTAAGCGTATCCCCCATCCGGGAGGGTTTGATCGACGACCAAACCAGTGCGCAGGTGGGTGTAATGTAAAAGTGCCCGAGAGAGTCTCGATCGCTGCGGCGACGGCTGCACACAGAATTCGCCACGGCTAACATCGCAGCTGCTAGTCGTGGGCGAACAGTCAAAGCCCGTGTCCTGCGCGGGTTTGGCATGCGTCTGTGCGCCCTGGCTAGGTTGACGTTTGCTGCATACAGCCGCACATCACTCTCTGAATCCTCAATAGGGGTAAGGGTTTTCCCTCCCCCCCGTGAGGGCCCGCCCCACTTGACGACCATGTGTCCTGCGTGCGACCACGTAGCCACATGGTGCAATCACGTAATCGTTGTTAGCCGAACGTAGCGGGTCATTTGGGCCCGGCGTTTATTAGTAGCGCTTGAGAACCACGTCGCGGTGCTCTCAAGTTCCGGGGGTACCACGTTAGTCGCGCTCCCTTAAGTGTGTCCGCAGGTTCGGGTCCTGACGACAGGATTCGCGATAGCACTATAGCCGGTAGACAGCAGCAGCGCCGCTCTGCTGCCGCCTACCGGCACTTGTTTCTGAAAGGGAGTGTACTAGATGAACCGTTATTCGTCCCACAACTCATCTTCCAACACGTCAAGACCATTCGCGAACTGCCAGACTAGTTTGCAAAGTGTCGGCGCTACGCCCACCCAGAGCCGGGCGGTCAAGCGAAACACTACGGTGTTGGCAATGCTGCTCGCTGCCGCGTTTGTGTTCATGACCGTCGGCACCGTAAGAGCCAAGTTTGACGTTCCCACCGGTGCGCTTCCGAGCCCACTGTTTGGTGCTCTACCTTTCACGCAGCAGATGCTGCGCTTCGAGGAGTTCGGACTTCAAGAGCTTCCGCCTGGCGACTGTCCAAGCTGCAGCCCACTGCCTCCCACTTCTGGCTGCGCCGGCCAGCCCGACGGCAACGCACTAGATAACTTCCTTCTGCAACCGCTAAACCCCATGCCCACTAGGGACGCCAACCTCTCCGGCCCCAACCCGTGGCAACCGCAAATCGAAACATGCATACGCCCGATGAACCAAACCTACATGGAAGGGCGGCCCCCCGGTGAGTCCTTCGCTCACCAGCGCTGGGGCGAGTTCTACCCCCAGCTCTACTTTCAGAGCGCCCAGGCTGGGGCACGTACCAACGGCGGTATTCGCGACAGCCTACAGCTGCACGGCTATTCCAAGGGTGAGTTCGGCCCGGGTGGGCTCTATCACAACACCGTAGGTGTGCCGGGTTTCGACGCTACCACCAAGGGTATCGATATTCGCCTCCATCCCAACATGCCGATACAGGACCCCACGGCGTTGTGGACCTTCGACGGAACTCTTCCGCCCAAGCTGCTAACCGCACGCTATGGATTCCCGATTCTGTTCCGCCACTACAACACCCTGCCTATCGATCCCGCTGCGAACTTTGGTTTCGGAGCTCACACGATAACTACGCATGAGCACAACGGGCACAGCCCGGCCGAGAGCGACGGTTACACTGCCGCGTTCTTCTATCCAGGACAGTACTTCGATTATCGGTGGCCGATGGTCCTCGCGGGGAACGACCACATCAACATCGATGCGTCGGATCCCAGAGCCAGCACCCCCGACGGCAATGGTGGTCTCATCAACATCCCCGGAGACTGGCGCGAAACCATGAGCACTCATTGGTTCCACGATCACATGCTCGATTTCACTGCCCAGAATGTCTACAAGGGCAACGCGGTAATGATGAACTACTACAGTGGCATCGACCGCGGCAACGAAGGGCTCAACTGTAATTACGCTAATCCTGCCAACATAAATCTTTGCTTTCCTAGTGGCACGGCCCTCGACTGGGGCAACCGTGACTACGACGTGAACCTTCTGGTTGCCGACAAAGCGTGGGATGCTAACGGCCAACTATTTTTCAACATCTTCAATCTCGACGGTTTTCTCGGCGATCGCATGACCGTTAACTGGTTGTATAAGCCTTATCTAAACGTACGTGCTCGCCGTTACCGTTTCCGTATCCTCAACGGCAGCGTATCGCGCTACATCAAGATTGCCGTGGTAGATCAAGCCGGCAACCGCATACCGTTCCACTTGATCGCCAATGATGGGAACATAATGGAGCACTCGGTTGCGTTTCCCAACGCCGAGTCCGCGGACCTCCCGCTCCAGGCCATTGCCGAGCGCTACGATATCATCGTTGATTTTAGTCAGCTCAACGAAGGCGACAAGATTTACTTCGTAAACCTGGTCGAACACAACACGGGCAAGGGCCCCGCGGGCGAAGTGCCACTCGACCAAATTCTCAACGGCCTCTACCAAGGTGATCCGGCCGTGGGCAAGTTCTTCGAGATGAGAGTTGTAGCTTACACCGGCCAAGATCTGAGCATGGACCCTGCCGACTATGTCGAAGGGAAGAAGAAGATGATCGCACGCCCGACCTTCACCGCTGCAGAATTGGCCAACGCTACCCACCGAACATTTACATTCGGGCGCGCCAATGGGACCGACACCGCACCATGGACGATACAGACCGATGGCAGCGCAATAGGTTACGGCATGGACCCGAATCGCCTCACGGCAGCGCCGAACGAGAACGGCGCGGAGATATGGCACATTGTAAATGGGGGTAACGGCTGGAGTCACCCAGTCCATGTACACTTCGAGGAAGGGCAGATTCTCGCGCGAGACGGGCTAGATCCGCCAGTCTGGGAAAAATGGGCACGCAAAGATGTTTACCGAATCGGCAGCATGCCGGATAGTAGCCGTACGATAGACGTCGCGATACGTTTCCGCGAGTTCCTCGGCACCTACATGGAGCACTGTCACAACACCCAGCACGAGGATCACGCGATGCTCTTGCGCTGGGACGTACAAAATCCGGGACAGACCATCGCCATGCCTACGCCGGTCCCAGAGTGGGAAGGCGTCTTCTATAACACGAGTTTTATGGAGCCAACCTTCAAAACCGGTGATCTTGCCGCTGCTGCGGCTGGTCTTGGAGTGCCATTGGGCGGTATTGGAGCCGAGTGCGGCGATGTCTCGGGGGATGGTTCTACCAATATCATCGATGCACTGATGATCGCCCAGTTCACCGTCGCGCTGCGCCAATGCGGTGACATATCACACTACGATGTCGGAGACCTCGATAACGATGGGGGCTCTACGATTATAGATGCACTCAAGATAGCGCAGTGCACCGTGGGCCTTATCCCATGTAACTTCACGTGTTCGCCGCTTACGTGCGCGACTATTCCTTAGAGAAGGGTTAGAACCTATGTTTGATTCTCGATTGGCGGGGGTGACTACCACTCTGGCACTGTTCATAATTGCGGCAACAATGCTCATTCCCTACCGCGCGACGGCAGCCTCGGGTTCGTCACGATGGGGTGCGGACTATTTCCCTAACGTGCCTCTGGTAACTCAGGACGGCGAGACTGTCCATTTTTTCGACGATCTGATCAAAGATAAGGTCGTCGCTGTCAACTTCATCTTCACTAGCTGCAAGAATGCCTGTCCCGCCGAGACCGCAAAAATGCGCCAAGTCCAGAAACTCCTGGGAGATAGGGTTGGCAAAGACGTTTTCATGTACTCGATCAGCATAGATCCCGAGCACGATACGCCCGAGGTTCTCAAAGAGTATTCTGAGAAGTTTAAAGTCGCTCCGGGCTGGCTGTTCTTGACTGGTAAGAGCGACGACATCACGCTGTTGCGGAAGAAACTCGGATTGTTCATCGCAGAAATTCAAGACGACCCGACCGACCACAACATCAGCCTCATCATGGGCAACCAGCGTACGGGCCATTGGATGAAACGTACGCCCTACGACAATTCTGCAATTCTTGCCGGGTTACTCGGCGATACCTTGCACAACTTCGCCGTACCCAGCCAGAGGGGAACTAAGAAAGTTAGCTACGCACAAGCCTCTCGCCTGGCCAAATTCTCGCGTGGAGACTATCTCTTTCGTACACGCTGTAGCTCCTGTCATACCGTTGGTGCCGGCGACCATATCGGCCCGGACCTTCTCGACGTCACTGCTAAGAGAAACCGTGGTTGGCTGACCCGGTGGTTGGCGGCTCCTGATAAAATGCTGGCGGCAAAAGACCCCCTGGCGATGGAATTGTTCGCCAAATACAAAGAAATGCCGATGCCGAATCTGCAGCTAAACGATGCCGATGTAGCGGCTATTATCGATTACCTACAAACCGAGAGCGGACGCATCGCCAAGTCTGGCCTCGCGGCTACGCCTGCAGAGACTCGCCAAGACTGACTGTCGGCCGCAACGCAAAGGATATTTATCTCGGCGCTGGCTACTGTCAGCCGAGTTGGTAACGCACCGGCATGCGTTTTACGCCACCAACGAAACTCGAGGCCGAGTACTCTACCTCGCCGGCAATTTCCATGCTGCGCAAACGCGGCAACAGCTCGAGCAAGAAGTATTTGAGCTCCATCCGCGCCAGGTGTGCACCTAGGCAGAAGTGTACGCCTGTACCGAAGGCGATATGCTGATGCGCATTTTCCCTGGTTACATCGAAACGCGACGGGTCATCGAACACGTCTTCGTCGCGATTGGCCGATAGATACGACAACAACACCCGTTCACCCTCAGCAATCGTTCGCCCACCAACTTGCTGGTCGCAGGTGGAGTAACGCATGAAGTGGCGAACCGGGGTGGTCCAACGCAGGATCTCGTCTACCGCGTTGTCCACCATCGACAGGTCGCCGCATAGTGCTCGCATCTGCTCAGGGTGCTGCAGCAGGGCTTCGATGCCGCCGCCGAGCGCACTCGAAGTAGTATCGTGTCCAGCGGTAGCCACGATCAGGTAGTAGCTAAGTCGCTGCAACTCGCCCAGGGGTTCACCATCGATAGTACCGTTGGCCAGCACCGTAGCGATGTCTGCCCGGGGCTCGGCGCGGCGCTGCTCGGTTAGCTCGGTGAAATAGGCGTAGAAGTCGGTCATCGCATCGAGCATGACCTTGTCGCGGTCGTCACCCTTGGCGAACTCGGGATCCTCACTGCCGAACAACTCCTGGGTGAGCCGCAGCATGCGGGGTTCGTCGCATTCGGGGACGCCGAGCGTGCTCATAATCACGTGTAGCGGGTAGAGCAGGGCCACGTCCGCAGCAAAATCACACTCGCTGCCCATCTCAGCCATGCGATCCACGAAGACGCGGGCCAGCTCCTTTATGCGAGTCTCGAGCGTACGCCGCAGCGCGGCCGGCTTGAACCAATCGTTGGTCAAGCCGCGGTACTGAAGATGCTCCGGGGCATCCATATGCACCAGGGTCTTGATCGAAAGTCCCGACTTCTCCTGCTCCTCGACAAGCCGTGACGGCAACAGCACCGACAGCTGGGTATTGAGAAAAGTATCGTGGCGTCGCTCGACATCGAACACGTCGGCGTGACGGGTGAGCACGTAGAAAGGATCAAACTCCTCGGTCTCGACCAGGTGTACGGGGTCTTCGCGCCTGAGTAGCGCGGCCTTTTGGTGCCAAGCATCGAGGTCGGTATAGGCCGCCGCCTCGACAAATATCTTTCCTGCTTCCTCTAGCGACATCGAGCCCTCCCCGGACTGTCTGGCACAGCATTTCAGTCAACCGCCTACAGTTGTGACAGTGCCCGCCGTCACATCTAGGTCGACGAAGCGGTCTACAGCAAACGCAGACGTCGTCATACGCGCCCCGTCCATCAATCGAACCTCTAGAGTTACCGTGTCGTAGCGTTTGAGTCCAAAGTGGACCTCGAGGCCGTGTCCGGACTTGGCGGTGCGAACCGCGAGGAACGGGTGAAGCTGTGGGCTACTCGCAAGAATTCTAGGTGCCGCAAGAGGTTGCATAAGTTCCATGTCCACCCCCCTCTAATGCGTGGGCGCGACTGTCGCGCATTGCGGCATTAGGCACAGCCAGTTGTTTAGACTCTGCTAGCACATCGACGCGCTAATCGTTTAGGCGCAAGTTCCACAGAAACGCGGGACCATGACCGACCCTATGAAAAAGATGAAACCTTTCATGCTGGTCACCGACCTGGGCTTTCTCAGCTACTGGGCGCTGTCTGCGCTGGTGCTGCTCGGGGTGGACATCATTCCCGAGGCCTATCTGTTCAAGGATTACCACGAGCCGATCATCAAGGCCTGGAACTGGTCTTACTTTCCGCTGGACCTGCTGCTTTCGCTTTGCGGCCTGCTAAGCCTGCGCCGCTATCGCCGCGGAGACCCTTCGTGGCGCATCTTAGCCACGTTTTCGCTGTCGCTGACCTTCTGCGCCGGCTTCATGGCCGTCTCGTTTTGGACGATACGCTTGGATTTTGACCCCGCCTGGTGGATTCCCAATCTGTTTTTCGTCATCTGGCCCTGCTTCTTTCTTCCCCACCTGGCGAGCAACGGGCATCACTAGAACACGACGACGTGCGGCCAGTGTTACTAGGCCCTTGACGCTTCAACGCGGACAAGCTTAACCCGGGCGGGCGTGGCAGCGTGGCTGAACAGAGTGTTCTTTGCGCGGCGCTCGAGTGCCGATCTTCAGTTCGATGCTCTTGACGGATTGCGCGGGATTGCCGTCGTTTTCGTGGTGCTTAGCCACGCCGCAAGGCGTGGACTCCACGCACTGCCAGGGCTGAGCCTGGCAGGATCGGGAAAGTACGGCGTCTACTTGTTCTTCGTACTAAGCGCTTTCTTGCTGACGCTGGCGATGCTGTCGCGATCAGACGCCGAACTGCGACAGCCCGGCTACTGGCTTGGCTACGCGATCAGACGGGTACTGCGCATCTTTCCGCTTTACGTGATCGTGCTGGCGACCAGCCACGTATTCTCGACACACCTAGGCTCATCTCACTTCGTCGAGCTATCGGCGGCAGAGCTTTCTCGCCATCTGTCTCTCGCTGCGGGCAAGGCAATCTTCTGGTCGATTCCTGTCGAACTAAAATACTACGTCGCCCTGCCAGTGGTGGTACTGATGATGGTGTTGGTACTACGGCGTCGACCGTGGCCAGTGCTTGGAGTCGGACTGCTAGCCATAGCAGCCGCACGATTTTGGCTTTGGCCAGGATCGGCCTTCGCAGCCAATTCGATTCACCTAGAGCCCTATCTCGCTATCTTTCTCTGCGGAAGTCTCAGCGCTTACCTGCACTGGATACTAACCACCAAGGGAGGAGTACGCAGCAGATCGGCGCGTGTATTGTTCGAAGCGGCAGCCTTGGCTGCACTCGCGCTAGTAGCGTGCATGATACCCGAAGCCTGGCGCCGTCTGGGCGGCAACCCAGGCACCGTGGGCCATCTTCGTCACGACTACCTGCTGTTTGGCTGCCTCTGGTCGGTATTCGTGCTCGGCATGATGAACGGTATCGGCCTGCTGCGCTGGCTGCTAGCCACTCGGCCGCTGCGTCTGATCGGTATCGTAAGCTTCAGCGCCTATCTGTGGCATCTGCCCGTGATCGCGGCTCTCACCGACCAGCTACCCTCGCGTTCCGCAGTGGCCGGAGCGCGCGAGGTAGTGGTTTTTCTCATAGTGGTGTTAGTGGCCTGCCTGTCATACGTGGTCATAGAAAGACCAACGCTACATTTGGGCTCGAAGCGACTGCGCGCCCGTGAAGCTGAGCTCAAGACACGCGCTAGTCCGAGTTGAGACCAACGAAATGAAATTTTATGCCTTGCGCTAACGTCACCATCGAGTCCCACGGACCCGTCGCTGTGCTTCGTCTGCAGCGTGAACCGGCCAACGCCATCGATGTAGAGTTCGCCCAAGCCATCGAGTGCGCCTACAGCGATGCCATGCACTTGGATCCGCGTGCATTGGTGATCACTGGTGCAGGCCGGTTTTTTTCTGGCGGACTCGACCTCGAGGCCGTGCCTGCATATTCGCCCGAACAACAACGGGCGTTGATGCTAACCGCCAATCGCATGATCGCCAAGCTCTACGCCTGTCCGGTACCGACTGTAGCTGCAGTTAACGGCCACGCCGTCGCGGCTGGTTTGATACTAGCCCTGAGTGCAGATTACCGAATCGGCCCAAGCGGCGACGCGAGCTTTGGTCTGACCGAAGCTCGCGTGGGTATCCCCTTCCCCGCTGGCGCGATGGTCGTGTTGAATGCCGAGCTTGCAGCCCACCATGTACGTTACATCACACTGCGTGCCTCAACCTTCAACGCCGATGAAGCTAGATCCCGTGGTGTCTTCGATGAAGTGCAGCCAGCGGATCAAGTGATGAAGCGCGCTCTAGAGGTCGCATGCGACATGGCCTCGATGCCCGCGGACGGCTACCGCCGCATCAAACAACAGCTGCGCGCTGCAGCGATAGTAGAGTTGGAGCGGATCAACCGCGAAGCATCCGATCCTATGTTAACCCAGTGGATTAGTCCGGAAGCAGCCGACGCTTGCGCGAAGCTACTCGAGGGTGCTGGCGACTCCAAGTAGTCGAGATAGCGGCGCCCGATCATTCACTCTTAGAAGGGTGCCAGCACCTTGAAGCGGCCGGCCAGGCTGTCGTCGATGCCGGTGGTGTACCAGCGTGAAAAACGGCGGTCCGAGGGACCGCCTATCAAACAAGTATGCGCCTTTTGCTCGCCGAACTCGGTGACCAAGCGATACGACGGAACAAACGAGGTTTCGCGCCCGCCCGACCTATAGATCTGCCCTTGATGAATCGTCGAACGTCCACCGGGAATCGTGATCGGTCCGTAGTCGAACCCCACCCAGCGCGGCAAGCGTCCACCAAATAGAAGGTGGCGCATGACGACACGTTGCCGGCTCCCCCAGGTTTGTGCTGGGTCGGACAGCACCCTAGCCGCCACTCGTGAGAGCACCGCGTCGCGTCCTTCGCCTGCGAACCACGCGCTGTCGCGCTGCAAGAGGAAGCGATCGAAGTTGGCGTAGAAATCAATGGTGATTCCGGTTTCTTCGAGCAGATTGCGCGCTACATCCCGTCCGCAGGTTAGCGTCATAACCTCTTCTAAGAGGGCCCGGTAGAACCTCTCGAACAACTCCGCACCTTCGGACTCTAGGTCGTAGCAGCAGTCCCACTCGCGCAACTTTCGTCCATTCTCGTTCTCTGGGAGCAAAGGTCTTAATAGCGTGAGAAAGCGCTCCGCCTGGATCGAATAGAGATCCATATGCATCGCCTGTGTCGCCTCCACGCTCCAATCGTCGCGGGCTTCGAGCAGCTCGCGGATACGCTCGGCCCGATACGAGCCCATCGGCATGGTGATCGGTTTGGCGACGCCCAGGTGGTTTAAATCCTGGTTAGCGGTAGCAATGAATCCACACTCTGGGTTTATCTGACGCGGTAGCTGCTCAGGCGGCACGAAGCCCCGCCAGTCGTTGCGCGGATCCCAGCCCGGCAGCGCGACTAAACCGTTGGCACCCTCACGTCGCCGTGGCATCAGGCCCGACATCTGATAGCCGATGTTGCCCTTGGAATCGGCCAGCACCCAGTTCCACGCGGTTTCTATTCGACCGGCTTTCTCCATAGCGGCCGCGACATCATCGGCCCAGAGCATGGCCAGGCCCGCTTCTAGGCTGGCAGCACCGCTACCGCGCGCCGAGGCCCAACGCGTGCTGAGGTAATACCCAGGAATGTTGGGGTCGCCGTCGAGAGTACCATGATCGTTCTCGTAGAAATCGACTAGGACGTCGGCGTGCCTCTTGCGGCGGACTCGCTCGCGGAGAATGTCGCAAAGGCTCCCAGTGGCGGACTCGT
>CAZPPZ010000021.1:0-25007 GCA_964588545.1 uncultured Myxococcales bacterium | reverse complement strand
GAGCAACTGGAGTACGCCGTGACCCAGCTAGGCGCCCGCGGCGCGGCAATCGGCTGGTTCGGCCTCTCAACCATCATCCCCCACGCCATCAGCCCAGCCATCGGTGAAGAGATCATCCGTCGCTGGGGCTTCGACACCATGTTCATCACCGGTGCACTGTTTGGCGGCTTGGCATTTGTGCTTGCCTGCCTGCTGCCCCGGCCACCCACGTTGACGGTGGCCGAACACCACCGCAACTTTGACGCCGGGCTGGCCAGACGTGCGGTTGTCAGCGCCTCGCTGGCCATGACCTGCTACGGCTTCGGATTTGGCGCCGCTCAGACCTTTGTGCCGGTTATGATGGAGCGTTTCACCATCGGCCGGGTGGGGGTGTTCTTCGTCTCGTGGAGTGTTGCCGCGGTCATCGTCCGCGTCCTGCTTGGCGGAATCTCCGACCGTCGCGGTCGCCGCGCGGTGATCATTCCCGCCATGGCAACCATGAGCACCGCTATAGCTCTGCTTGCCTGCGTACGTAGCCTGGGCGGCATCGCCGCGGCTGCGGTAGTCTTCGGTATCGCCCAGGGGCTACTCTACCCGACGATGAACGCGCTGGTCGCCGACTGGAGTAACCCGAGCAACATCGGCCGTACCCAATCGCTATTTAGTGGGTCATACAGCCTAGGTATCGCATCCTGCTCGTTCTTCTTCGGCGCTATCGCCGAACACCAGGGTTTCTCCGCCATGTTTCTAGTAACACTGCTGATAACCCTGATCGGTATGGTTGTGTTTATCGCCGGCCCTAAAGAAATGCGTTCGCAAGTGGTCGCCGAACCCGGCTAGAGGCTCGGTCGACTTTCGGCTGGCCCTCTAGGCGAAGAACTCATCAACATCGCAGCTCTCGACCGAGACTCGAACCCGTTGTTCGTCACGATAGACCACAAACTCGACGACCTCGCCGGGTTTATGACTCCATACCTGGTCGTACAGCGCGCTGCGTTCAGTCACCAGCGTACCATCTATCGTCATGATTATGTCGCCCGCCGCCAAACCGTCGCGCTGTCCCGGACTTCCGGGAATTACACCAGCTACCACCGTGCGGTCGGGAAGCGCGTGACAGAATATTCCTATCCACGCGCGCAGCGGCCGTGAGCTGCGCCGTCCGGTAGTCAGTAACTCATCAGCATAGTGAAAATAGTACTCGGCAGGGATCGCCAGAGTAGCGCGACCGATGGTACCTAGGTTGAGCGAAGCCACGCCTACGATTTCGCCGCGACTGTTGCACAGCGGCCCACCCCCCAGTCCGGGATTAGTGGCTGTCGTCCAAATAGCCCGGTCGATACGATACTCCCAGTATGCGTCGAAAGGATCGACGGCCGTCACCAGTCCGGTGGTGGTTCTTCGCTCGTCACCACCTAGGCTGGCAACCATGAAGACTTCTGCCCCTGGGCTCACCGAACGCGAATCTCCCGCGGTGATCGCCGGGATAGCGCAACTCTCGATGTGGACCACGGCCACTCCGCTGGCAAAATCTTGGGCTACCACCGCGCCTTCGTGGCGTCGCCCCTCGACGTCAATGATGCCTACGCTCGAGGCCCCGAGCACTACATAGTTTACAGTGAGAACAACCCCCGATTCGTCGACCAAAGTGCCCGAACCAAAACGCGTCGATCCCAGTACCGCCACCGACGGATGCTCCGAGGCAATCTCCGAGGTTACCGTTACGGTTGATCGCGAAACATGCTGAAGCAGATCTACGGTCGCGTCCACCAGGCAAAAGTAGATACAGACGGCAGGCGGGGCAAACCCTCCTCCACCCCAGCACAGCCCCCGTCGGAGCCGACAAAGACGTGGCACCGGCACTAAATTCGGGCTAGGAGTCGAGACGTGACCGCAGAAACGAGCAACGCAGCCGATTCCGGAGCCGACCCATCGACCCCAATAATGGCCCCAGTGGAGCTGTTGACGCGTCACCGCGGCCGTAACCAGGCGTTCTTTCTCGATCGCGCGGGGCTTCGCCTACCGTCTTTTGCCGGCTCCGACCCTAGCTCTGTTCTAGTCGTCGCACACGATGGCCACGTCACCATCAACGAGGGTAAGGGCTGGCGGCATCTCCGCCAACACCCCATCGAAGCCATTGAAGCCTTCATCGACCAAAGCCAAGCCGAGGCCCAGCTTCCCGCCGATTGGCCTGACACCGCCCTGCCACGCACGGTTGGCTATCTCGCCTACGAGCTCGGGAGCAGCTTGGAACGAGTCCCGTACAGCACCCACGACCCGGTCGGGGCGCCGCTGGCCGTGCTTGCTAGCTATGACCAAATCGATGCCTGGAACCCACTTACTCAGCAGAGCATAACCGTGGTCTTCGGTGCCGGGCGATCAGACCGGGCGCCACTGCCACCACCGCCGATAAAATGCCGGCCGACTGTGCGCAAGCTTCCCGGGAATAGTAACGACCGTTACAGACGAGGATTCGCGCGAGTCAAACAGGCAATACGCTCCGGCGAGATCTACCAAGCCAACCTGTCGCGCTGTATGCGTGTAGCTCTCGAGGAGCCCGCTCTCGAGGTTTATCTGCGTCTGCGCAAACGCCAGCCAGTTCCCTACGGAGCCTACATAGACGCTGGAGCTGTACGATTGCTGAGCAACTCACCAGAGTGTTTCTTACGCATCGCCGGTGAGAGTATTAGAACCTTTCCGATCAAGGGCACGCGGCCGCGCGCCGAGGACAGCCACCGCGACCGTGAACTCGCCGCAGAACTCGCGGCTGATCCCAAGGAACTCGCCGAGCATCTGATGATCGTCGACCTCGAACGCAATGATCTAGGGCGCATCTGTCGCACCGGTAGCGTAGCTGTACCTAGCTACGCGGCGGTTGAGTCTTTTTCGACGGTGCACCACCTGGTGTCGGAGGTGCGCGGGAGTCTGCGCGAAGAATGCAGCATCGGCGACATCATCCGCGCAACTTTCCCCGGTGGATCGATAACCGGGGCGCCCAAGATACAGGCCATGCTCACCATCACTGAAGTCGAACCGCTAGCCCGTGGCGTCTACACGGGTGCCATCGGCTGCTTCAACGGAATGCGCAGCGCTGAGCTGGCCATCGCCATCCGAACAGCTGTGGCGACCGACGATTCTCTCTACTACAACAGTGGTGGTGGAATAGTCGCCGATTCGAGCCTCGACGCTGAATACGCGGAGACCGTCACCAAGGCGCGTGCGTTTATCGACTCGTTGAACCCACCAACAATCAATCGGGCGGTTGCCTCATGAAACAACCCACGTGTTTTCTCAACGGACGCTACCTGGCGACGGCTAAGGCGCAGATACCGGCTCTGGATCGAGGTTTTCTCTTCGGCGAAGGCTTGTTCGAGACCTGGCGTATCTATAACGGACGGCCCTTCGCCTTGCCCGAGCACCTGGCGCGCATGAACAAGTCAGCCAAGGCTCTTGGCATTCCCTTCGACGCCGAAGCGGCCTGGGAGACGAGAACACGCCGGCTCGCTCGCGCCAACGGCATAACCGAGGGGGGCGGGGCGATTCGCCTAACCATTACCGCCGGCCCAGGGCCAGTATCGCTGATACCGGGTAAGCCCGCCCGGCCAACCCAGCTGATGATCTTTCGACCGCTCGAACCCGGGTTGGTCCGGGCGCGGCGTGATGGAGTGGCAATCCACCTCATGGACTTTGGCGTCGGTGTGCACCCGGGGCTGCGGCGGCTAAAAACCCTCAATTATCTGCCTGCGGTGATGGGCAAGGTTGCGGCCAAGCAACGGGGCTGTTTTGAATCACTCTACCGGCTCGAGGACCGCACGGTGCTCGAAGGCACCACCAGTAACTTCTTTGTGGTCAAGAACGCTAGACTGTTCACCACTCCCATCGTTCAAGGGATACTGCCGGGGGTAACCCGTGCACTGACCATCGGCGTGGCCAGGGGTGTCGCTGCGGTCGAGCAGCGCCGCATCCAAGAGAAAGAACTCTACCAAGCCGATGAGATGTTCATCACCTCGTCGACCATCGAGATAGTCCCGGTCGTCAAGGTCGGGCGCCGCAGGATCGGCGACGGCCGACCAGGAAGCCTGACTCGCGAGTTGCAGAATCGTTACCGGCAGTTGGTAGCACGGCGGCTCGGTATAGGCGTAGATGAAATCGGCGAGTAGCCTCAAGCAACGAGCGTCGCCACAACGGTCGCCAAGTAGCAGACAGTAGCAGCCAACAGGCCCCACAGTGCATCGGCCTTGAAGCCCCCGGTCTCGACCGCGGCGACTTCGTAAGTCCATGCTCCTAGGGCAAAAATTGGCAGCAGGGCAGCCATAGCCCAGGGAATGGCAGAACGCTCGGCGTCAGCGATGATGGTCAGCGGATCAGCAAAACGCCACTGCAGTCCGAAAACCACCAGCGCCACCAGCGCCACCCGCATCATCCTAGTAGGCCTATCCATTGCCCCCCATACATAGCGGAGAGACTGCTACCCTGCACACCGAGGTCAGCGCGAGGCCAGCTCAGGGCAGGTCGTAGATGAACATGGCACCTACTCGGGCAATCGGTTCGGAGCTCTGCAACCAGGTATAGGTATTCGAAGGTACCCAACGCATACGTCCACCGTGATACCAGAAATAAGGGCGCCCCATCAAAAAAGTCGCCGAGATCGCGGTCTTGCCGTGCGACCGCCCTCGCTCTAGCGGCGCAAAACGTACGCCATAGACCGAAGGATGAACACGGCCAAAATACGCTAGATTGATTGCTTCGAGGCCCTCATCATCCATGTACTCACGCAGGCGAATCAAGTCCTGACCCCAGTCGATGTTGGAGTCGATGAGCATACGATGCCCAGCCTCGGGGCCTCCGGCCAAGAGATTAAAGTACTGCAAATAGCGCGGAGCCACGCTCGCACTGGCCACCACAATCCAGACCAGGGCTATGCCGACGAGCAAGCGCGCAGCACTGCTATGCGCGGCTAGCGCTCGGGCTATATAGGCTGCCGATCCGATGAAGAGCAATGGATAAGCCGGCAACACATGACGCACGCCGATCTGCAGAGAGTTGAAGGCGGAGTTGGCAGCGAAGAGCATCACCACCGGAACAAATATGCAGTAGTCGCGCCTTCCCCGACTACGCCCTAACAGCCAGGCCAGGGTTGCAAACGACGACAGCACCACGGTTGGCAGCGGTGTCTTCATCGCGAACGCCGTCAAATGGTAATACCACCAACCTTGGCTAGAGAGTTCTCCGGCGAGAAAGAACGAAGGCTCCTGGTCACGGCCAACGTTGAGAACCATGTCGACGCCATTGATGAACGGCCGTGGCAGCGGCAGCCTCAGCCACGGCCAGCGCTGGGCGAGAGCGGCCAGCGATCCCTGAGGATCGAGTGTGGTTGTGATCAGCGGCGACAGGCTGCCGTCAAACCCATAGCCGAGATTGAGAACAAACAACGAGGTGGTAGCGATCACCGCGAGCAGTCCTAGCCAACCAAGGACCCTCGGTCGAGACTCGCCACGCTCGTACAGCGCAGCAATGACGACGAGCAACAACAGCACCGCAGCCAGCACCAGCCCCGACAGCTTGAGCAAGATCGCCGCACCCAGCACAGCCCCCACAAGCAGCGCCCGCGACCACACCGGACGTTCGAGTAAGCGCCAGGTTACGTATGCGGTGGCAACGAAACCGAGCGCCCCACTGAGATCAAGGGTCACCAAGTGAGAGTGAGCAAGGATATTTGGCGATAGGCAAAACATCCAAAGTGCTGCCAGTCCCGCGCCCCAGCCATAAAGTTCCGTGGCCCAAACGAACACCAGTATGCCGAGCAAGGACGCCAGCACGATTATCGCCGAGCGCGCACGGACGAATATGGCATGATAGTCGTCGGGATTGCGCCGCATCAGCTCGTAGCCCAGGCCCCAGTGGGAGGTCCCTGCCGCCGGTGCGAAAGCCGGCGGGTGGGCCAACAACGACGTAGCGGCAATGATCCGCGCCCACGGCGGGTTGATCGGATCGGCAGAAAAATCCCCGCGGTAAATCGCATCCAAACCAACCGGGAGATGCACGAACTCATCAATAGTTACCGAGTCGCGACGTGCGGCAACACTGCTCTGCAGTACCAGACCGGCAAGAAGCGCACAGGCAGCGGCGAGCACGTACCAGGGTAGCTCGCCAAGCTTGGCGGGGCAGTTAGCGGTGGGGATTGGATGCCGCATTTCAGCCCCCCAGATCATCTATGAACTGAGCAACACGGCGATTGTCTGGATCGAGCACGGCAGCTCTACGCAGGTGGACCAGGGCCTGCTCGCGCTCACCACGGCGGGCGAGGTGATAGGCCAGAGCAAAACGGGTGCGGCTCTCCGCGATCGCCGGCAGGCCGACACCGAGTAGGTCATCATAGATCTCGACAGCAGCATCGGTTTCGCCCATCAACGCCAACACCGGTGCATAGCTCTGCAACGCAACCGCGCGTTCACTCGGCCACTGCCACTTGGCCGCATGCCGGCGCGCAAGAGAGCGACGGGTTTTCTCGGACCACTGCGGGAACAGACCACGCGCCCGCGCTATGGCTGGTTCATTACCCGCACGACGCACGAAAATGACACCAACCTCGTCGTGATACACCAACGCCCAGCGTCGGTCCGAGAGCAGGGTACGCATCAGCATCCGTCGGTTACCCCAGCGGTGAAACAGCATAACCGTCTGAACTCCATACTCATCGGCCTGACTCTGCCATGCGCTCGGACGCGACAGCGCCGATATGTAATCCGAAAAGAATTCCGCGTCGTAGACTTCGAGGCGCCCATCTATAAACACCCCGCCGCCTACACCCGAATGCCAGGTCAGATAACCACCCGCCGTCAAATCATTGTACAGCCCATCGGGCAGCTGCGCGGCCTCGGCAAAAGCAGCCGCGCGGATCGGAAAGTTCGCCTCGAAAACGCCGAGTCCAAAAGCGTTGGGCTGGGCGTTCCAACGGTAGTAGCCATTATTCGCGACGACCGCGACGAAGATCAGACAAAGCCCCAACAACAGCGGCGCAAACACATCAGCGACGCGCGCACTCACTCGCTGTAGCCAAACCGGCAGCCCCTGGGCAACCACCGCAACCGCCATGGCAATGACTGGGGTGGCGCCGATCGCAAACAATCCCATATTGCGCCTGGCCAGAGTGGACACGTAGGCGATGGCAACAAAAATGGCGACGCTGGCCAAGTCGAAGTCGACCCCTGGCCGCCGTGCACGCCCAAAGCCGGTGGCACTGAGCACCGCAGCCAACGCCACCACTGCGACACCGAAAAAGAACAGCAGCTGATAAGCGCTGATCGAGAGCGTGAGAAAGTAACCGGAGAATGGCGAACGAAACTCACCTATGGCCTGAAAAACCGCGCGCGAGCCATCTATGCGAGTAAGAAGCTCGAGGGGAAACAAAGCGCCATCGACGAAATACGGGTTGACGAGCGTCGCCAGCAGCGAAGCCGCGGCGGCCAACAACAGTCGCCTCTCTACAGCGGCGTCAACGCTAGTCGCCTGACGCCAAGTCCGCGGCAACAGTGGCAAGCGAGCAGCCAACACAGCAGCGACAGCACACACGATCGCGAACATCCCGACAACGAACAACGCGTGGGTGTTGACCCACAGCAGCATCAGCAGCGGTAGCAACCACAGCCGTCGGCCACCGTCGCCGCGCATGCTGCGCAGTAGCCACAACACGCAGCCGAGCAAAACGAAGGACACCATTTCGGGGCGAATGAGAAATCGCTCCTCGGCCAGGACGATCGCCCACAGAGTCAACAGTGACGAAGCAACGACACCGAGCGAGAGCCTCAGATTTTTGAAGAGAATCCAAACGGCGAGCGTAAACGCCGCGCAGGCGCTGAGCACCAGAAGCTCCGCACCACCGAGACTGAACAGTCCGTAAAGCGCCACATCGTAGAGCCACTGCAGGTTGATCCAACGGTGATCGAGCACGGTGTACGACAGCGTATCCAACCCCGGAACCGAGCGGTGATCGACGATCCAACGGCCGGCGGCCAGATGCCACCAGGTGTCGAAGTCACCAAGCCGACGCAGAGCGAGCGCGGCGGCTACCAACAACAGCGAATACGGCAGTAGCCGCCGTGATCGATAGGCCAGATGCGAAAGTGACATCACTCAGGCCTGGACGGCCGCACGGTCGCAACAATAAGCCGCCGCATGGCCGCGCGCCCATGCGTCGGCGGCCAGTAGATTCTCTACCGAATCGTAGGGTTGGGCATGGTGGTCGACCATCGCCGCAGAAATGATCTTGGCGATGTCGGTAAAACCGATGTCGCCATCGAGAAAACGGCGGACCGCGACCTCGTTGGCAGCGTTGCTAACCGCGGGCATGGTGCCGCCGGCCGCAAGCGCTCGGTAGGCCAGATCGAGACAAGGGAAACGCTTACGGTCGGGTTCGAAGAAGGTCAACGAAACCGCCGCACTGAGGTCGAGGCGCGTCAGATAGCCGAGGTCGAGAAGATCGGGAAAGGCCAGAACGTGGGCCACCGGTATAGTCATGTCGGGAATCGCCATCACCGAGATAACCGAGCCATCACAGTATTCGACCATCGAATGGACGATACTCTGGGGATGAATGACGACGTCGATCTCGCTCGGAGTAACGTCGAAGAACCAGCGCGCCTCGATCACCTCGAGTCCCTTGTTCATCAGCGTAGCCGAATCGATGGTGATCTTGTCTCCCATGTTCCAGGTGGGATGACGTAGTGCGTCCTCACGAGTAACACCGACAAGCTGATCTTCTCGGTGTTCGCGGAAAGGCCCTCCCGAGCACGTCAGCACGATGCGCCGTAGATGTTCGCGCTGGTGCCCCTGCAGGGCCTGGAAGATCGCGTTGTGTTCGCTGTCGATAGGCAGCACGCGCACGCCAGCGGCATCGGCGCGACGACGCACCAGTTCGCCACCTATCACCATGACTTCTTTGTTTGCCAGACCGATATCGCGACCGGCGTCGATCGCCGCTAGGGTGGGTTCGAGACCAACCGCACCGACCAGAGCAGACACGACAATCTCTGCTCCCACGGCCGTCGCGACCTCAATCAAGCCCTGGCTTCCCCACACCACGCGCGGCCCGGAGCTACCGAGAGACTCCGCGAGCTGGGCCGCATCACCGGCATCGGCAAGCGAAACCAGCGCCGGACGAAAACGCTCGATCTGCTGACGAAGAACCCCAGCGCTACGTCCCGCGGCCAGCGCTACTACCTCGAAGCGTTCGGGGAAACGGCCGATCAGATCCAGGGCTGTGGTACCAATCGAGCCCGTCGATCCGAGTATGGCCACACCCTTGGCGTCGCTTGATGTCGCAGCCACAAACCCGTGCATAGTAGCCGGGCCGGGGACTGTCAACGTCGCGGTTGACACCCCCGCTGCCCGTCCCTACGGTTCCCCTCGCTTTGTTGTTGGCGATGCGCCCGCCGCGCACTCATGCGCTCTCGTTGTTAACAGCCATCGTTATTGGCGCGTCAGCGCCGGCAGCGGCCGTTGCTGGCGACGATACTACTCCCGTGACCCCACCCGTGGTGGTGGTCGGCGGTGACTCTCGTTCGCGATTCGAGTCAAACGCGGACACCACCGGCTTCGTCGAAATCATCGACACCAGCGCCGCCTGGCGTGGCTATCAGAGCGTGGGAGAGCTGCTGCGCAGCGCCGCAGGCGTACAGATACGCCGTTCGGGCGGCCGCGAAGATTTTGCCACTGTGTCGGTTCGCGGCTCGACCGCCGCGCAGGTAGCGGTGTTGCTCGACGGCGTCGCTCTGTCGCTTGCCAGCAACAACAACGTCAATCTCGCCGACATCCCCATCGATGCCGTCGAAAGAATCGAGGTATATCGCGGCTTCACGCCGCTGGGTTTGGCCAGCGGCGGCTCCTCGAGCACCATCAACATAATCACCAAGCGCGCCCGCGAGGATTCTCTCGCTCTGTCGCTCTCGTACGGCTCGTTCGGCTCGTTCAAAACGTCTGCGGCAGCCTCGATGGCTGTCGACAAGGGTAGTGTCGCTGCATTTGTCACCTACAAGACCAGCGACGGCGACTTCGACTTCGACTTCGACGACACCCCCGCCAACCCCGACGACCCCAAGCAGAGCCGCAAACGCCGCAACAACGACCATGAGTCTATCGACGTTCTGCTACGCTACCGACGCCCCTTGGCCGACGGTTCGGAGCTGACGCTGACCGGTGACGTTTACCACAAAGACGAAGGTGCGCCGGGCTCTGAGCTCAGAGAATCTACGGTGTCGCGCTTCCGCTCGACTCGCACCATAGCCTCGGCAGCCTACCAAGGATCAGGCGGCCTGCGAGCAGCAGCCGACTTCACGCTGCTCGACGAAACCCTGCGCGACCCCAGCACCAGTGGGGATATCGAGACCAACCTCGGGCTGCCCTTCGAGGTCGCCGAGAACCTCACACTCGCGGCTACCCTGCGGCTGGGTCACGCCTGGAGCTGGCGACGTTGGCACTTACTCGATGTAGCCATGGACTCGGCCTATGAGCACTTCGAGGGACGCTTCCCGGCTATCGCCAATGGCCCCTCCCGCAACCAACAGCGCTACCGGCTCGGCCTGGCACTCGGCGATGAAATCTACATCCCACGAGCAAGGCTGACGCTCTCCCCCCAGCTGCGTGGCGACTTGATACGTAACGACTTTAGTGTCGAAAACCTGCCGGTACCGATCAAGCAAGAGGATGTGCCCGATAAGACCCTGATCTCGCTCGACCCGCGGCTGGGACTGCGCTGGCAAGCGTGGCAGCAGGTCACGCTGCAGGCTAACGCGGCAAGTTATTTCCGAGCGCCGAGCTTTGATGAGTTGTTTGGCAGCGACGGCTTTTCAGCCGCCAACCCCGGGCTGGACCCCGAGCAAGGCCTGAGCGTGGACGCCGGCATGCGCTTCGAACTCAAACCCAACACCGTACTTGAAGACGGCACTTTCGAATACGCCTACTTCATCAACCGCATCGATGACCAAATCGTCTTCCTGCCCAGCGGAGCACGCGTCCCTAGACCACAAAACATCGGCAAGACCTCGGTGCGCGGTCACGAGCTGAGGCTGGAGCTACGCAGCACCCGTCAGCTAAGCCTAAGCGCAAACTATACCGCACAGAGAGCAAAGAATCGCAGTAAAATCCTAGACTTTCGCGACAAGAAAGTCCCCACTCTGCCTGACGAAGAAGCATTCGCCCGCCTGAGTTTCACCAAGCCACGCTGGCAGCTCGACTACGAGCTCTGGTATCGGGGCAGGGTGTTTCTCGACCAAAGTAACGACCGAGCCCTCGCCGCCTACACTACCCACAGCCTGTCGCTGACGCTGCAACTCACACGCATAGAGGGTTTTGCCCTGAAACTGGCCGCCGCCAACCTCAGCGACCAACGCTCGCAAGACCGTCTGGGTTTCCCGCTGCCAGGCCGTGCCTTCTTCGTGACACTGAGCTACTCTCGCGCGGCCGACGACGGCGTTCGACCGTGACCAAACACATTGCCCAGATTCTAGCGACGGGGCTGCTGGCAACGCTAGTGCTGCCGCTAGCAGCAACTGCCCTGTGCGGCGACCTCAGCGGCGACGGTCGCATAAGCGCAAGCGATGCTCTGGCGGCGCTGCGCTTGGCCATCAACGACGGCTACGACGCTGCAGCCGACCTCGACCTAGGTGACGGCCCCGACTCGGCCGTCACTGCCACCGACGCGCTGGGCCTGCTCGTCGGCGCGGTCGGCAACTCTATACCTGCCTGCGCCGCCGCCACCGCGCACACAGCCTTGGTAGCCACAGCCTCCTGCGACTTCGTCAGCGGTGGCATAGCGGCGATAAGTCTCGATGACTTCTCAGTCGTTTCCCACCATCGCGGGCGCTTGGCCGGCGACGCAGTGATTCGCAAACAACAGGGCCGCCTGTTCGCGGTCAACCGCTTTGGCGCCAACAACATCCAAGAGCTCGACCCCGATAACGACCTGGCCACGGCGTGGCAGTGCAGTGTCGGCGCCGGCTCTAACCCCCACGACATCGCTCTGGTGTCGCCATCGAAGGCCTACGTCACCCGTTACGATGCCCGGAGCCTAGCCATCATCGACCCCTCGGTGGGCTCGAGCTGCTCTGGCTTTGTCACTGCCACCATCGATCTATCCGCCTGGGCCGACGCGGATGGCTTCGCCGAGATGGACCAAATGGTTGTAGTCGGCGATCGGCTGTTCGTGTCGATACAGCGTCTCGACCGCAGCAATTTCTTCCGCCCCGTCAGCAACGGCGCCCTAGTGGTCATCGACATCGCCAACGACACCGTCATCACCACGGTAGAGCTGCAGCTGAGCAACCCTTTCGCCGCGACCAAGGGGCTGGTCTATGACCAGCGTAGCGGCAAGATCTACGTTGGCGGACCTGGGGCGCTGTTCAGTTCGCTCGAGGATGGCGGCATCGAAGCCATCAACGCCGAGACCCTGAGCTCCGAGGGTCTTCTCATCAGCGGTAAAGAACTAGGCGGCGATCTCACCGATTTCTTCATGCTCGGCAGCCGCCGTGCTTACGCCATCGTTGCCGCAGATAGTTTCGTAGCCTCACTGGTTGAGCTCGATTTCGATCAGCGCACGGTGGTGTCGCTGTTGACCACCAGCCCTCAGCAACTCTCCGACATCGAAATCACTGAATCCGGCCAGCTGTGGCTGTCCGATCGCGACTGCCTTGACCCCGGCCTGCGGGTGTTCTCGATCAGCGACAACCGCGAACTTACCACTCAGCCCATCTACCCCGGGCTCACCCCCTTCAACCTGCTGTTCTGGCCCTAGAGCTGCGGCCGAGATTGACAATCGAGCAGACGCCGGGCTATGCGAAGGTCGCACTGGCGAAGCCGCGCAACTGACAGGAGTGAAACCATGGGGAATTCTTCGGGAAATTTTTCGCACGAGATCCGTAACGGCATAGCCTGGGTAAGCTTCGATTCCGGAGCTATGAACACGCTCTCGACGGCGGCTATCGCCGACGCCGCCAAGCTCCACCGCGAGCTCGACGCGATCCACACCGCTACCCCGCTAAAAGGTGTGATCATGAAGGGCAACCGTTTCGGACTCGGTGCCGGCGCCAACATCGGCGAGCTGATGAAGGCCGACCGCGCGGCCCTCACCGAGTTGATCGACAAGGGTCACGAAGAGCTACTCGCCATCGAAAACAGCCCCTATCCCTGGCTCGCGGTGGTCGATGGCTTCGCTCTCGGCGGCATCTACGAGCTGGCGCTAGCCTGCGCGGGAATAATCGCGACTGCCAAGTCGACGCTGGGCTTTCCCGAGATCCGCCTCAATATCTTCCCCGGACTCGGCGGCACCCAGCGGATGCCACGGCGCAGCGGCCTGCTAAACGCCGCCGACCCAATCGGCGGCGACGCCGGCTTCAGCGCTATCCTCCAGGCCAAGAACTTCCGCGCCGCACAGGCAGCCGAGATCAAGATGATCGACGCCGTCATTGGCGAGGACGAGGATGTCGACCAGTTCGCCGAGAATTTTCTCTTGAACACCCTGCCCGGCATCGACCGCACGCTGCCGGCTGATCTCGCCAATGCCGAATCGTTAAAGCCGCTGGTGCTGCCGACCATACAGAAAGCTACCAGCGGTCGGGCTAACCCCAGGGCCCCGTACGTGGCCCTGGACGTCATCATCGCCGGCGCGGGCTTGCCGCTAGAGCAGGCCCTCGAAGTAGAGCGCGACGCTTTCCTCGAAGTCGCCACCTCGGCCGAAGCCAAGGCCGGTATGCGCTTCTTCTTCACCCACCAAAACACCCAGCGTCTGCCCAAGGATTTTCCGGGAAAAGCCCGTAAGTTGGTGAAAATAGGAGTAGATGGCATCGACGGCTACATGGGCAACGCGATCGGCTGGCTGGCCCTCGAAGCCGGCTACCAGGTCGTAGGCCATGTTCCCCTGGCGAAGTTTGCCGAGGGCGTAGCTGAGAAGCTCGCGGCCAAGTACGCACGCAAGGTCAAGAAAGGTCGCATCAGCGAAGAACAGGTGGCCGAAAAAGTAGCCAGCGTTACCATCGCTGCCGAAGACGTATCGGCGTTGGCTGACTGCGATCTAGTCATCGAGGCGCGCATGGAGAATCGCGAACTAAAAGCGGATTTCTACAGGGAGCTGGGCAGAGTCCTCAACCGAGATGCCCTGGTTGCCTCCAACTCGAGTTCGATGGGCCCGGGGATTTTGGCCGGCTACTTCGCCGAGAGCGGCGGCAACAGTGCCAACTTCGTAAACCTGCACTTCTTCAGCCCGGCCGAACACCCGATGATGCAGCTGGTCGAGATAATCCGCAGCGACGAGGCCAGTGCCGACGCCGTGGCCACAGCCCACGCTTTCGTCCGTTCTATCAACAAAACCCCGGTGGTGCTCGGTGATGGCTCGCCCGGCTTTCTGGTAAATGCCGGCCTCGCCGCCTATTTTGCCGCCGCCGAGCAGCTCTACCGTGAGGGCACACCGATCGAGACCATCGACGCGGCGATCCGCAAGAACGTGCTGCCAATGGGACCCTTCGAGCTTGGCGATCAGGCCGGTCTCGACATCGCCGCAGGGATGTTCGACACCATCGCCGCTGAAAAGCCGCCGCAGACCGAGCCGTTGGTGTGGAAGATGCGTGAACTTGGCCGTTTTGGCGTCAAGAGCGGTGCCGGCTATTACGACTACGACGGCGCGAGCAAGAGTGGCGAGTGGGCAGGGCTGGCCGACCTGGCTGGCGAACGCGGCAACCGTGTTGCCAGCGATGAGGAGATCGAAGAGCGCTGCATGCGTGCACTGTTTGTCACCGCCAGTGAACTGCTAGCGAACAAGATCGTTGGCTCCGAAGAGGAGTGTGATCTGGCCTTCGTCTTCGGCATCGGCTTCTCAATGCACCTAGGCGGACCGATCTTCTACGGCAAACAGAAAGGCTGGGCCTAGGCGCTGAGCGGCGGCCTGCCCCTAAGCGACAGCGATTGTTCGCCGCTCGCCAGAAGCAAACTTCTCGGCGCTGAGCGGCGGCCTGCCCCTAAGCGACAGCGATTGTTCGCCGCTCGCCAGAAGCAAACTTCTCGGCGCTGAGCGGCGGCCTGCCCCTAAGCGACAGCGATTGTTCGCCGCTCGCCAGCTCGCGGCTCACTGGCGGAGAGGGGAGGGAGTCGAACCCTCCGCCGACCGTAAAGGCCGACATCGCGGTTTTGAAGACCGGCCGGGCCACCGGACCCGTTCCCTCTCCCCAGCACAGCGCGGCCTTAGACCGCTAGTCTGGCCAGTTCCCTAGCCATGGTTGGCCGCCACGGCAAACGCCGCAGTGGCGCCCGCGACTCAATCGGACCGCTCGACGGCACTGACCCGCCAGGGTCTTGAACCACCCCGTCAGAGGTGATAGCTGATCACGCTCTATTCTATCCTGTCCGAGCGTGGGGGCGTGTTCATGAGACGAGTTTTGGGGGTTGTTGCTTTTCTTGCCGCGTTTGTGGTTTTCGCGACCGTGGCACCGCCAAGTGCGAGCGCCCTGTACCGGGGCAAGCTACTCGGCGGAGACGCGGATTTTGCCGGGCGAATACGCAGCGTCAACATCGTCCGGAATCGAGACATCGACCAGTTCGCGTTCATCATGCAGCGCAACGAGCTCAAGCTGCGCTTTGAGTGGAAGTGGCTCAAACGCGGCAAAGCCTTTGGCAAGTACAAAGTGCCGTGGCTAGACCGCTCCGACATTTTCATGCTCTACCGAGGCATTTACGATGGGATCTATGACATCCAGCCCGGTGGTATCCACGGAGGCCTCGACTTCCAGGGAGATCCGCTCTCCAACGAGGAGCGCAGTCTCAGCAGCATCGACAAGGGCACTCGTGACAACCTGAAATTCAACAATCGCGTGCGTGAAGCCTACATCGACCTGTACTTCAAGCACCTGCCGCTGACCATGCGCATGGGCAAGCAGCAGATCGTCTGGGGCGAAACCGACGGTTTCCGCATGCTCGATCGTGCCAACACTCTGGATCTGAGCTGGCACTTCTTCCAGGAACTACCGCCGCCGGGCTTCGGCTTCGACGAAATTCGCCAGCCCTTCTGGATGATCAAGGGGCTGTGGGACTTCCGCCAGCTCGGCCCGCTGTCGCAGCCTTTCTTGGAGTTCTACTGGAATCCCGGCGACTGGCATCCCGGCAAAGTCGCCTTCCAGCCCAGGCCTTGGGGCGTCAATCTCACCAACCCGTTGGAGAACCCCTTCGGTACTGGCGTGCTGCAAAACAAGTCTTTTTGCGGCGTCGAAGACCCCACCGATACCAGCCGCGCCAAGTGCTCGCTGTTCAAGAACACCGAGCTGTTCGAGCGTGGCGATTGGCACCGTAACCCTATCGAGAACAGTCAGTTCGGCGTGCGCTTCCACTTCATAACCCAGGGCGGATACGAGTGGACTATCAATTACCTCTATCAGCGCTTCAGCCCCGACGGTTCTCCGGTAGCGCTGGTACGCGGCAAGGACATTGACGGGCAGACGCGCTCGGCCGACGGAACGATGATGAACAACGTCGATTTCTGCCGGAAGCTCAAAGGCGACCCTAACAGTATTTTTGCCGATCCCAACGCCCGTGGTCAGTTGTGCCTCGAGTACTTCGCACCCTATGTCCACACCGTTGGCGCATCGCTCAACTTCTTCGAATCCAACTGGACGCAAACCGTGTGGCGCTTGGAGACCATCATCGACTTCGACCTGCCTTTCTACGATGGCAACAAGCGCACGACCTTTTCCGGCTCGCCCGGCGGCCCGGCACTATTAGCCGGCATCTCCAAGCGTAACATGTGGAAGGGCATGCTGGCCTTTGACCGTCCGACCTGGATCCGTGCGCTCAACAAAAAAACCACATTCTTCGTAACCGGCCAGTTCTTCTGGCACTACCTCATCAACATGGAGCACCGCCGCTGCATTGATCAGGCCGGCACCGTCGGCGACGCCGGGAAAATGACGGTTTCGAGAAAGGTCAACTGCGGTGGTGTAGATCCAAATACCGGCGAGCTGGTGCACCTGCTGCCCGGCGAGAACTGGGGTTTGCTCGGACCGCTGGACAGTCTAAAGCTGGCGCGTCCTACCGACGCCAACGGCGACCCACGAACGCGTGACACCATCCACCAGTGGGAGCTGCTCGGCACGTTGGCGGTCATCGGTTTCTATCGAGGCGGCTCGGTGGTACCGGCGCTCATATACCTGATTGATCCGGTCAACAGCTACTCGCAAGAGATGGCCATGGGCGTGGACTGGTTTGTCACCCCGGACATCGCCGTCAACGTTTCTACCCGGCTTATCTGGGCAGGGGTTCCCTGGGACGCCTACAAAGGCCACCGTAACCAAGACGACGTCGACACCGGTCAGATCTTTGATCCCTGGTTCCTCGCCGGTGGCAGCCGCGGCCGTTCAGAGACCAGCTTCATGCTGACCTGGCAGTTCTAGGCAGCGGAACAATCGAGTAACTGATAGAGAAAAGGCGCAGCCGAGAGGCTGCGCCTTTTCTCTTCTCGCCATCCCGGAAAAGGGATGGGCCTGTCTACTCTCTCACTGCTCGATCTTGCAGCAGATCGCCATGGCGCGAGTACGTTCTTCAACGTGGCAGTCGCTTCCGCCGGTCTGCATACAGGTAAAGAAGGCCCCGGCGGTGGTCCCTGGTGAGTCGGCTAGAGTCTGGATGATTCCCATCGCCGAGGTCTGACAGCTGCCATCCTCCTCCGGCCTGACCTCAGGATAACAGGTGCCACCGGTGAGAAATTCATCCGCGTGGCAACGCGCCCGCGAGCCCTTTAAAGCGTTGCGACCCTCACCGCTGGCTTCAGGCGCGACCACCTTGCGGCAGGTCAAGCCCCCCGCCTGCGCCACCGCGACACTGCCGGGAAGCACCGTCAGGGCTACAAACGCTAGGGTCAGGGAAAAAATATGTGGCCACCACCCGCAGGTGCTGTACACTTGCGCAATCTGCTGTTTCATTTCGGCTCCTCTGTTTAAGGGAAAATTTCACTGGCAACGCAAACATACAGCGATGATTCAACGCTGTACGCCGTGGCTGCGACTAACTAGTAATTCTTGCCGGAGCTAGCCATGGCGTCAACGGTTTTTGCCCTGCGCCGCCCTTTAATCGACAAGTATTCTCGACCAATACTTCAGCAAATGGCCTGTTTGGGGGGTTATCGTGCACGCTTGACGCTTGCGTTACAGAATTCCTCTTGACAGTTTTCCGGCCCAAACATTAGTGTCTGATCAGAATCTTTAGCGCGCAGCTGCGTGATAATGTGCCACCGCTCGTTGACCTGGGCGGAAGCAGGAGGAGTCAATGCGTAGGTTTATTATATTTCCGGGGGTCGTCGTGGCCACTTTTGCGCTGGTACTGGCAACAGCAGGAACCAGTCAAGGTGCCTTTGTCAAGAACGAGTTAAAATGCCGCAAGGGTATTGCCAAGAATTTCTCTAAAGCGATTGGCACCGCCCAGAAAATCACCAGTGGATGCCACAAGGGCCGCAACAGTGGCAAGGTCATGGCCGCCGTCAACTGCAACGACCTGGCCCAGGCCGACGCCAAGAACAAGTTCCCCAAGGCCCAGGCCAAGATCACCGGACAGATTCAAAAGTGCATCGACTCGGGCATCAACGACAACATCCGACTGCTGTTCATCTCTTGCCCGGACCCCTGTGGCAGCAGCCTGGGACTGCCCAATCCGCTTACCAGCTACACCGAGCTCGGCAGCTGCCTGGCCTGTTACGCGGGCGACCTCGCCCAGACCCTCACCGCCAATATCCAGGGAAGCCCGGCTGGGGTACCCATGGCCAGCAAGGATGATCAGAAGTGCCATCAGGCCATCGGCAAGGGTTATGGCAAGCTGCTAAAGACCATCCTCAAGGATCGCACCAAGTGCCAAGACAGCGCCGACAAGAGCGGTGCCATGTCGGTAGCCGAGACCGGCTGTGCCAGCGCAGACCCCAAGGGCAAGATCGCCAAGGCCACAGCCAAGGCCGCCAGCGGCATCACCAAGTCCTGCGTCGCAGCCACCCTGGCTAACCTCGACTCCTGCGATACCAGCAGCCTGGCCAACCTCAGCGCCTGTCTCGACGCCCAGACCAACGCTAGCGGCGACATCGCCATGCCTGCCAACTACGAGCTGCCGCCAACTATCTGCCCGGTACAGCTCAACTCGACCATCATGGCGGGCAACAGCACCACCTTGGGAGCTGGGCTGACCAACACCCGCTCGTTCCTTGAGCTCGGCTGGACTGGTATTGCCCACCTCGTCGACATTCCCGACAACTACACCGTAGGCGCAGCGTTATCGTGCGCCGCGAGCCCACCCTGTGGCGATTGTACTATCAGTGGGCTGGCTGCGGCTGCGCCACAGTACTCGGACTTCACGCGCTGTGAGAACGACTTCAGCATTCCCTGTTCTGCGCCGTTTGTTTCCGATCCAATCTGCGGCGGCGCTCAGTGCAAGTACATTCTCACCCCGCCGCTGCCCACCTCGACCGGTAACAACCCCACTTGTTCGGTCAACGTGATGAACAGTGATATCACCGGTACAGCCAACCCCGATACCGGAGCGGGCCTGCTGAGCCTCGACCTGCGCACGCGGGTGTTCCTCGGCGTCAATCTGACCCAGCCCTGCCCGGTCTGCGGCGGCACCTGCACGGCACCGCTGAGCAAAGCCGGACAGTCCTGCGCGCGCAATCGCGACTGCAACGACCCCGCCGGTACCGTCAACGGTGTCTGCGGCAACTTCGATACGGCTAAAGACGGCATCAAAGACGGCACCTGCTCGGGCGGTGCCAAAGACGGCAGCCCTTGCGACATCCAAGGCTTCAGCGCGACCTTTGCGCCGGCGGCTGAAAACCTCGGAGTGAGCCTGGACTGTCCCCCCGCACTCTCGCAAAACATCTCGGGCACAGGCCTGGTTCTGCCGCTGGATCTGACCACCGGGACGACAGCGCTGGCAGCGTCTAACTCCTGCGACTCGCCGCTGGGTTTCCTCAGCTGCTTCTGCGGGCAGTGCTCGGGCAACGCCGCCATCCCCTGCCGCGACGATGCAGAGTGCGCGGCAAACGGACTGGGAACCTGTACTTCGATTGGCAGCGGCACCTCGCGTGTCCCCAACCAGTGCACAGGTTTTGCCTGCAACGACATTGGCAACGACAAGGGTGAGTGCGCCAGCGGACCGGACAACACTTTCTGCGACGGCGAACTCGACGTCAACGGTGAGGGCTACATAGGCTGCGTCACCGATTCCGACTGCGGCACCGTAAACGTCATCTGCGGAGATGGCGGACCGGGTTCTTGTGGTAACTGCACGATTAGCAGACGCAGGGCCTGCTTCCTCGATCCCATCCTCGACCAGGGTGTGGCCGATGTCGACAACCCACTGCTGGTGTCGACCTTCTGCCTGCCACCTACCGGCAACGCGTCGCTCAACGGCATTACCGGATCACCTGGACCTGTTCGTCTAGGCACCGACATGCTTACCGAACTGCTCTTCTAGGAGTAGTTGGCTAACGCGAGAAAGGCCCCCGGCATTTTCCTAGTGCCGGGGGCCGGAGCGTTTGCTCGTCGATCGGATCCGCCCTTGACAGCCGCACAGAGGGCAGCCTAGGCTTGCCGGCAGGGGCAGCGAATTATGAAAGCGTATCGAAACATCGTCGTGGCCACTTTTGCGCTGGTACTGGCAACAGCAGGAACCAGTCAAGGTGCCTTTGTCAAGAACGAGTTAAAATGCCGCAAGGGTATTGCCAAGAATTTCTCTAAAGCGATTGGCACCGCCCAGAAAATCACCAGTGGATGCCACAAGGGCCGCAACAGTGGCAAGGTCATGGCCGCCGTCAACTGCAACGACCTGGCCCAGGCCGACGCCAAGAACAAGTTCCCCAAGGCCCAGGCCAAGATCACCGGACAGATTCAAAAGTGCATCGACTCGGGCATCAACGACAACATCCGACTGCTGTTCATCTCTTGCCCGGACCCCTGTGGCAGCAGCCTGGGACTGCCCAATCCGCTTACCAGCTACACCGAGCTCGGCAGCTGCCTGGCCTGTTACGCGGGCGACCTCGCCCAGACCCTCACCGCCAATATCCAGGGAAGCCCGGCTGGGGTACCCATGGCCAGCAAGGATGATCAGAAGTGCCATCAGGCCATCGGCAAGGGTTATGGCAAGCTGCTAAAGACCATCCTCAAGGATCGCACCAAGTGCCAAGACAGCGCCGACAAGAGCGGTGCCATGTCGGTAGCCGAGACCGGCTGTGCCAGCGCAGACCCCAAGGGCAAGATCGCCAAGGCCACAGCCAAGGCCGCCAGCGGCATCACCAAGTCCTGCGTCGCAGCCACCCTGGCTAACCTCGACTCCTGCGATACCAGCAGCCTGGCCAACCTCAGCGCCTGTCTCGACGCCCAGACCAACGCTAGCGGCGACATCGCCATGCCTGCCAACTACGAGCTGCCGCCAACTATCTGCCCGACTGCTTTGACCACAACCATCCTCGCGGGCGCTAACGCTTCAGGCCCTGCAAGCGCAACCCTGCTCGAAGCGGGCTGGAACGGCGTCGGTCACGGCCAAGATCTAGTCGACCGCTACGAGATCAGCATGGCCATCGCCTGTGCCAACCCCTCGCCACCCTGCGGCAACTGCACTATCAACGGGGTCGCCGACGTCGGCGGCCAGTACCAGGCTTTTGTGCGCTGTGAATCAAATCCGACGGTAGAATGCGCCGTGCCTTTCACCACTGACCCAGCCTGCCCTGGATCGGGCAGCTGTGGTTACTACCTGGGACCGCCCTACCCGGCCTCGGCCAGCAACACGCCGGTGTGCATCCTCAACAGCCTGATCAGTGATATCACCGGCAGTGTCGACATCGACGTCAGCGGTGAACAGCAGACTACCTTGCAGGCGCGAGCGGTGGTCCACAGCGGTATAAGCCAAACCAAACCCTGTCCGCTCTGTGTCGGCGATCTGACCCCCCGCGATGGTATCAGCGAAGGCAGCTGTGACGGCGGAACCCGCGATGGGCTGCCCTGTGACGTGCAAGGTTTCGACGCGACCTTCGCGCCGGGCGAAGGCCTTAGCCTAGACTGTGTGCCATCGCTGGGGCAAAACATCTCGGGCAGCGGCTTGGCGCTGAACCTGGCGCTCACCACTCAGAGCAGCGCCATGCCCTTCGGCACCAAGTGTGACTTCCCGCTCGGCTCTCTCGATTGCGCCTGTGCGGTCTGTAGCGGAGATACCTCGCTGCCCTGTAATGCCGATGCCGACTGTGCTGCCGTCGGTGCCGGCACCTGCAGCGTCCCCGGCGGTGGTGCTAACCGCCAGCCTAACGCCTGCGCCGATGTAGTAGCCGGTTGCGTCGCCACCACGGGTAATCAAGCCGAGTGTAGCGACGGCCCCAACATCGCGTTTTGCGATGGCGTGTTTCGCGCCAACGGCAAACCTTTTCTAACCTGTCTAAGCGACGCCGACTGCGGAGCCATCGATGCCGCCTGCGGCGACGGCTCGCCAGGCTCCTGCGGCAACTGTACGATCTCGCAGGCGCGCCCCTGCTTCCTCAATCCGATCGTGGCCAACGGTAGCCCCAGCATCAGCGACCCAGTACTGGTCTCGACCTTCTGCATACCGCCTACCGGCAGTCCTGGCGTAAACGGTGCCACTGGACTACCGGGACCGGCGCGAGTCGCCATTCAGTATCAGTCGGCTAGCAGCTACTAGTGTCGCCCCCACCTGCTTCATTTGGGTGTTGCCGCACGCAGCGCTCGCAAGCGCTAGGCCTGCCCCCCATACGGGTGTGATCGCCCCCCCCTTTTGCAGGGGTGCTGTGCGTAGTGTGCTGAGCTTTGCAAGATGCCGAGTTTCGACCTTGACAAGATTCCGCCTAGTCTCATACGGTTACAGCAGCTACCAGTCCGTCTACCTGGGAGCGCCCGCCGTGTTTTCTTCGAGAATACACTGGTTGCTCTAGCAGATGGCGGCAACAGCTGATGCTCGTGGCCGGGGTAGGCCCGTCAGCGTGCACTCGGCCAAGCGTACAAACGCAGAGGAGGAGATAAGTTTATGTCGCCAGTAAGGAACACCGCCGCGGCTTTTATCGTGATTGGTGCCTTCGCCATGCTCGTGGCGGGGGTACATTCGGCGCAAGCAGCGGCGCTGGTGAGCAAGGATGAGTCCAAATGCGCCGCCACTCTGGGTAAGGGCGGTGAGAAGATCAACAAGACCATCCTCAAGGAAACTGCCAAGTGCCGTGACGCTGACATCAGTGGTAAGACCCCCGGCGCTTGCCCCAGTGCTAAGAGCATCACCAAAATCAACTCTGTCAAGGCCAAACTCGCCGCTTCGACAGCTAAGAAGTGCAAGAGCGTATGCGCGGTATCGCAAGATATAGAATGTATCTCGGATGCGGCCTGCCCGCCTCTGGGCAACGCTTTCGAAAAGTGCAGCGCCGGTGCCAAGGCCCGCAACTTCGACCTGCGCGCGATCGGCTTCCCTGGGCCATTCTGTGACTCTGCGCTGGGTGCCCCCATCGACGTGGCCTCGCAGATTGGTGAGTGTACCGCAAGTTTGACCGAGCCCACCTCCAACCAGATCATCGACCTCATCTACGGCAGTCTCAGCAGTGCCAGCGGCATCTCCAAAGAAGCCCAGGGCTGTCTCAAGACCATCAGCAAAGACGTACAGAAGCTAGTGTCAACCACCTACAAGGGCATCGTCAAGTGCCGCAAGAGCATCCTCGACGGCAAGACTCTCGGCGACCCGGCTACCTGCACCAGCGACGACGCCAAGCTTGCCGCTAAGATAGCCAAGACCGAGGCAAAACTCAGCAGTGACATGGCCTCCAAGTGCACCGATGCTGCTATTCTCGAACTCGATCTGTGCGGCAACGGCGTAGGCGGAACCGTGGATATTGCCTCGGCCAACTCCTGCCTGGTAGCCGCGGCGCGCGAGTGTACCGACAGCAACCTAAACCCCGCGGCTCGACTCTTCGCCGGCCGCTCACTGGTTGAAGCGGCCTATCCGCCAGAGCGTGGCGTGTGCGGCGACGGCGTAGTCAACCAGCTTCCCAACCCCTTTGCGCTACTCGGTGAGGAGTGCGACGGTGCCGATGATTCCGCCTGCCCGGGTGCCTGTCTGCCTCCCGGCGACCTCTACGAGTGCACCTGCGGCGACGTAGTGCGCATGCGTTTTATGGCCGAGGGCCTCACCGCCGACCTCGACAACGGCTGGACCGGCACCTCCCACAACTCAGGGGTGACCGACAAGGCCGGTTACATCATGACGGTAAGCAACTGCGACTGTAGCTCGATGAACGGTTTCGAATGTGATGTCGCCGGCGGCGCTACTACTACCGACTCGATCTGCGACACCATAGGACCACAGCTGCCGACCTGCTCCTGGGATGCCTCGAGTAGCACTAGCTGCGACAGCCACGGCAACGGCAACGGCGCTAGCAGCAATTCTGACTGCTTCATCTGCGACAGCTTCAACTTAAACGCGGGCACTTTCTGCAGCGACGAGAGCCAGTGCCAGGCCCAGTGTTACCCGGCTGGCGGCGGAGCCCCCACCGGGCTGTGCTCGAGCCAGAGCGACTGCAGCGGCGGCGACATCTGCCGTGGCCAGTGCGACCGTTCTCAGAGCTGCCTGATCATTCCCAACGGCCACCCGCTGCCGATCTCCTCGGGCGGCACCGCGGTTTGTGTGGTCAACGAGTTCCGCTTCAGTGTCTTCGGCACTCAGAACATCATAACCGGCGAGCATGAGTCGTTCGTCCAGCAGTTCTCCAAGGTTCACCTGGGCGTAACCAACACCGTGCCCTGTCCGATGTGCGGTGGCTTCTGCGACGGTGGCCCGCTCGACGGCGACATGTGTACCGGCACCTGCAGCGCAACTACAGCGACGCGCTGCCGTTTCGACGTCGACTGCCCCAGCGGTGAAACCTGCACCACCGGCTCGCCGGACTGCCCCAGTGGGGTCTGCAACCTCAGCCTGGTCTGTGCCGGAGGCCCGCCCAACGCGGCCGGGCCCAACGCCCGGCCGGGCTGCGCGATCGGAGATGT
>CAZPPZ010000020.1:22428-25327 GCA_964588545.1 uncultured Myxococcales bacterium | reverse complement strand
ACTCCGGGGCTATCAGCATCCACGCGCCAATACCGATAAACCCCAGACCGGCCACCCAACGCAGCACTTTTGGGCTGAGGAATTCGGCTATCGCCGCGCCCGCGACTACGCCAACCGCAGTTGTTGCAATCAACGCCGATGCCGCCGCGAGAAACACCGTCATCTTAGGGCTATTTCTCTCGGCGGCATAGAGAAGTGTCGCGAGCTGCGTCTTATCTCCTAGCTCAGCGATGAAAATAGTTGTAAAGACAGTAGAAAAGATCCGTGCATCCATGAAGACAGTCTCCGAACTAGTCAGCAAATCGAGGTAACAACATGCAGGTCGACGCCCATACTTTTCTTGCACGCTGGCAGCAGATAGTCGACAACCGCGATGCCCAAGGACTAGGGCAGGCTCTGTCAGACGACGTCAGCATGGGAGCGCCACCATACTGGAATCGGATCGAAGGTAAACAAGTAGTGTCCCATCTGCTCGGGATAATCGCCGAGACCATCGAAGACTTCACCTACCACCGCCAGTGGGTCTCGGGGAATGAGCTAGCTCTGGAATTTCACGGCCACGTCGACGACTGCCAGCTGCAGGGAATCGATCTAATAACCATCAACGACTCGGGCCTGATAACGCGACTCGACGTCATGATTCGTCCAGAAAACGCCCTAGCTACGCTACGCGAACGCGTGGCACCGAGAATGCTCGAGTTTTTCGCGAGCGACACCGACTGAACAGACCCGAGCCCGCCCAGCCGGCGTCGCGGCTGTTACTGCAAGACCTCTAGCAACTCGTCCTTGGTATCGAAGAAGCATACCGACGGGTTGGCTCCGCCTACGTCACCCTCGAACGCGATGACGCGCGCCCTCCTCGTGGCCTGCGGCGCACCGCTGGCCGTAGCGCCAGGCCCGCGGATAACCAGAGGCAAGAACCCACCCTTGACATCATCCCATATGAAGATCGACTGATTCGGATTGCCCAGCGATGGAATCAGGTCGCAGGTGGAGTGGTACACGACGAAGCGGCCACGTGCATCGATCGACGGCGAGCCGTTGGCGCATGATGCCGTACTATTGAACTGCCGGAAACTAGGAGGAGCAGTTTCACGCCACAGCACCACCTCATTGTTGCCATCGGAATTGTCGGCGGTCGCATCCAAACTCGCGGTGCTAACAAACGCTATACGCCTGCGTCTGCTCTGCGCTGGTTGCGAGCTTTCCCCATCCGCCACATCGACGCTAGTAATCGGCACGAGAGTCTCGAACTTGCGCAGAATTCGATAAATCTCCGAATTACCATCCGGGTTGTTGCCAAGGAAATTGGCAGTACTCGAGAAGGCCGTAGCGCGAGTATTGAAGTTCACGCTGCGACCAACCGAACTGTCACCACTCGGCGCCGCGGTTATCTGCCGCAGGGCTAGGCCTGAACCAAGTGCAGCCCGTTCGATCCATATAAATAATTCACGATTCTGCTCGGGGTTACCACAAACGCCATTATCACCACCAGTATCAACACAATCAGCATTGCTGCTGCACACGTCCAAGTCGGTACGGCCGCCCACACAATGATCTGGCACCAGATTCGCCGGAGAGTCGAAGACTAGAATGCGACCACGTGAGGCACGCAGGTTTGGATTGAGATTATCGACACCACTGCTAGAGGTAACCTGCCGAAGCGCAGCAGGATCCTGCTTCGCAAGCTTCTTGCGATCCATCCTGAAAATCTCGCGGTTGCCGTCGGCGTTGCTACCATCAGCCAGCAGGTCACCGCTCGAGACAAATGCCACCATTCTCCCGGTACGACTGATAGTCGGAGCCTCATTGACCACGGGGGCCAACGTATCGGTGAGTTGCTCAAAGAAATCCGCGGCGTTGTCTGCCAAGAGCTGGCTCTCTACGATCTGTTTGATCTCTCCCTTGCGGACACGCTTCTTGACCGCTTTATCAAAAACTTTCTTGTCGAAGAAGAATATCTCCTCGTTACCATCGGAGTTGCTGCCCAGCCAGTCTACGTCTGACACGAAGGCGACCCGATTCGCACCACCTCCAACCGCGACGTTCCTGCCTGGCAGACAGAATTTCTGCTCGAGCTGGCAATCCGCACTGCAACCATCACCCGGGAGGACGTTGCCATCGTCGCAGGCCTCACCGGGCTGCAAATTCCCGTCACCGCAGAGGATAGACTGACAGGTGGGATCACAGGTAATGCCATCTGGCGGATCACACTCTTCGCCTGGATCTATGCTGCCGTTGCCACAGGGCACCGTCGTCGTCGTAATCGAAGTCGTCGTCGTTGATGACTGCGTCGTAGTGCTACTCGTGGTCGTGGTAGCAGCCAGCAGCGTGCAGTCGACGTCACAGGTCAGCGCATCGGGTGGATCGCACTGCTCGGGAGGGAATACCTCACCATCGCCGCACACGCACGACACGCTATCACTGACACACAAATCGCCGGTCTCGTCACAGCTATCAACCGTACATACAAAGCCGTCGCTACAGTCGATCGCCACACCGGCCTGGCAGTCGTTTAGCCCGTCGCAACTCTCGGCGCCGTTACAAAACAGCGCGTCGTCGCACAGCGCGTCGCTCGGCGTGTGCACCACCGCATCTGCCAGCTCATCGCAGCTGTCCAGAGTGCACACCACTCCGTCGTCTATCACCGGAGCAGTACCGGCCTGGCAGTCGTTTAGCGCATCGCAGGTCTCGGACCCGTTGCAAAAAGCCTGGTCGTCGCAAAAACCATCGTTGGGCGCATGGACAACCGTGTCGTTCACCTCGTCACAACTGTCATCCGTGCAGCCCACTCCATCACTAAGCGTCGGTGGGGTCCCGGCCTGGCAGTCGTTGATCACATCACAGGTCTCGGACCCGTTGCAAAAAGCCTGGTCGTCGCAAAAACCATCGTTGGGCG
>CAZPPZ010000020.1:22220-22328 GCA_964588545.1 uncultured Myxococcales bacterium | reverse complement strand
CATGGACAACCGTGTCGTTCACCTCATCGCAGCTGTCCAGAGTGCAGACCACTCCGTCGTCTATCACCGGAGCAGTACCGGCCTGGCAGTCGTTTAGCCCATCGCAGC
>CAZPPZ010000020.1:0-22120 GCA_964588545.1 uncultured Myxococcales bacterium | reverse complement strand
CCGTCGTCTATCACCGGAGCAGTACCGGCCTGGCAGTCGTTTAGCCCATCGCAGCTCTCGGCGCCGTTACAAAACAGCGCATCGTCGCACAGCGCGTCGCTGGCTGTGAACTGACACTGATTGGCGACACAGGCATCGACGGTGCACACAACGCCATCGCTGCAATCCGCGGCGGTCACACACTCGACAACATTGCTCGGTTCACTCGAGCTGTTGTCAGCCGCATTGGCATCGGCCTCGTCGGCAGACACCAACAGCAAGTTGCACAGATCTTCACTACCGTCACACGGAGCGGTTTGCACAACACCCGCGATTGGCGCCGCTACGTTTACCGATACGGTCACATCAAAGCCAACCGAACCCGCGGCTGCAATAGTACCGAGATTACAGCTAAGCACCCCTAGCGAGAGGCTGCAGCCGCCAGTATCGCTTAGATAAGTCGTGTTGGTATCGAGCGTATCGGTTACCACGACGTTGGTAGCCGCATCCGGACCGACGTTGCTCACTAGTAGGCTATAAGTGACAGTTCCACCCACCGCTACCGGGTCGGGGCTATCGGACTGAACTATAGACAGGTCTACCGGCGGCTGATCAAAGAATAGATTTCCGCGGCTTGAGCCGGCCAGCGCCAAAGTCACAGCGGTCTCATTGCAACCGTTGCCCACCGCACAAGCTCCGGCAGCGGTGTCAGAGTCGGCAGAGCTGTTAAAGCCGACGGGATCGGTCTCGACGACGATATAGCTGCCGGCAATGACACCCACAAACTGATAGCTACCGTCGCCAAGCGTTACGGTTGAGGCCACCAAAGTGTCGCCCGCCGAAACCGCGGCGCTAAGATCGTTGTCTGCCCACAGAGAAACCGTCACCCCGGCAATACCACTGTCGGGGTCAAAAGGATCGCCATCTCCATCGACATCTTCAAACACCGTCCCGTCAACCAGCCCGGCCCCAACCGTGCCCGAGGCAGTCGAGGTTTGGGTCTCGCTAGTCAAATCGGCGAGCGTGTAGGTGGCCGAGGCGGTATTACTGACGACAGCGCCGGATAGCGCAGCGGGAGAAACCACACCGCACAGCGACACACTGAACGATCCCCCATTCGCCAACGAGGCAAGGTTGGTCCAGGTCGCGGCTCCAGCGCTAGCCGAACCAGCAACGTAGAGCGGCCCGGAGGGACTAGCGTCATAGCTCGCAAAGGGGCACAGCGGCTGGCTCAGAGGTTCGACCAGGGTAACGTTGCTCACTGGAGTATCACTGATTGCAACGCTGCTAAGTGGACCACCACTGATGTTGGTGAAGGTAACTCGCCAGCCGATTACATCGCCCGGACTGAGGAACGATCCCCCACTGGAACTACCATTGACGAACAGAGTCTGTTTGGACACGAGCGCTGAGCTTCCCGTTCCGCCGAAGGTTCCGAAACATTTGGTCTCGGGCTCGTAGTAGCGCCAGCTGTTATCCTTGGTGGAAATATCACTGGTATCGCCGCCGGTACTCTCCAGACAAAATGTACTGTCGGTAAACGAGCCAAGGAACGCCGCGACATCGGTAATTCGGAACCTCACCCGACCGAACTCGAGATCCCCTAGCGTGCGGCTGCCATGAACCCAGCGAATCGCGTTGGTAGCGGGAGGAAGCGGGGTAGCAGCAGACAGCGGCGTCCCAGCAGTGGTCGGCACCGACGTGTTTGCAACGGTGCTGAGAGCACTCCCAGTGGTAGAGGGCAGCACCAGGCCACTACCACCCAGCTTAGATCCATCGTAGGCTATGCGCGTCCACGGCCCCACACACTGGAGATCGCTCTCCAACAACAGCGAACCTGCGCAAGCACCGTTGCAATCACATGAAGGGTTGTAGTCGTTGGCGTAGAAGGTATCCGGTCCGGCTACGGGCGAGCCCAATCCAGTCCAGCTGGTGCCACTGTCGGTAGAAATTATTGGGGTGTTTCCCCGACCCGCGTTGCCGGAGAGCGCGGTTACGGTACCAAAGGCCAACACTTGATCATAGTCCCACTGGTTGAAGATTACCGCCGGGGTAGTCAACGGCCCAGTTGGCGCGATGGCCGGAAGAATCGGCGTAGGTGAAACGACCGTCCGTGGATCGCTGCTGTAGAAAATCCCGGTATCCTGTTGAACCTGATTCAGTGCTCCATTGGCGAGTTGCACCGCACCAACACTCGGGGCGTAGGGCCTGCAACCACGCTGTCCGCAATCGACGAAGGCCGCAGCGGTGTCCTTGGCAGGAATGGCTAGGTAGTTACCTCCGCTAGTAGGCGTAACGAACTCGGCACCTATAACCTCGACCCCAGCGGGAACGTATAGAGTCATCCACGCCGCATGACCATTGATACTGCCAGTATCTCGCGGCGTGGTCTCAAGGATGTAGGCGAATTCATCGCCTACATCATAACCATCGAGTAGAGCCCCGGTGGTCGCGGGATCAAGAAAGATCCGATTGGTCAACGAGCCGACGTAGTTCGCGGCTGCTGTTGGCGGCAACACCACCGACAATAAGAAGACCGCGAGCCACAACACTAACACTCGGAATTGATTCAAGCCTGAACGCAACCGCGCTCCGCGCACGGTTAGCGCTGCTGGCCAAGATGGGCCGTGAGCCATGTCTACACCCCCCGGGCCCTGGGTAATCAGCGGCGGCTCTTACCGACACGGGCCGTGCATAAGCAATGCGGGACTATAGTCTTAGGGCCAGGGCTTGGGCAAACACTTTTCCAACGCCACCACCCCCATTCGGGTGGTAGCAAGGAGCAAAAGTCGAGGGGCAGCTAGGCGGTCTCAGCCGAATCGATATCGCTTGTTGTTAATTACCGGCGGGATGCCAAACCACCTGGGCCTGAACGACGTCGAGTGTGTCGTTGCTCGCATCGTCATCGAGGAAAACGTTCGCGCCGGAATCATCGTGGCGATACTCGATACGAAACTCAACGGCATCCGCCAGGGCAACGCTGCCGGTTACGGTGACACTCCATATATCTGTGTCCAAACCACTGGCCGCGATGCTCGACCAGTCCAGACCGAAGGCGTCAGAGTTCGACCCACCCCCACCACCGGCGACAAACGTCGGAGTCGAGGATCCGGCATCACCACTGAAGTCCGAATAATCCCAACGGACGTCAAGCCCGAGCGGACCCATATCAGTACCGCCATAGACACCAACGTTCCAACCACTGGCCTCGCTGCCACTGCTGAAGTCGTGCTCCACGTAGTTGCCCTCGAGCGCATATCGTAGGCCGGCGCCACCAGGGCCAAGTATGCCGGAGAGGATTCCGTTTACCAGCCCGACCTCATCTACGTCGCGCTCTTCACTGTAAATGCCCGATACGTAGATATTGATCTGATCGCTCACGCCGGCACCGAAGGAAGCAATGATGCCCTTCTCATCATCAACATCGTTGGCCGCAGAATCACCAACGCTGAAACTGTTGACCACACCCACGCTGAAGTCTACGGAATCAAACTGCCCGTCCAGAGTAATACCGTCGTGGTTGATCGGCTGCATCAGCCAGCCCCACGAGCGCGATATGTGCGCGTTCCCCCAAGGTTCGACCACCTCATAACCGATCGGAGTAGCAAAACGGCCGACACGGCTGCGTATAGACCCGCCGTCGAGGGTGAGATAGGCCTCTTGAAGAGCTATGTCACCATCCGCCGAATCACCGACCTTCGCGGCAAGATCGCCCAGATCGAGCTTGGCCGAATAGCCCACGCGTCCGCGCTGACCGCTCATACCAAACTGCACTAGATCTATGTTGAACGACTCATCCTGTTCGAGGCTAGCATAAGCGCCAGGGTTGGCATTGAGGGGGTCGGCATCCGACTGAGCCTTGGGGTCGTTGATGTCGAGCGTATAAGATGCCGACGCTCCATAACTCAAGCTTGGCCTGCCGTCACCTTCAGCCGCCGCAGTTGAAACGAAGCCAACCACTAGCGTTGCTGCCGCAAACCAAGCAAGCCCAGTCCTCATCACTCTCCTCCCCAACCGCAACGGGCCGATAGTACAAAAATGTCAGCTCAAGGCCCGGCTGTCAAGCCACCTGGGCCAAAATATCCTGATAATTCATAGGCTTGCGCCATATTTTGCAGGGTAGCTGCCAGCCCCAAAATACCCAGCCGCCATGGTCAAGAGTAAATCATAGCCGGATGATAGCTTCCAGCCATGCAGGCAAAGAAGCACTATCGCTGCCGAACCAATAACTTAACGGTCAGAGCCTATACGTCTCCAATACCTGCCCAATATTTATTTTTGATCTTGACGCAGTGCCGGCCACTACTGCAAGCCACTGCGCAACAAGCGGACTAGTAACTCAGCCAGTCAACGCCGAGGCCGGGACCCGGCGCGGTACGCAGTTGCCCCTGATCCAAGACCAAACCCCCACGGGCAATATCGTGGGCCAAATCGAAGCTACCGTCGAGATCTAGATAACGAGTGGCGCGACAGGCCAGGGCCGTGTGCAATGCCCCGGCTATGCTGATGACGCTCTCGTCCATACAGCCCCACATCAAACCGATGTTCGCGGCCGCCGCTACGGCGGCGATGCGCCTCGCCTCGTCAATGCCACCACACTTCATAAGTTTGATGTTGAAGACCCCGCAGGCTCGAGGCGGCGCAGCCAAGGCTAGGGCATCAGCACTACTTAACAGGCTTTCATCGGCCGCGACCAAAGCGCGGACATCCTCGGGCATGGCTCGCAAAGCATCGGTAGCATCGGCCTTCATCGGCTGTTCGATGAACTCGATGTCGAGCTCTCTGCTATCGGCAACAAAACGCAGTAGCTCCTCAGCGCTGTAGCCTTGGTTGGGATCGACACGAATGCGAACGTCACGGCTTATATGACCACGCACGGCGCTGAGGCGGTCGAGGTCTTCGGCAAGCGAGTGGCCAAGTTTGATTTTCAACACGCGAAAGCCAGCGGCGACGTGTTCACTGGCTTCCGCCACGGTTTCGTCGACGGGCAGTATGCCAATAGTCACCGATGTCGGCAGCGCCTGGTGCACACGGCCAAACATATCGACCAACGCCATCCCCATCGACTTGGCAAGTAGATCATGAACAGCAATGTCTACGGCTGCGCGAGCCGCCGGGCGATTCTCGAAACATCGGGCAATCTCAGCGCATAGCTCATCTATCCCGGTTACGTCCTCTCCCACGAGCCAATCTAGACGCGTGGCTTCAAGTGCCTCCTGACACATCTGGTTAGTCTCGGCGGTAACATGGGGCTCGGGCGAAGCCGCCCCCAGACCAACCAGGCCCCTCTCGCCGTGCAGGCGAACGCTAACGACCTCGATTGAGTCTATATGGCGAAATGCAATCGTGTATGGACGCGAGAGCGCCAGCGCGTGGACTTCGGACTCGACCTCGGTGATTTTCACCCGCCACGTTCCTCACGGAGGAAATCCACCGCCGCCGCGGTGATGTTTTCGATGCCATCACGCAGCGGCACCGACACCGGGATACCCAATTCGGCCTCGATGCGCTCACGCTGCCGCTCGAGTTGCGCGGGGCTGAGCCCCTCGCCGTTTAGAGCTATCGCGATAACCCGCGATCCGTACAGTGATATCAGTTGCAGCTCTTCTGCCAAAGGCGCCACGGCAGCCTCCGGGAGCTCCGCATAGCCCTCATAGTGCGGGCGCCCGGGTGCGTGTTGCAGCACGACACCGCGCGCGACACCCGAAGCTAGAAACTCGGCACCAGCCGGCCCAGCCGGGTTACGCAGTGATGACTGTCCCTCGAGCACGATGAGGTCTGGGCTGGCCTCTTGATCACAGCGACAGATGGCGTGCTCTAGCTCTCCCGAGACAAAATCATTTGGTACCGAGTCAAAAATAAATCCGTACTCGGCACCCTGCATCCAGCCGGTCTGCCCGGTGTAAATCATCTGCGCGCGCAGCCCACGAGTATTCAAGGCTTCGACCAACCAGCGACAGGTTGTACGCTTACCGATAGCGCAGTCTGTACCCAACACGGCTATTCGCGGAGCACGAACGTCGTAGATCTTGCCCTCCCAGAAATGCAACTGTTGGCGTGGCGGCGTACGGCGTACGTCGATTATGCGTGCCCCGCTCGCATTAGCCGCAGCTTTGAGTTCGGCGTCATCGGCAACAAACCCGTGCAGGCCGTTGACTACCGACAAACCGCGGCCAAGAGCCCCGAGAATGTGCTCTCGCAATTCTTCGGTGATGCGGCCACCGTGGGTAGCGATACCCACCACAAAAAAGTCGGGCGTCTCGGCCAGACTATCGAGCGCAGCCTCTAGCGTCGCAAAGATGGGGATTCCCCGCGACTTGCCATCGAGAGCCTCACCGGCGTCGCGCCCCGCGAAGCGGTGGTCGATAAGACCGACAACGTGGAAACGATCAGATCCCCGAATGAGCCCGTGCGCCGTCTTGGCATTGGGTAGATCCAAGATCCCATTGGTCACTACCAGTGCGCTTCCGTCCATAGCTACGAGTAAGTAGTTGGTGACGAGCTAGGTAGCAACACCGCCCCTCGAGGCACGGCCACCACCTAGGCTATCGGCAATCCTTGCTGTGCAGATCGGCTTCTAGCGGCGCAGAGTCTAACCTGAAGGCTGGGGAGTACACCATATGCGCAGCATCGTCACAGCGGGCCACGGCTACCTCATCGTCCGCGTAACGCCTGACCGCAGCATAATCACGAGGACTCACCGCGAGACGATATACTCCATCTGATGCGCTCGCACGCGGCGGTATCCAGTAGCTGCACCAGCGTGATCCCTGCTCGCCATCGCCATCGCCCAGGGTGAGAAAGCGAAGGCCTTCATCGTTTTGGACCTCGCCGGCGACGATCAGAGCCTGCCAGTGCCCGTCAATACGTTGCTCGACGTGAGCGCGCGGAGACAGTTTCACGCTAGCCCCTGGTTTCCCCTGTTGTGCCCATGCAATCTTCGACCCGCGCCAACACAGCTGTGGAAGCCGCGCCGGCTGTTGGTCGAATAGAGTCGGCGCAGCAATGTCATCGGTATGCGAGTCGAGGATATGTGGCGCGGTGTCGATCAGTCGCGGACCGAACGACGCTTTTATTCCCGGATGATATGAGCGGTGTGAGGCCAGACGATCACGCCGTCCGTCACCGGCCAGGCGCGCTATCCGAGTCTTGAGAAATGTGCCCGCGTACTTTCCGAAAAGCATCCCCGACCCCTCATAGTGCTGGAGGTCATACTCTTCAGGAGTGGTAAAGTAGTAGGCATAAGACTGAGCGAGGCCGATGGCGAGCACCTGATCGAGTCCGACGCCGGCGTTCGATGCAACTTCCTCACGAATTCTACGCCCCATAACCGTGGTAAACTCCCCGGGAAGCGTAGCAAAATGCAGATCGCCAATCGTATAGACACCGATCGAGACACGGTGTTCGGGTTGCATAGCCAAGCCAACCAAGCGCGTCAGATAGAAGGGAGGTAGAGTAAAGCCGAGCATGCCGACCAGATCGAAAGCACCAATCTTAGTGCCGTGAGCGCCAATCTCGGCGCCGCGCAGCCCCTCATGCGATAACCAACCCGGGAAATCGGTCCGCCCGTCTTCCGCCCCACCGAGAGTACCGCGGCCAGCCATTGGCATCCTTGCCGTGCGTCGCAGCTTACCGCCTGGCGTAACCACACGGCGATGATCAAGACGCATGCGGTCGAAGCTCAGCGACACACTATTTCCCAGGTCGCGGGCCGCACCGATCTGGCCGAGCGCAAGACGCTCGACCAGCGGTACCAACTGCGCGCTCAGTCGCAAGACATCCGCGCGGTTCTGGCCTGTCCAGGTTGCCGACACATCGCCTTCGGCGCCGTTGAAGAGCGCAACCACGGGAGCAGTAGAGTCGGGGCTCCGCTTGGCGATGGCCCTTTCCGCGCCTATGGCTACTGCACCAAACAAGTCGGCACTGTAGAGCGCACTCTGGTTACTGATCACAGTAGGGTGGACGGCAAAGAAAACGGCGGCAGCGATGAGTTCGCCACGGCGACCGACAGCATCATGCTCGAAAGAAACAACCGCCAGGCTCGGATCTACAGCCCGACAAGCCTCGGGTCGTGGGTACTGCGCAGACGGTGTACACAGCGGCAGATCACGATTAGCGCGTAGAATCTCCGCGGCTTCGGGATTAGCCAGAAACGGCTCGATGCTACGATTCCTTACCACAGCCGCGGTGCGCGCCCGCGACATAGAGGCCCGTGCCGCTATTCGTGTCTCTACCGCGCGCTGCACTGCCACAGCAATACGGCCGGCTAGGTACTCGAAAAGTCGACTATCAAAGCCTCCTCGTGTCGCGCCGAAAGCTGCAAAAAAACGGTCGGTAGAATATCCGCCAGGACTGTGGTGGGTATGGGTTGCAGCGATTACGATCTGTTCTCGTCCAAGTACACGGCCGTCGGCTAAACGATCAGCGAGCAGTTCGGCCACGCGGTCGGACAAGCCGCTGGGTATGGACCAGAGGTCCGCAGAGACCAAGACGAAGCCCTCCGCGCCGCTACCCTCTACGTAGATCGCCCGAGCATAGAGCCGCGACCAATACCCACGCGCAATCTGCCCGGCCCTGGAGTGCCCGCCCATGGGCATTCCAACAATCGGCGTAATTTCGATGCGGGCAGCCCCTACCAGTAGACCCGAAGAGGGATCAACCGGCGGCAGATGCGAAGCCGGCAGGCTGATTACGAAGCTGGCGCAGGCAGCGGCAGCCACGCTGCAGACAACAACCACGATCGTATAGCGCCACCGCCGCATAGCGGCGGATGCTAGCCCCAGCACCGCGGGAATAGAACCGCCAACCCAGTATTTGCATTGTCGTGGGGCTCGGGCTTTATTATGACCGACTAGTCGGTCATAATAAAGCCCGAGAATCGCTCAGTGCAGAGGGACGAGTGCCAAGAGTTGTCGACAGATCCGCACGCCGCCAGCAGCTAATCCATGCCGCCTTGGTGCTGTTCTCTGAGCGCGGCTACCACGGCGCTACCATGCAGGCCGTGGCCGAGCGCGCTGGGGTGAGCAAGGGCGGCATATACGACTACTTCAACAGCAAAGAAGAACTGCTCACCAGCACTGCTGAAGTACTGCTGAGCGCCCTGTTCGAGAACTCGCTGGGCGCCTTCGAAAACAGCCGCGCCCCCATACGCAAGAAGATAGCGAGTTTCGTACGCTCGCTGCTCGCCGGCGTGGACCAATGGAACGACCTGGTCTTCGCCATTGCCCAGGCCTGGGCAGAACTCGGGCGTGAAAAGGATCAGCCACTAAATCGCCTCATGGCCGACATCTACCGCCAGTCCGCTGACCGCCTGCAGGCCGTGTTAGACCGGGCAGTAGCCGATGAAGAGGCTCGCCCCTTCCCGACACGCGCCGCCGCACTATCACTGATCGCCGCACTCGACGGGCTGATGTTGCAGTCTTCAGTAGTCAACGACGAGTTCCGCGCCGCACTCGAGACCGATTGTTTTGTTGACTGGTGCTGCTCCATCGTCCCGCTGGAAGAAACGGAGACGCCATAGTGAGCAACCACATCGGAGCAACCATCGCACGCTTCTGCCTCGGGCAGCGCCTGCTCGTCCTAACCGCCCTCACCTGCATCACGGCGACGGCGGTCGTCGCTCTGCCACGAGCCTATTTCGATAATGCCCTCGAGATTTGGTTTCTCGACGATGACCCAGCGCTGATGGCCCACCGCAAACTCCTTGATACTTTCGGCAGTGATGACCTAATCATTGTTGGCGTCGAAGCGCCCGACGTGTTCTCACCCGAAGCACTGCGGGCTGTCGACCGCATGACCCGCAAGATCGAAGCCGCACCTCACGTAGAAAAAGTCTTCAGCCTGACCAACATAGAATCAATCAGCGGCGACGGAGAAACGCTGAATATAGGCGAGCTAATCGAGTTTCCGCTCGATCCCGGCTCGCTGCCCGCTATCCGCGAAAAAGCCCTGGCAAATGACCTGTACGTAAACAACGTAGTCTCCAGCGATGGCACCTTCGCCTGCATCGTCGCAAGGCTTCCGCACTACAGCGGTGAGTTCGAATACAAGGTTGAAGCGGTCACGGCAATTCGCGCAATCATCGACTCAGAGTCAGGAGTGCGCACCTTCCTAAGCGGCGGTCCAGTCGTAGACGATGCTTTTTTCTCTATATCCCAGCGTGATTCCAAGATCACCATATCACTGATGATCGGGCTGCTGATCATCACCCTGGCCCTGCTGCTGCGCTCGGTGGTAGGCGTGATGGTACCTCTGGCAACCGTAGTCTTGGCAACCGTGTGGGCAATGGGATGGATAGCCCTGGCCGGAGTGCCCCTCAACGTCATCACCACCATGCTCCCGCCGCTGATACTCGCGGTGGGCGTCGCCGATTCGATGCACGTGCTGGTCGAGTACCGCAACCGTTACCGTCTGGGAACAGACAAGAACGAAGTGCTCGTCACCGTCTACGCCGACCTCATGACACCGCTGTTTCTTACCAGCCTGACGACGGCGGTAGGGATGCTGTCTCTGTGTATCAGCCGCGTCCAGGGCATCAGGCAGTTCGGCTTGTTTGCGGCGCTCGGAGTTGTCGGCGCGTTCGTCCTCTCGATCAGCTTCGTACTTGTGGTGCTCAGCTACCTGCCGCCACCCAAACCCTGGCCGCGACGAACCGCTTCGCGCGGACTCTCGGCGGATACCCTGCGCCGAATACACACTGTGACGATGCAACACGGCGGAGCCATCGCCGTCGGTTTTGCGCTGCTCGTGGTCGCGGGAATAGCTGCGGCTACACAGGTCCGTGCGGAATCGGCTTTTCTCGAGATGTTCCACGACGGAGAGCGAGTTAAGGTTGACACGCGGCACATAGAGGACGTTCTCGCGGGAACGGTAACCGTCGACGTCATCGCCGACTCGGGCACAGCCGATGGCATCAAGAACCCCGAGTTCCTCGCCAAGGTCACCAAGCTCCAGGCGTTTCTCGAGTCGCAAGACATCATCTCCTCGTCGCAATCGGTTGCAGACTACTTCAAGGACATGCGTAGAGCCTTCTTCGACAACGATCAGAGCCAGTATCGTCTGCCCACGACCCGCAACGAAGCCGCCCAGTACCTGCTGCTCTACGAAATGGATGCACCCGACGGAGACATCAAGGAATACGCTACTTTCGATTATCGCCAAGCAAGGGTGAGCGCTCGCGTCGATATAAAATCGTCTAACGCGCTGTCGTCGCTCATAGACACTCTGCAGGAGTACACCAAGAGAGAGTTCCGCCCTCCCTTTGGCGCTACCGTCTCGGGGCTGGCGCTGCTCTATGCGGACATGGAGAATTACATACGCGATAGCCTGGTACGTAGCTTTGGCATCGCCTTGATCGCGATGTTCGTGGTGCTGTGTCTGCTGATGCGTTCAGTCGTTCTCGGAATCATCGCGATGATCCCCAACGTGATACCAATTATCGCCTGCCTCGGGGTCATGGGCGCCACCGGTATTCGCCTAGATAGCATGACCGCGATGGTGGCATCTATCGCGATCGGACTAGCGGTAGACGACTCGATTCATTTCGTCACCCGCGTTCGCAAGAATCTCTCTGCCGGTCATGCGATGCCACAGGCGCTCGAAGAAGCCACGGTCAACATTGGTCGCGCACTAGTCTACACCTCACTGACGCTGGCTGCGGGATTTGGCATCATGACGGTCGCAGAGTTTGTCGGAACCGTTCACTTCGGCCTGCTATGCGTAATAACCATAGTCTTCGCCCTGATATCCGATCTTCTGCTCCTGCCGGTGATACTGCGCTGGCATGACGACCACAAGAGCAGGGTCACTCTAGAGAGTCACTCACGGATCAATCCGGGTAGACCGTCGATACTGTGAGCGTTGCCCCGGTAGCGACGTTCGATGAACTCATCCTGGCTGCGTTTGGCATTGTGCTCGAGAAGCCGCGAGCGATCCCCCTTGTACTCGAAGTACGGCACCGCCCAACCACAAGAATCCTGAACTCGCTCGATATCGAGACGGATGATTGCTCTGACCGGCACCTCGATGAGCGGAAAATGATGGCGTAACTCATCGAACTCCGCGCTAGCGTAGGTAAACGCTTGGCCGCGACCATAGAGGCGCAAAATGTTGGGCTCACCTTCGAAAGCACAGAACATCACGCACAATCGTCCGTTCTCACGCATATGCGCGTGGGTCTCGATGCCGCTGCCGCCCAGATCAATATAGGCGACACTGTGAGCATCGAGGATAACAAACGACTCCAAGCCCTTTGGCGAGACGTTAACATGCCCGTTGGCCGACAATGGCGCCGACCCTACAAAGAATACACGCTGTTTGGCGATAAACTCGCGGTGTTTATCCTCTAGCTGAACATAGGCCTTCATACGCTCCCCTCTACAAGCACGTAAGTGGAAAAATAGTGGCCAGCCTGACCACCGCTAGTCTCGGCTTTACGCTAAGCATAATCTCCGAAAGTCTCGGATTTCGGAAACGCCAAAGGAGTAAATCATGCGTGTGCTAGTTTCTGCCAGTCTATTCATCGTTGCTATTACTGTTGGTCAGGCTGACTGGGCCTGGGCTACCAACGGCCACATCCTCCACGGTTCGGGCGCCATCAATGCCTCGCTCGGAGGGGCTGGTATAGCACGAGCTTTCGATGTTTTCGGCGGTAGCGTCAACCCCGCCACGCTGGTCGGCCTCAGACAACAAGCCGAGATGGGAATCGAAATCTTCCTGCCCGAGCGCAGCCTAGCGTCAAGTGTCGATGCCGGGGCCTTCGGTCCATCCTTCGGCCCCGCCGGCGACATGGCGGGCAGCACCAAGAGCGGTAGCTCTACCAGTTTCTTGCCGTCGCTGGCGGCAAACTATCTATGGGGTCAAGACGGAGCCACGCTGGCGGTAATATTCCAAGGCATCGCTGGCTTTGGGGTCGACTACGGGGTCTCTGATGTTAGCAGCCCCAACGCCAACCCCATCTTGACGCCACAGCCTCCCGGCGGCTTTGGTTTCGGCCACATCTTTTCAGAGTACAAGCTGATGACGCTGAAACTCGCAGCCGCCATGCCGGTCGGCGACCGTCTCAGTCTGGGTTTCGCGCTGGTGCCGGCGATGTCGGAGCTTCAGGTCGATCCTTTCCCAGCAACCAACCCGGTCGATGCCAACGGCGACGGCTTCCCTACCTACCCCAATACTCCCTTCGACAAGGCCTTTGGTTTCGGCTTCCAACTGGGTGCTACCTATGACGTCACCGAGCGGCTACGCGTCGGCGCAAACTATAGCTCACCTATCTGGTTCGAATCGTTTGATTGGCCGGTCCGAGACGAGGGCATGAGCAGTCGGCACATTTCCTTTAATCTCGATTATCCGGCGATAGCCGGAGTCGGTGCATCTTATCAACTACGGCCCGACACGGTCTTGGTGGCTGACGTAAGGGGGATTTTCTACTCAGACACCGACGGCTTTGACAAGGAAGGTTTTAACGCCGACGGCAGCGTAGCCGGGTTCGGTTGGAAGGACATATTCGTAGCCGGCGTTGGCCTGCAGTTTCAACCTAGTGAGCAAACGAGTTTGCGTCTGGGTTACAACTACAACAGCAACCCGTTGCCACAGCGGCTGACGTTTTTTAACGTCTCTTCTCCGGCCATCGTTCAGCACCGAATCACCGCCGGCGCCGGTTATGACATCAGCGACAACTGGCAGGCAAATGTCACCTACTACCACGCTTTTGAGGAATCGATCTCAGGACCCTTTGTCGGTGCCGGCGGCCCGATCGCCAACACCTCGATCACTAGTAGTCTGTCTGAAGATTCAGTGGCTTTTCAGATCACGCGCTTCTTGGGTAGCTAACAATGGATAACTTTACCCCCCTAGCCTCGCTGCTCGGCGGCATGCTAATCGGAGTAAGCGCGTCGCTGCTACTGCTGGCCACAGGTAAGATCGCCGGCATAAGCGGCATCGTCGGCGGCCTGATCAACAGTAGCAACGACGACCGTAAGTGGCGTGCCTGGTTTCTCGCGGGCCTGCTCAGCGGTGGTGTGATCCTAGCCAGGCTGTTTCCGCATACTCTGGCAGTCGAGGTGCCGCGATCGACTACAGCGCTGCTCGCCGCCGGCCTGTTGGTCGGCTTTGGGACGCGTCTGGGCAGCGGCTGCACCAGTGGTCACGGCGTCTGCGGTATCAGCCGTATGTCGCCGCGGTCGTTGGTGGCAACCGTGGTCTTTATGGCCACCGGTGCGGCTACGGTGTTGGTGGTAGAACGCTTGCTTGGAGGCCAACTGTAGTGGCTGCGGCGGTCGCCTTCTTTTCCGGGCTGCTGTTCGCCCTGGGGTTAGGGCTGTCGGGAATGACCCAGCCCGCCAAGGTGCTGGCCTTTCTCGATATAGGTGGCGCGTGGGATCCCAGCCTTGCCATGGTCATGATCGGTGCGATCGCAGTCCACGCCACATCTTACCGTATCATCACGCGGCGACCCTCACCGCTACTTGGCGGACATTTTGGCCTCCCAAGCAGCACACAGCTCGACGCCAAACTGCTTGGGGGAGCTGCGCTCTTCGGTGTGGGCTGGGGCATAGCCGGCTACTGCCCCGGGCCTGCCCTCACCGCCATAGGAGGCGGCTCGGCCGCGGCCTTGACCTTCGTGCCGGCGATGCTTGGCGGAATGTTTGTTCATTCGCTCATCGACAAACGCATGAGTCGAGCCGACTCGCGCGAGCAGCCAGCGCCGACCTAACGCGAAATCACACTCGGGCGATCTCGTGAGTAGCAAACAAGTGGTCGAGCCAACGCCTGCTCAGCTTTTCGAGCACCCCGTTGGTACGTAACCGCTCGTTGAGGTTGTTAAAATCGACCCGGTCGAGCGGCTGGTCTTGATTGAAACACGAGAACACCGGCTCCACCTCTTTGCCCGTGTCGGGATCGACGTGCTTTTGCAGACACTGGCCACAGATGGCTTTCATCATACACTGCATCGATGAGTTGATAGATCCGATTGCGAGCAGATCGGGTCGAACGTAAGCCGCCAGCCGGTCGTGGCACGCGGCTTTGACCGCCGCCATCATTCGGTCAGACCCGATCGCGATAAGACGAGAGGCCTCATCGAGCTCGATGGTTTTCTCACCCAGCTCACCACGAGCGTAACGCTCCATGGCCTCGAGGACATTCCCCACGGTGGATAAGTCCTGTGGCCGGCGTGGCACGATGGTCTGGCCAGCATCAACCGACCAAATCACGGTATCGCAAGCCGCTTCGATATCGTCACGATGATATACGTCATCAGAGTGTTTGTAGGCGGCAAAATAAATGACGCGGTTGCCGGCGTCGCGGATAGCTTTGCCGATCGAGAACTGAACCGCGTTGCCCAACCCGCCCCCGCACAGGATGACGGTCTCGTTGTCAGGAATCTCGGTGGGGGCGCCGGTCGGTCCCATGACGACAACACGATCACCCGGCTTCCACGTCGCACACAGCCGCGAACTACCACCCATTTCGAGCACGATGGTTGAAAGTAAGCCCTGCTCGGCGTCAACCCACGCACCGGTAAGCGCCATGCCCTCGGCAGCCAAGCGCGTGCCGGCTACTTTGGGAGCCAGGATCTCGTAGTTCTGCAGACGGAAGAACTGCCCCGGTTTGAACCGACGCGCCGCAGCGGGTGCGCGAACGAACACCTCTATAATCGTCGGGGTAAGCCTCTCGACCTTTTCGATGCGGGCGATCAACGCGTCGTCGAGCCTGTCGGCCAAAGCCTGCCACTGGGCGTTGCGCTGTTGTTGTCCGGCCGGATCCAGACCTGCCAGCTCTTCAGCAAACAGTGCGACCACCTGTGGGTAACCGTCGCGTGCCGAAGCCATCGCCTTGACCACGTTGCCTGCATAGCTGGGGTGATTGTCGCCAAAGTAACTTATGAAGCGGCCGTCGCAGTGATGCGAGGTAAACACACCGGGCTTGCCTGCAGCGCCGTTGCCATCACCGTCTAGCTCAAGCGACGCGCCATTGCCGTTGCTGACGAGACGATGACGGCGGAAAAAGGCATCGCGCTCATCCATCTCGAAAGTTCCGGGGTGCTCGCGCTCGTACATCACGTTAGGCGAGGTCCCCGCGGCGACGAACATCGAACGCGCCGGCACCTCGTGGAACTCGCCAGAGCCACACCAGCGGCCGTCTTGTTTGACCTGCCGCTCGAACACCACAGCCGCTAGAGCAGCGTTGTCATCGCGTTTGGCCTCCACCGGACTCAAGCAATCTGCATAAGCGATACCTTCTTCAAACGCCTTGATGATCTCTTCGTGGTTGAGTCGGTAGGCAGGTGAGTCGTGCATCGACTTGCGGTAAGCCAGGGTCACGCCTCCCCATGAACGTACCAGCGGAGCAAAATCCGGATCTTCGCCCGCCGCTGCTGCACGCTCGCGCTCGGCGCGCACCGCGCGCCCATGATCGAGAAACTCATCGAGGATCTCCAGTTCGTCGGGTGGATACATCGCCCGCACCGCCTCCTCACCGTCAGCCGCCACCAAGGCCTGGTAGCGTGCCAGAGTCTTCTCGACCTGCACCGGGTAATAGGCCGTGACTTCGGTGGTGGTGTCGATAGCAGTGAGGCCGCCACCAACTACTACTGCTGGCAAACGTACCTGCAGATTGGCCATCGAGTCGGCCTTCTGCGAACCCGTGAGCTGTAGCGCCATCAAAAAGTCCGATGCCTTGCGAACACCACGAATGAGGTTGTTCTCCATACGCACGACCGTTGGCTTGCCGGCGCCAGCGGCAATCGCGATGTGGTCGAAGCCCATGCTCCATGCATCCTCGATGGTCAGCGTCCCGCCAAAGCGGATGCCGCCGTAGGCCCGGAAACGCTGGCGGCGCTCCAAAGCAATGCGCAGTACCTTGAGAAAGTTCTTGTCCCAACGAACGGTGATGCCGTACTCGGCAACACCGCCAAAGCCCATCAGCGACCGCTCATCAAGCTCTTCGTAGAGCGTGGCAAAATCACGAACCGGCTCCGGTACTTGGCCATCGCTGAGCGTGAGCGAGTCGTCGAGCGGTTCTATCTTGAGGCCGTCTACTCCGACAACTCCAAAGCCTTCGGAGGCCAGATAATGCGACAGCGTATAGCCGGCCGGTCCGAGGCCAACTACCAACACGTTCTTGCTGTTATAGGGGAGGTCGTGAGGCCGCCGACGATTCAGGGGATTCCAGCGGGTCAGTAGACAGTAAATCTCGAATCCCCAGGGAAGCGAGAGCACATCGGTGAGCACTCGGGTCTCGATCTGCGGTATGTTGACGGGCTCGAACTTCTGATAGATGCACGCCTTCATACAGTCGTTGCAGATACGATGGCCGGTACCCGGGCACATCGGATTGTCGATCATTACCAGCGCAAGCGCGGCGATCGCGTCGCCGCGCCCATGGGCCGCGTGCATCTCGGAGATCTTTTCATCGAGAGGACAGCCGGAGAGTTTTATTCCCAGGGGGTTACTCGCTACTTCACCGCTCTTGGTGGTAACACCTTTAGTGCAGGAGTCTTTGTCTCGAGAGTGACACAGTATGCAGTAGTCGACTTCGGCGAGGACCTGCTTCTCGCTGTAACGACGATCGGTCAGCTTGAAACCATCGCGGCGCCGGCGCCCTTCGGCGGGGCCAACCATGAGTTCGGGGAAATCCGGGTCAGGATGCTCGGTGGCAACCAGTTGATCAAAATCGATCTTCTCGGGAGTCTTGAAGCCAGCCCAGTCACGTGTGAGCGGAGACTCGCTCCATGTCTGCAAACGCAGCTTGCACCAGCGGGCTACATCGGCGAGCAACGCGGCCAACCATTCGCCATCGTCGTCGGGCCCGCTCCAACACCCCTCGAGCGTCTTGCGCAGCTCGGCCGACATCGCCGCGTCGTCGTCAAGAGAGGCGACCATATCGAGCACTACGCTAGCAAAGCGAGCCTCGATATCAGTCGAGCCGGCACCGCCACCAACCGACGCAAGCCTCTCGGCCACACTATCAAAGCTGTCGGCGTCGAAGCCCTGCAGCTCCTCACCACGGACTCGCTTGACCCGTTTGCCGAGAAACTCTTTCTTGTACGACCAGATCGGTCCGAGTTCGATTACGCCACGGCGGTGAGTCTCGATCTCGCCTTCGATGGCGAACAGCCGCCCGATAAAACTCGACAGCTGGGCAGATATCTCCAAGAGCAACTCGCTCTCGGCCACCGCCGCCAGCTCGGCCCCGCCACGGTAGTCGGCATAGCGTTGAGCCAAATCCGCGTCGCTCCGGGCTATCTCTGCGTAGAAGCGTTCGGCCAACGCAGCAAGGCGCAGCGGGTCGTAGAGATCGCTATAGTTGAAATCTTCTGTGGCAAGCTCGAGCATGAGCGGGCGGTCCTCCCCGTAAAGCGTGCCAGTTTGCCACGGTGCCGCGGCAAATCCAGTGCCCCGCCCCTAGCCATTGTCACAGGCGCCGCCGCCGTTTATGACCTGGTGGGATGAGCGAAGCGATCAAGCGCTATACCGTAGCCGTAGCCGAAGAGGTTCTCGACGACCTCAGACAGCGTCTGGCCAACACCCGTTACCCCGACCAAATTGAGGGCACAGCCTGGGACTATGGCACCGAACTGGGCTACCTAGAGGGCCTGCTGGAGTACTGGCGAGAGGGTTTTGACTGGCGCAGCTACGAGAACCGTCTCAACGCCCTCGACAACTTCACTACCGCAATAGACGGCCAGGATGTCCACTTCATCCACGCTCGCTCGAAAAACGCCGATGCTTTGCCACTGATCTTGGTCCACGGTTGGCCGGGCTCGGTGCTTGAGTTTCTCGATGTCATCGGCCCACTGACCGACCCCGAGAGTCACGGCGGTAACGCCGCTGACGCTTTTCACGTGATCGTACCATCGCTACCGGGCTACGGTTTCTCAGCAATAACGCGATCGCGACACTGGGACGTCCAACGCATGGCGGATGCCTTTGCCACGCTGATGCAACGTCTGGGCTACGCCGCTTATGGCTGCCAAGGTGGTGACTGGGGCGCAGTGATCACCACCGAGATGGCGATCCGTCACGCTCAAGACTTGTGTGGACTGCACATCAACATGCCTCTGGCTCTGCCATCGGATGACCTGAGCGGACTGAGCGAACAAGAAAAACTCGATGTCGCAGCTCTCCAGGCTTGGGATCAAAACGAGACTGGCTATCAGCGCATCCAGGGTAGCAAACCCCAGACCCTCGGTTTCGGCCTCAACGACTCTCCGGCAGGACTGGCGGCATGGATCGTAGAGAAGTTTCACTCGTGGAGCGACTGCGACGGCTGTGTAGACAATGCCATCAGCAAAGACACCTTGCTCGCCGACATCACGCTGTATTGGGTCACTCAGACCATCACCTCGTCGATGCGACTCTACTACGAGGCTTTCAAGGGAGGACGCATGAGCTGGCTGAGCAACCGAGTCGAGATCCCCACCGGGGTCGCGAGATTCCCTCGCGAGATCATGCGTTTTCCCAGGAGCTGGGTCGAGAACCACTACAACCTAACGCAGTGGACCGAAATGCCGCGCGGCGGCCACTTCGCGGCGATGGAACAACCGGATCTCTTCGTGGACGACGTGCGAAAATTCTTTTCCACGCTGCGCTAGGCCTAGCTAGGACCGAGCAGCGTGTCGAGTTCGGCAAGAGCGTCGGTGGGATCGGCGCCAACCACTATGCCGCGAATGCCCAGGGTTTGGGCGGCGCTTACATTACTCGCCAGATCATCGAGAAACACCACGTTCTCGGCCGCAACATCACCGAGCAGGGCTAGGGTGTGGGAAAAAATCGCGGGGTCGGGTTTGCGTATGCCTATTTCACACGAATCCACGATGACCTCGAAGAGTTCGTCTACCGGAATCATGCCGCGCCACACAGCACTGAACTCGCGGACGTTGTTGGTCACCAGTGCGGTACGATAGCCTCGTCTGCGCAGCGCTCTGACCTTGTCGATTAGAGGTTCGCGAACCGCCCCGCCAACGCTGAGTGCGCCTAGGACCTTGAACAAATCGATGTCCAGGCCGCGCTCGCGCCCAAGCTCGGCGATCTCTCCATTGGCATCCGCGACGCTGAGCTCACCGCGTTCGAGCCGATGCCAGGGATGATCGGTGTCACTGTGATAGGGACCAAATACCACCTCCAAAACGCAGCCGGGCTCGGCACCGAGGCGTAGGCCGAGGGCTTCGGCCGCGGCAAAAGGTGAGTCGGTGAATACCCCACCAAGATCGAACAACACGGCTTCGATATCAGCGCTCATAAAGTTATAGAGGAAGATCGCCGGTCGCGGTGCCAGTGCTGCCGTCGCGCTTGTAGGCTTCGATGGCGCGCTGCGCGATGCGCATCTGGTGCACTTCGTCCGCGCCGTCGGCGAACCGCGCCCAACGCGCCTGTTTGGCCATATTCGCCAAGGGCGTGTCATTGGAGTAGCCGAGAGCCCCGTGGACCTGAATCGAACGGTCGATAATCCGCCCGAGCGCGTTCGCAACAAAATGTTTGGTCATCGAGACTTCGCTCTTGAAATCCTCCCCACGGTCGATCTTGTAGGCCGAGTGCAGAATCATCAATTTGCATTGATATATCTCCATCGTCGAGTCGGCGATCATCCACTGAATTCCCTGCTTCTCGGCGAGAAACGACCCGTGAGAAAAACGCTCGAGCGAGCGGCCAACCATCATATCCAAAGCAACCTCGGCCTGGCCGAGCCAACGCATGCAGTGCGCCAAGCGCGCCGGGCCTAATCGCGCCTGACCGAGTTTGTGCCCCTCACCGCGTCCGCCAATCATACTATCGCGCGCAAGCCGTAGATTCTCTATGACCACCTCGCAGTGGTTGTGGCGTCCGCTCATCGACTCTATGTCGCGCACTACGCTCCAACCCGGAGACGGGATGTCGACGATGAACGCGGTGTTGGCGGCCTGGGCAATCTGCGGATCATCCTCGGTGCGCGCGATGAGGATGGCGAACTTTGCGCCGCGCGCTCCCGAAATGTACCACTTGTGCCCGTTGACCACCCATTCATCACCGTCGAGCACCGCACGGGTTCTAATCAGCGTGGGATCGGAGCCCGCCACTTCCGGCTCGGTCATAGCAAAGCAAGAACGGATCTTGCCCTCGCAAAGCGGAAGCAGATAACGCTGCTTCTGCTCCTCGCTGGCCCAGTGAAGCAGAGTATGCATGTTGCCTTCATCGGGGGCCTGGGCGTTGAGCGCGTAGGGACCAAGCCGCGACTTGGCAGCCTCAGCCGACACCGCCGCCATGGCCACATGGCCCAGCCCCATACCGCCAAGTTCCTTGGGCATGTGCGGCAACCACAGCCCCCAGCGCCGAGCCGCATGGCGCATTTCGATGATTTTGGCCACCAGGACACTACGTTGGTCTGGCTGTTCGTCGATCTCGGCCTCGCGAGGACGGACTTCTTTGGCAACAAAATCGCGGACACGATGACGTAGCTCTTCGAGTTCGGGGGGAAAACTGAAATCAATCGCCATGGGGTCTTCTCCAAGAAAGGACGACGCTGTCGCTAGCGGAGTCAACACTGATCATCGGCGATGCCGACAAACGACAGGCTTGGCCGCTGACGCATTCGCCCGTGTGCAGGTCGAAGCGGTAGCCGTGCCAGGGGCACTCTAGCACACCATCAGCGCCGGGTGGCCGATCAAGCGGGCCGAGCAGATGCGGGCACAATGCAGAGTGCGCAAGCAGTTCGCCTGCGAACTCGACCACCCTGAAGCGGCGGCCTCCGACATCGGCATAAAAAGGCAGGCGCGCACGCACCTCAGCAATGCTGCCGAGTCGAACGCTCGCCTCTGCCGGGCTGGCGCGCCTACGCTTGAGGCGATCGAGCTGGGCTTGGCGCTCACGCATCATTGCTACGTCTTCGTCGTAGAGAGTCGCGTACAGATCCTTGTAGAACTCGCCGACCACCGCAGCGTCGTCCGCCGCGATACCAGCAACAAAAAAATCTACGACGACCTCGGTGCGCCGCTCACCCACCGCGAAGGCGTGGGTCCAAATCTCGCTGCCGGCCCCGGCTCCTTCCAGAGTCCGCGTGATCCAACGATGGCAGCGGCGATCGAGGCTCAGTTCGAGCAAGACTCGCTGAGGGGTATGCTCAGGCTGCAAGTCGGCCCAAGCGCGCCATCCCCACTCCCCCGCTTCCA
>CAZPPZ010000019.1:0-25375 GCA_964588545.1 uncultured Myxococcales bacterium | reverse complement strand
AGGTCCCGGGCGCGGCAGTGCGCGCGCTCCCGAGGCGCGGCACCTCTCGTCGCGAGTCCCTGCTTCCGCGAGAATCCGGGCGGGTGGGGGTTGCCTCCCGGGCCGCCGACCTGATGGCAGGTCACGCAGATCGAGGCCGCGCCCTCGTCGTGGCAGGCGGCACACTTCCAGGGCTCTCGTCGGGCGGCGGCGCCGTGGTCTCCGGCCGCGCTGTCCCTGCGCAAGTTACCGAACAGCTTATGTGAGCCACGTGAGTCTCCCCGACCCCCGCTCTCGGGAAACAGTGTGGAAGAGTACGATTTCATTTCTACCGATCGCGACGGCCACATCTTCACTGTGACCATCAACCGCCCCGAAGTGATGAACGCGCTGCACCCGCCGGCCAGCGCAGAGATGGCAGACGCCTGGGATGTTTTTGCCAATGATCCACAGCTGTGGGTTGCAGTGATCTGCGGCGCCGGTGGGCGGGCTTTCTCAGCAGGCAACGATCTCAAGTATCAGGCTGCAGGCAGTGGAAGTGCCGCGTTACCTGCAAGTGGTTTCGGTGGCCTGACATCGCGCTTTGATTTGTACAAACCGGTCATCGCTGCGGTAGGTGGCGTTGCACTTGGTGGCGGCTTCGAAATAGCACTGGCCTGCGACATCATCATCGCCAGCGACGACGCGAGCTTTGGTCTGCCAGAGCCCAAGGTCGGTATGGCAGCACTGGCTGGAGGCCTTCATCGATTGCCTCGCCAAGTGGGCCTGAAAACCGCGATGGCGATGATGCTCACCGGCCGTCACATCGATGCCGCCGAAGCCTATCGCATAGGTCTAGTGCAAGAAGTATGTTCACGCGAGACGCTGAGCGAGCGAGCTTCGGCCTGGGCCGAAGAAATCGCCAGCTGCGCGCCACTGTCGGTGCGTGCGAGCAAACAAGCGGCGCTAGCCGGACTGGGCCTACCTCTGGAAACAGCAATGGCAGAGCGCAGTCCGGCGATCTACGATATGCTTCACTCCGAGGACTACCAGGAGGGCCCGCGAGCCTTCGCCGGGAAACGCCGTCCCCGCTGGAAGTCTCGCTAGGCTATCCGAGGATTTCAGCTATTTGTCGTGGCAGGCGAAACACAGAGCACTGGCACCGACGCCTGTTACATCGTCGCCTGTTATACGCTCGCGCAGCAGGTGAGTGCCCGCCAAGGCTTCGCGATCGTGCACGTCATGGCAACTCGAGCATTCTACTCGCTGGTCGTTGAGTAGCGACTCTACGCTGTCACCGTTGGCCATAAACGACGAGGCGGGATCCTTTAGCTGGGTATCGTTTACGTTGTTGTAGCTAACCGATATCGGGTGATTGTTGGTCAAACTTGCAACCGTACCGCCGATGACGGAGGACTCCGAATAGTCGTCCATATAGTAAGCAGTGCCAGCGCCATAGCCCGCGTCGGCAGGGGTCTTGCCGTCGTACTGATTGATCGCACTGACACCGTCGTGACAGCCTAGGCAGAGGCGCGATACGCCAGCGGGAGCCGGCTCGACGGTTCCGTCTATCCACTCGAGCATATCAGGGCTAGACGCGTACATCTCCCAGTTGGACTTGGTGGTCGTTTGATGGTTCCACAAGATTCCTAGGTTTCCGTAACGTACTTCACCGTGATCGTGAGGAACGTGGCATACTCTGCAAATCTCCTTGCGTGCGTTGTTCCAAGCGTTGACGTTGGAATCGTCGTTCTCTGGCGCACCGTTGTTATCGGTAAAATCGTGCATGCTACCGACGATACCGTTACCGGCACCATCAGCTACAACCGACTGCGGTGAGAACAAGACCGCGAGAAACAGACCAATGACCGCTGCGAGTGACTTCGACATTCGAACTCCCCCCACAAGCCCCCGAGTGTTAATTTTACTCTTCCGCCAAAGCCTACGCCACGGTTTTGGAAACACTGCCAACATTGAGCAGCATGAGTACCCCAGACTAATTCAGTGTATCAGCGTGGCTTAATCGTAGTCGCGCAGCCTCGGCTCGCATAGCCGCGGGGCCACCCAGCACTTGGCGATCATAGCCCACTCGCTTGAACCACAGCTGCATGTCGCACTCGTAGGTAAAGCCCATCCCGCCATACACCTGGACACAGGTACTAAGCACCCGCGTCGCAACCTCAGCAGCCTGAGCCTTGAGCAGTCGCGCTGCCCGCGCAGCATCGTCATAACCCTGGTCCCAGGCAAAAGCCGCGTACCAGGTCAGCGAGCGTAAGGGTTCGATCTCGGCAACGGCCTCCGCGCACATGTGCTTGACGGCTTGGAACGATCCTATAACTCGACCGAACTGCCTGCGGGTCTGTGCATACTCCACCGCCAGCTCCAGAGCACGCTCGCACGCTCCCAGAGCATCGGCAGCCAAGACAATCCTGCCCGCGTCGACGATACGCTCAGCACTGCCGTGATCGCAATCCGGCAACACCATGGTCTCGTCGATGACAACCTCATCGAAGATCACCGTGCTCACCCGCCTGGTCGCATCAATGGTCAAGAGCGTCTCGGTCGACAGCCCCGGGGTATCACCCGGCAGCACTACCAAGCGAGCCCCTTGCTTCGCTTTACACGCAACTACAAGAGCATCGCTGCGGTCGGCATCGGCCGCCATGCGAGCTCGCCCGCACAGCTTACCGTCCTCGATAGCGGGAGCCTCGTTCACGTAAGTTAGCAGAGCCTCCCCGGCGGCAGCGCGAGCGAGCCAAGCATCACGCTGGCTGGCGCTGCCCGCTAACGACAACGCCAGCGGTGCCATCGTCGCGGCGCTGTGCAGGCTGTAGGGTACAAGGGCGCGGCCGAGTTCTTCGGCGGCAACCGTAGCATCAAGCAAGCCCAAGCCCGAGCCGCCGTACTGTTCGGGAATGAGCATGCCACAGACACCCTGCTTGGCTAGTCCGGTCACGATCGTGCTATCCCTAGGTTCATCGCTGTGAATCAGTGTGCGCACGCTTTCGATGCTGACGTTCTCCGCAAGCCAACCCCGCAGAGCCTGCTGGAACAGCTGTTGGTCATCCGACAAGCCAAAATCCATGGCTATTTCGCCTCTACTCTTGGTTCACGCGGCAGGCCCAGACCACGTTCGCTAATGATGTTCTTTTGAATCTGCGCAGTCCCTCCGCCGATGATCAGTCCCAGGGTAAACATGTAGTAGTTCTGCCACGCGCCGTCATCACGTGCGTGCTTGGAACCGCGCTTGAGAATCCCGTACTCACCGAGTACGTCGATCGCCAGCGCACAAATGTCATGGTTGAGTTGGCACCCGTTTAATTTGGTAACTAGGCTCGCTACTCCCGAGCTACGTTTCTTCAGACGATCGGTGAGCATACGTAAGCCATGGTACTTCATCGCCATAACCCGCCCCTCAAGCTCGGATAGGCGATCACGATAAACCGGATCGTCGCTTGCGCCGCTATCAACCAGCAGCTCGCAGCACTTGTGCAGCATGGTCTCGGTCTGGTTACTACGCCCGAGCATATTGCGTTCATGCACCAGCGTCGCGGTACCGATCTCCCAGCCCTGGCCGCGCTTGCCCACCAGATTGGCTTTGGGCACACGCACGTCTTCGAGAAACACCTGGTTGAATGAAGCTGTTCCGAGCATGGTCCGAAGTGGTCGCACCTGTACTCCGGGGCTGTCCATGGCCAATAACAAGTAACTAATACCCGCGTGCTTGGCCGCCTCCGCTTCGCTGCGCACCAAGGCAAACATCATCTGCGCTTTCTCGGCAGTGGAGGTCCAAATCTTCTGGCCGTTGACCACGAACTCATCACCCTCGAGCGTCGCGCGGGTTTTCAAACTGGCTAGATCACTACCGGCTTCGGGCTCTGAATATCCCTGGCACCAGATCATCTCGCCACGAATAGTCGGGGGAATATACGCGCGTTTCTGTTCTTCGCTGCCGTACTGAAGCAGCGTCGGCACCAGCATGCTGATGCCTTGATTCTCCATGCCCTGAGACACACGCGCCCGACGGAACTCTTCCTCGATGATGATGGTCTCAAGAAGATCAGGCTCGCCACCATAGCCACCGTAGTCACGCGGAACCGTACGCGCAGCATAGCCATGTTCGATGAGCTGTTGCTGCCAGCTACGCAGCTCAGGCGCCACCTCGGCTGCCGACATCGATGCCGGTGGCGCCTGAGCACCGTGCCGGTTAAGAAACTCACGAACCTCGCGACGGAAGGCCTCGTAGCGTTCACCATAGGTCAAATCCATGATGCCGCTCTTAACCGTGCCGCCCCACCGTGTCCACCGTCGCGACATTCGCAACAGCTTGGCAAGGCGATAACACCTAGATCATTGACTGTTCAGAGTATCCCGGCCGACAATGACGCGGGCGCGTCCCTCCTGATCCACTAGCGGTCAGCACCGAGGTTTCACGGCGCTCGAGCTCACGGTCGTGGTCGCATTAACCGCGTCGTTGTCGGCCGCATTGGTTGGGGGACTCGGCGAGTTACGCCGTGCGACCACGCTAGAGCGCGGCCGCCAGCAACTGTGTTTGGTGCTGCGCCGAGCTGCTAGCCTGGCCTACCTGCGTGCAACGACGGTCGAGCTGCACGTGCTGGCCAATGGTACGCAACTTAGCATCAGCAGCGGCGACGCTCAGCCAATCAGCACCGATCTGCCCTCGGCTGTTCGTGTAACCGGCGCACCACGCCGCCGAGGCTTGCGCTTCTTTGCTAGCGGCCTAGCCGACAACGCCACCTTCATTCTCGCTCTTAAGGATGGCGACAAGGCCAGTAGAGTAGTCGTCAATCAACGCGGCCTAATCAGATGAACGCCGCCGGCACGAGCTTGCTCGAAGTGGTTTTCTCTATGACCCTGGCGCTTATAGTCAGCGTCGGCTTGGCGAGGGTCACACAAGCGTGCGGACGGGCACTGTCCAGCATCACCCTGCATCATCAGGCTCTGAGCGTGGCCCGCAACATACTTGAAGGCCAGATCGCCGCGGCTTGCTCTTCTCCGGTTCGCTGTCCGCGAAATCTGCGCTGTAGTGTCACAGCCGTTGCTCTAGAGGGTGCTACCCGTGTTAGCGTCCGCATAGACAGCCACGCCAGATCTTTCGATTCTGATAACGCGCTGGCAACACTAACTACTGTCGTCCGCGGCAGCTGGTCGTGCAGCTAGTACGATGATAGCTGGCAGTTTTCTCGAAGCCGCCATTTCAATCTCGCTAGAGGCTTTGGTCCTGGCCCTACTTACTTCTTCGTTAATCACCACGCTGTCGGCAGCGCGCCTTGCCAGTAAGCTTGGTCAGCAACTCGTGAGCAACCGACAACTCGAACGACTGCTCGACGCCACCACCGCACCACTGGGTCGACAGTCGCAGCGACACCAAGCTGTGGTCGTTGCCAGCCCACGCCGCGTGATCATCGAAGCCGACCTAGACGGCAACGGCTACATCGATATTCACTCGCGTGAGCGCAGTGCATTCGAGATCGCTCTCTCGCCTACACGCATCGTCCATCGAATCGGCCGACAGGCAATGACCATCGGCGAGCTCTCAGCATCGGCCTCACGTTTTCGCTTCTACGACGGTAACGGTCAGCCCACCACCGATCCTACAGCCGTAGCCCTGCTGGCTGTACCCACCGCACAATCCGTACTCTACGCCGCGCTCGAGCAGACTCCACCGTGAGACAACAGGGAAGCGCTCTGATCGGCGTCTTGTTGCTTGCCTCAGCGGCATCGGCGATCGCGGCTACGGCCACCCTGGCTGTCGGCGTCGCAGCCCAGGAGCTGCGTGAGCGCAGAGCCGTGCTATGTGCCCACTACGCGGCTCGCGGTGCTGCCGTTCTCGGAGCAAGAGCTGACGGCCGGCCGGATCTCTTCGCCACATCACTGACGAGTCTCAGCGTAGTCGTACGAGAGCACAGAGCACACTCCTGCTTGATCACCGCCACTGCTCGCTGCGGACGGGCGCTGCGCAGTGTAGAGAGACGGCTTCACAACGACAGCCGTTGCGACTAGTGGCACGAATCCGGCTTGCGATTTCCGCTGCGGCCGTTCACTATCGCCTGCCGTGCCTGCTCACTCCCTATTCATCACGCTGGAAGGCGTTGAAGGCTGCGGTAAATCCACTCAGGCCCGGCTCTTGGCCACGCGGCTCGAGGACCAGCATGGCAGACAGGTAGTGCTAACCCGTGAGCCCGGTGGTACCGAGATCACCCAGCAAATCCGTGAGCTGCTGGCCGACCCCAGCGCCAATCTCGACCATCGCACGGAACTGCTGCTGTTTCTTGCGGATAGGGCGCAACACGTAAGTTCGGTGATAAACCCCGCGCTGAAAGCCGGAGCTATAGTCATATGCGACCGCTACAGCGACTCGACCCTGGCCTATCAGAGCTATGGGCGAGGCCATGCTCTGGATTTGGTTGAAAACATGAACGCCTGGGCGTCGGCCTCGACTAAGCCTGATCTCACACTCTGGATAGACTGCGACATTGAGACCGGTGTAGGCCGCGCAGCTCGACAAACCGGAGAAGCGAACGACCGCTTCGAGGCGGAGCCGCTGGATTTCCACCGCTTGGTCCGTAGCGGCTTCGCGGCCTTGGCCGAACGTGATAACCAACGCATCGTACGTATAGAAGGAGATGCCAGCATCGAGGCTATCTCAGCAGACATACTTGCGGTGGTAGAGGCACGTCTGCGGTGAACGATATGTGCCCCGAACCCCACAGCGAGAGCCGACCTGAGCAAGTACTGTCCCGACCCCTTGGCCACAACTCGGTAATCGCGAGGCTCGCTGCGCTCACCCAGGCCTCCGATCCGGATCGACAAACGCCGATCGCTCATGCCTATCTTTTCTCAGGTGCGCTTGGTGTTGGTAAATTCAAGACCGCGTTGTGGTGGGCGGCGCGTCTTAAGTGCACGGCGGCAGAGCAGTGCGACCATCACGCCAGTGAGCAGGGCTGCGTGCCGTGTAGTGACTGCCTTCAGGTTGCCGCTGGGTCACACCCCGATGTCAACGTTTTGTCGCCCCCCGAGGCCGGCAAAGACATCGGCATCGACGAAGCCCGCGCTCTGATAACCTCGATGTCGTTCAAGCCTGTCAGACCAGGACCGCGTGTAGCCATAGTCCGTGACGCCCATGCCCTGAACGTCTATGCCCAGAGCGCGCTGCTCAAACTCATAGAGGAACCCCCAGGCGCCGCCGTGATCATCCTGGTTAGCGAAAATCCGGCAGCCTTGCTGCCAACCGTCAGATCACGCTGCCAAACGGTTCGTCTAGGCCTGCTCAGTGAAGAGACGATTTCGACCCTGCTGGAACAACGCGGGTACCAGCCAGAAAGCGCCAAAGCGGTGTCGGCCGCAGCCTCCGGCAGCATTGGCCGCGCTCTGGCTCTAAGCGACGAGGCGCTGGCCGACCGCCAGCAGCTTCTCAGCGACTTCGAGAGCTTTCGTAGCAGCGCCAGCCCCGATCTCGCGACATTCGTTGATGATCTCAGTGAGCGCAATCGCAGCCACCGCCACGGCTTGGCTACCCTGCTCGAATGGCAACTTAAGAAAATCGAAGCCTCGCTTGGGTATGCCAAGTACGAGAATTGCGATAAGCTTACAGAAATTCTTTCGGCTAGGTCTGCACACGAGACCACGACACTGCTCGAAGAGGCCGAACGGATTCACTGGACGATAGGAGCACTGAGCAGCCGGGCCAACCTCAAGCTCGCAATCCGCGATCTGCTCATAGATATCCGACAGCAATGAACGACAAAGTCTACCTCACTACCCCCCTCTACTACGTCAATGCCGAACCTCATCTCGGCCACACCTACACCACCGTAGTTGCCGATACCCTGGCGCGCTACCACCGGTCGATGAAGCGCGACGTATTTTTCATGACCGGCACCGATGAGCACGGCGACAAGATCGCAACTGCCGCCGCCGAACAGGGGGCCGAGCCAGCTGCCTATGCCGATCGCGTTAGCAACCTGTTCCGCTCCACCTGGGACAGCTGCGACATCACCTACGATCATTTCATCCGTACTACCGATGCCTATCACATGAGTCTGGTCCGTGACGTACTCCAACGTGTGTTCGACAACGGTGACATCTACTTCGGTGAGTACGGCGGCAACTACTGCATGGGGTGTGAACGTTTCTACACCGACCGAGAACTGGTGGAGGGCAAGTGTCCCGACCACGAGAAAGAACCGGTGTGGATAAGCGAAGAAAATTATTTCTTTCGCATGGAGAATTTTCAGCAACAACTAATCGACCACATCGAGGCGAATCCAGAATTCATCCGCCCCGAAGGCTACCGTAACGAAGTACTAGGGTTGCTGCGCGAACCTCTAGAGGATCTGTGCATCTCTCGACCCAAGAGCCGGTTATCATGGGGCATCGAGCTTCCTTTCGATTCGGGCTACGTCACTTACGTATGGTTCGATGCCCTCTTGAACTATCGAAGCGGCCTAGAACACGTCAAGGGCGATGACAGCGGGGCCTACTGGGAGACCTGCAACCACCTCATCGCCAAAGACATACTCAAGCCTCACGCGGTGTTTTGGCCGACGATGCTGTTGGCAGCGGGATACCCGCTGTACGCCCACCTCAACGTTCATGGTTACTGGAACATGGGTGAGAGTAAGATGTCGAAGTCGCTGGGCAACGTCATCCGACCACTTGAGATGAAGAGCCGCTACGGGCTCGACAGCTTTCGCTATTTTCTGCTGCGCGACATGGTCTTCGGTTTGGACTCGGGATTCACCGAGGATGCTTTCGTCGTGCGTTTCAATGCCGACCTCTCCAACGGACTGGGTAATTTGGTAAGTCGCGTTCTGGCGATGCAGCACAAGTACTTCGACGGCGAGGTGCAAGCGGCACAGGGCTTGGTCGAGCCGGCCGACGAAGCCGTCGAGGCAGCCTTCACCGTCGCAGAAGAGCGCCTAAAAACCTGCGTCGAGAATCTCGGATTCCATACCGCGCTCGAGGCCGTGTGGACAGCTCTTGCCACTTGCGACAAGTATATTGTAGACACCGCCCCTTTTAAGCTGTGGAAAAAAGAAGGTATGCAGCAGCGTGTGGGGGTAATCCTTCACGTTCTGTGCGACGCACTTCGCCACAGCTCGCGCTTGATTGCACCGTTCATGCCCGAAACCTCGGTGCGGATAGCCGAGTTACTCGCGACCGACCCCGGCTTGCTGGGAGACCCGGCGCCGCCGTGGTACGCCAGCTTTACGCCCGGGCACAAACTCGCCAAGCCCGAACCGTTGTTTCCGCGCATCGAAAGCAGCGACAAGTCCTGATGAGGTCCGTGCCTCGTGAGTCGAGCGACGTGCTCGTGCCAACAACCACGACCGGGCTGGTAGACAGCCACTGTCACCTGGCGGATAAGCGCTTTGACGACGACCGCGAAGAGGTTATCGCCCGTGCCCAAGCGGCCGGGGTAGAACGCATAGTTGCGGTCGGCGGTGGCGGCCCGATCGAGGCCAGCGAGGCTTCGGCCGAACTCGCCGACTGCTACCCTTTCATGCGCTCGACCGCGGGCATACACCCGCACGACGCTAGCGATTACGATGATGCTATCGAAGCACGAATCGAAGCACTACTGCTTCGCGACAACGTGGTCGCCGTCGGCGAAACCGGACTCGATTACTATTACGGACACTCGCCCGAACAGGCCCAGCGCTCGGCCCTCGCTCGCCACCTCAATCTGGCCAGAGCCCATGACCTCCCGGTGGTACTGCACTGCAGAGACGCGGATCAAGATATGCGCGAAGTCATCACCAGCGAGCGCCGTGGCAAGGACCTTCGGGGAGTCGTCCACTGCTTCACCGGCAACTATGAAGATGCCTGCTGGTACCTCGATAAGGGCCTGCTGGTTTCGTTTACCGGCATAATTACTTTCAAGACCGCCGATGAACTGCGCGACGTCGTGCGTAGACTACCCCTGGACCGCCTGATGATAGAAACCGACTCTCCCTATCTCGCTCCGGTTCCACTACGAGGCAAACGCAACGAACCCGCATTCGTCGCTCACGTTGCCGAAGTCCTTGCAAAGCTACACGCCACCACCGCAGAAGAGGTCGCGCGAATTACCTCGGCAAATGCTGGGCGGCTGTTCTTCGGCGACAACTGACGCAGACGGCTAGGCTCAATCGTTGGAATCCTGGCAGTCTTTACACAAACCGTAGAGTTCCATCTTGTGGGTTTGCAGGTGGAAACCATACTGGCGCGCGATCACCTGCTGCAGCTCTTCGATTTGAGTGTTTTCGAACTCAGTGATTCGCCCACACGACGTACAGATACAGTGGTCGTGATGAGAAGAAACGTTTTCATAAAGCGCCTCGCCATCACCAAAGTGACGCTCCTGCACAAGCTCAGCCTCGCACAACAACTTCATGGTACGATAAACGGTGGAAAAACCGATCCCGGGCGAGACCTGCTTGACCTCGCGGTAGACCGCGTCGGCGCTAAGATGCCCGTCGCTCTCGAAGAACCATCGCGCAATTTCATCGCGCTGACGCGTGGTCTTGAGACCCCGCTCGCGGATGAACTCACGAAACTTGTCGAGCTTGGCTTCCATAGCAGGGGCCGCGCCCGCCGGGATCAAGCCGAAGTGGCGCTGTCCGACGACTCGTCATCGGCTAAAGAGGCGGCAATAAGACGGCGGATTTCGGGTTCGATGTAAATATCATCGATGTTCTGAGAGCTAAGAAAATCGAGCATCACCTCGATACGGTCGCTTAGCGAAGTATTGGTATCGAGTAACACTACCGGCTCACCGTTGAGCTTACACTGACCGCTGCGCACCGAATAGCCTACCTCACGGACCAGTTTCTCCTCACGCACCTCTACCCCAACACGCCCAGCAAGCTCCGTGAGCTGCGCTAGAAGCTGCTTCTTCTCTTCGTCGGCTTTCGATGGAACGCGATGACGTTTGCGCTTGGGCATCAGAGCCTAAGTTTTAACCGCCTGAGATACGATTGTAAAGCTTAAGAGTTAGACTCGCGATCGGCTTCCTCGGGCGCGTCGCCCTCATCTTGACTCTCGACAGCCGCCTCGACAACAGAATCAGTTTCACTACCGACCACGGCAGCGTCTACAGGGTCGGCGCTGCCGTTGCCGGTATCGACAGCGGTATCCGCAGAGTCGCTGGAATCAGCTAGGCCATCGTCTTCAGCCGCTGCCCGGGTGATCGCTTCCTCGAGAGTCTGCAGACTGCTCGCGAGACGCTCCAACTCTCGGCGCACGGTGGGGTTCGCACGGATCTTGTCCATCGAGTCGAATGCGGTCTCACGCAGCTTGGCCAAACGTTTCTGCGGAATACCGAAGAGCTCGTCGAGCAGCGAGAGACTTCCCTCGATGGCTCGCCCGCTGCTGCCTACGACTTCACGCACCCTCTCGCCGGCTTTCTCGGTTAGATCGCCCAGGACTTCGATGCTGCGAGTCGCACGATCGGAGAAGTCCTGAACCCGAGCCTCACCGGTACGAATGAGCTTGCGCAGGAACGGAACCGACAACAGGTTGGTCTTGCGCTTCTCCTCGTCGAGAATAATCTGCGCAAAGGTAACCGACGTGAGATCTTCCTCACTCTCGTTGTCTATCACTTTGACGTCTTCGCCGACCCGCACCAGACGAGCGATCTCTTCGAGCGTCACGTAACGCGATTCAAGCTTGTCGTAGAGTTTACGGTTCGTGTAGCGCTTGATGATCCGTTTCTCTGTCATGAGTACCTCTATTATGGTCCCAGCTAGCAAAGGGTGATGTATCCTGCAAACGCCGCACTGCTTCATTGATAATCCAGGCACTTAGCCAGGGGGGCAGGCCCGGGCCCGAGGTTGACGCCCGAGCCGCGTGCAGCTAGCGTCGCCAGCGCCAATGCGTAGTTTCCGCGCCAGCGCTATCCAGCTCAAAGCGGGCTCGGACAAGGCGATAAACCAAATCACGGCGACCTCGCTCGCTGAGGATGCGGTACGTGCTGGAGCGCAGCTACTGGTGTTACCCGAGGTTTTCGGCTGGCGAGGCCGCCAGAACGAAGAACTCGCCGCTGCCGAGCCCATCCCCGGCCCATTGTGCGATTTCGCCGCTGGCTTGGCCCGCCGCCTCGGTGTCCACCTGGTCGCGGGGTCGATTCTGGAACTGGCAGATGCCGCAAGCCTTCCGGCTGGTGCGCGTGCGACCCGCAAGTGTTACAACACCTCGCTGCTGTTCGGACCAGACGGTGATCTAATGGCACGCTACCGCAAGATTCATCTCTTTGAAGTAGCGATCGACGACCAAGTCGCTATCAACGAGGGGGCCACCCGCGTAGCCGGAGACGAAGTGGTCTGCGTCGACACCGAACTCGGCAAGATTGGTATGGCGATCTGCTATGATTTACGTTTTCCTGAGCTGTTTCGGCGCTTGGCCGACAACGGAGCGGAGGTCGTCGTCCTGCCCTCGGCCTTCACCGCGCCCACCGGGCGAGCTCATTGGCATACCTTGATCCGCGCTCGTGCGATCGAGAACCAGTGTTTCATGATCGCAGCGAATCAGTTTGGCCCCACCGGCCTCGGCTTCGCCGACTACGGCCACTCGCTAGTTGTCGACCCTTGGGGGACAGTGATCGCCGATGCCGGCCCCAGCGGAGAAAAGGCCTTGACCACTAAAATCAACGCTGAGAGACTCACCGAGATTCGCACCCAGTTGCCCAGTCTGGCCAACCGTCGGTTGTCGTCATGAAACCTTTCCTCGATCTACTCAGCGCCGACCAGGCTTTCGCCTTGATCGGAGAACTCGGCTCGCTGGCGAGCGAAACCATTGGCAGTCGTGACGCTCTCGGCCGAGTATGCGCCGCACCAATCGATGCGCTCGAAGACATCCCGCACTTCGAACGCTCGAACATGGACGGCTACGCGCTGCGCGCACAAGACACTCGTGGTGCTTCCTCGTCATCGTCGATCTTGCTCGATGTAATCGGCCAGATCGCCATGGGACACGCGGCCGAACAAGAGATTACCGCAAAAACCGCGCTGCGCACCTCGACCGGAGCAATGATGCCTGCCGGGGCCGATGCCGTGGTAATGGTAGAGAAGACCGAAGACCTTGGCGACGGGCGCGTAGCCATCCACGCGCAAGCGATCGCCGGGCAGAACATCATTAGAATCGGTGAAGACCTCCGCGTAGGCGACCGGGTGTTCAACCCCGGCCACCGATTCAAGGGCAGAGACGTGGGCGTCCTGACCGGGCTCGGACTGTCGCAGGTCGAGGTACACCGCAATCCGCGCGTCGGCATAATTGCCACCGGAGACGAAATCGTTGAGCCCGAGCAAGAGCTAGGTCTCGGGCAGGTTCGTAACGTAAATGAGTATCTTCTCGTCGCGGTTGCGCGCAACTGTGGTGTGGAGGTAACCGACTACGGAGTAATCGCCGACAAAGACCAACTCCTCGCACGCACGCTTGCGCGTGCAGCGGAAGAAAACGACGTGGTTTTCATTTCTGGTGGCAGCTCCAAAGGAGCCAAGGATTTCACCCTGTCTGCGATAAAATCCCTCGACGACTCCACCTTGCTCTTTCACGGGCTAGCGATCGCACCGGGCAAACCCACGATTCTCGCCCGCGCGGGAGATAGCGTGATCATGGGTCTACCCGGTAACCCCGCGGCGGTCGCAGTAGTTTTTGCCCTCATGGGGGAACCGCTGATTCGCGTTGTCGGTGGCGAGTCCCTTGATCGTATACTGCTCATGCGACCAACCGTGCGTGCGCAACTAGCCGCCGACACGGCTTCGACTCAGGGGCGCGAGGACTATCTGCGCGTGCGCCTGCAGTCCAACACACCACTGCCACTGGCCCACCCCATTGTCGGCAAGTCGGTGGCCATCTCAACCATAGCCTGGGCCGACGGCCTGCTGCGTATCCCGGTGTCGAGCGAGGGGCTCGAGAGCGGCAGCGAAGTAGACGTCCTGCTCTTCTAAAAAAACCATGAGTGCATCCAAATTCTTACAACGTGTCACCCTTGGCCGAGCCCGCGAGATAGTCGTCGCGCATGCTCCGCATCTGCAAACCGAAGATGTCGATGCCGAGGACTCACTCGGCCGCATATCTGCACTGCCGGTACGCGCACTGCTATCGTCACCACACTACCGGGCATCGGCGATGGACGGGATCGCGGTGCGCGCCTGTGACACCAGTGATGCCAGTAGCGACTCGCCGTTGAAGCTCGAAGAGATTGCTGCAGAAGACAGTCCCGAAGCCAGCGCCAAGTGTTTTGCAACAGTCGATACCGGAACCCCTCTTCCCGATTGGAGCGATGCCGTGGTGCGTGTAGAGAACACCCGTGCGCTACCCGGCGGCGTCTCGATCAGTTCGCCGGTACAACCGGACTGCGACGTGCGCGCGATCGGTGAGGATATACAAAGCGGTTCGGTCTTGTTCGCGCGCGGACACTGCATTCGTCCCTTTGATATCGGCACTATGCTGGCCACCGGCGTGGCTACGGCAAGCGTCGTCAAACGTCCGCGCATCGCTCTGCTGGCCACCGGCGGCGAGGTTGTTGAGCCCGGCAGTGATCTTCAGCCTGGGGCCGTAATCGAGTACAACTCTCGCGTCATAGCTGCGATGGCCTCTGAGTGGGGCGCTCGCGCCGACTACCTCGGTCGCGTTGCCGATGATGACCAGGCACTGGCCAGCGCCATCGCTGCGGCCAGCGCTTCCCACGATGTAGTGTGTGTCATCGCCGGCAGCTCAGCCGGGCGCAAGGATCTCACCGTAGAGGCGTTGGCGAAGCTAGGCGAGCTGTTGTTCCACGGGGTCGACATGATGCCGGGCAAGCCCAGCGCCTTCGCCGTGATCGACGATGCCGCGGTGCTGGGAGTCCCCGGATATCCGGTCTCAGCTGCACTCGCCTGCGAGCAGTTGCTGCGTCCACTGCTAGCCGCGATGCTCGGCAGCGTCGAGCCTCGACGCGAGACCATAGAGGCCGAGCTGCGCCGCAAGCTGCCCTCACGGCTTGGCGTAGAGGAGTTCTTGCGTGTGTGTATCACCAGCGATGGTGACGCCCGGGTAGTCGCGCTGCTTCCGCGTGGCGCCGGCTCGATATCGACACTTTCGCGTGCCGATGGCCTGTTGCGGATCGCGGCCAACAGTGAAGGAATTGACGCTGGGTCCTCGGTAACCATCGAACTGCTAAGGCCGTCCGCTGAAATTGCCGGCACTGTGATAGTCGGAGGTGCTCCACACACCATCACAGCCACACTCGAAGACCTGCTCCGCCGTGGTGCCAGTCCTAGCCTGCTTCCGCGCTTGGCCCACCTAGGCATGGCCACCCATGATGCCATCCTCGCCATGGCCAATGGAGAAGTACAGATAGTTCTGGTCGATGACCGCCGCCCAGACGACAGCGTCGATAAACTCATCACCAGCCGTGCATCCGCTGCACTAGCTTTTGCAGTGAGCCTGGCAGAGCAAGGCCGTTACCGCCTGTTAGTTGCACCGGGTTTTGCGCTGACACCACTCGGTTCTGCGTTGACGGCAGCGTGCACTGATGGACGCGTTGCCGCAGCGCTGAGTGCTGCCGACCACAAGTCCGCTAGCATCGAGCCGATCTAGCGCAGCGGACGGTTCACCTGACGCAAGCCTTCGGCGATTTCATCGACGATTTCTTCGGCCGCCAGAACCGGATCTCTCGCGTCCCTGATCGGCCGACCGACGACCACGAAATCGGCGCCACGCGCAATCGCCTCGGCAGCTCCGGTAACTCTTGTCTGGTCGTCGCGCGCGTCGCTGGCCCGGCGTATCCCCGGCGTGACTATGCGAAACCGGCCGCTACAGCTCTTGCGAATCGGTTCGACCTCAAGCGGAGAAGCAACCACTCCATCCATACCCGCGCGTTCGGCGAGCACGGCAAGACGAACCACCTGGTCCTCAAGCGGAGCCGTTACTCCTATGGTCGCCAAGTCTTTCGACGACAGGCTGGTGAGCACCGTAACCGCCAACAAACGGGGTTTACGCAGCTTCTCCGTACGACACACGCGGCGAACCGCTGTAACCGTTTGGTTCATCATTTCGAAACTTCCCGACGCATGGACGTTTAACATCGCAACGCCGAGCCGAGTAGCTTCGACCGAAGCACGGGCTACAGTCTGGGGAATATCGTGAAACTTGAGATCGAGAAAAATCTCGCCGCCGCGCTCGTGAATGTACTTGACGCCGCGAGGCCCGGTCTTGAGAAACAGTTGCTTGCCAACCTTGAACATCCCCACTACGCCACGCAGAGCACGTACGTACTCACCGGCTTCACGCAGCGAGCCAACATCGAGGGCAAAAATCAGTCGGCTTCGGGCACGTTCTCTCGCGCGCATAACAGAGAAGCCTAGCGGGCCTCACGCACGATAGACGCAATCCGAGCAACGGCTTCATCCAGAGGCACGTCCTGCCCCTCGGACTCACGTCGCGCTTTGAACTCAACAGTGCCGCTCTTTAGACCACGCGGACCAATCGTCAACCTAAAGGGGATACCGATGAGGTCAGCGTCGCTGAACTTGACACCGGCGCGCTCGTCGCGGTCGTCGAGCAGCACTTCTATTCCTTCGCGAACGAGACCATCGTAAATAGTTTCGGCGGCCTCTCGCGAGGCATCGTCGTTCCATTTGACCGGGACCATCACTACTTCGAAAGGCGCAATAGCGAGCGGCCACACAATACCCACATCGTCATGGTTCTGCTCCACCGCAGCAGCCAAAGTACGAGTCACGCCTATTCCGTAGGTTCCCATCTCGACCGTCTGCTCATCACCATTGGCATCGAGGTAGTTCAGACCGAGCGCCCGGCTGTACTTGTCACCAAGATAGAACACCTGCCCAACTTCGATACCGCGATGCTCGGCGAGTGTCCCGCTTTGACAACGCGGGCAGCCGTCTCCCGCTTGCGCCAGTCGCAAGTCGGCAAACTCTACCCCGCCAAAGTCGCGCTGCTGGTCGACACCACGCAGATGGGTATCGGCCTTGTTGGCACCAGTGATCATCCCTACGCAGCCCTGTAGCCGCGTATCGGCGAGCACACGCAAGCCCAAGCCAACCGGGCCAGAGAATCCTTGAGGGGCACCGGTCCAGCATTCGATCTGCTCATCCTCGGCCAGGCCCACAGCATCAGCGCCGAGCGCGGCCTTGAGCTTGGCCTCACTTATCTGGTCGTTACCACACAGCAACGCCGCTACGCCCTCTTCTCCAACCGAAAATATCAGTGTCTTGACGAAACGTTGTGCGGGAGCATCGAGGAGAGTCGAGACCTCCTCAATGCTACGTGCGTCAGGAGTTGCAACCTCCGCAAGCTCTTGCGACTCGAAGATCAGTGGTGCCGCCGACGGCGCGGCTTCTGCTTTCTCTACGTTGGCGGCGTAGTCACACGCGCCACAACTTAAGATCAAGTCCTCGCCCGATTCAGCGAGAACCTGAAACTCATGGGATAGGCTACCGCCAATGGCACCGCTATCGGCTTCCACCGCGCGAAAACTCAGTCCACAGCGCTCAAAAATACGCGAGTACGCCCCGCGCATGACCTCATACTCACGACGGCAGTCTCGGTAGTCGGTGTGGAACGAGTAGCCATCCTTCATCAGGAATTCACGGCCACGCATCAAGCCAAAGCGCGGCCTGACTTCGTCACGAAACTTGGTCTGGATCTGATAAAGATTAAGCGGCAGCGCACGATACGAACGAACGTCACGACGAACCAAGTCGGTTATTACTTCTTCGTGGGTCGGCCCCAGGCAAAACTCACGATCATTGCGATCCCTAAGCCGCAGCAACTCTCTGCCATACAGATCCCAGCGGCCGCTCTCCTGCCACAGTTCGGCGGGTGAGACGATGGGGAGCAACACCTCTTGGCAGCCAACCGCGTCGAGCTCCTCGCGGATTATCCTCACGATCTTGTGAAGCGAACGGACGCCCAGCGGAAGAAGGTCGTAGATGCCTCGAGCCACCTGCCGCAACATTCCCGCGCGAATCAACAAACGATGGCTTACCACCTCGGCATCAGCCGGGTCTTCTTTTAGCGTTGGAGCGTGGAGTCGAGAGAGGCGCAACTAATGAGTCCTCATTTTTCAGTTATGAGCCGTACGTGCACGATCTGATCCAGCATCTTCATCTTCATCTTCGGCTACGAGCTTCTCGACATACTCGACCAGCCGGTCGACGAGTTCGTCCTCTGCATACTTGCCAACAACCTCCCCCTTGCGTATCAACAAGCCTCCGTTCTTCCCCGCGGCGATCCCCACATCGGCCTCGCGAGCCTCACCGGGACCATTGACGGCGCAGCCGAGAATGGAAATTGTCAGGGGCTTCTTGATATGTGCCAGCCGCGCACGAGCCTCGTCGACCATCTTGAAGAGATCGACTTCGATGCGCCCACAGGTGGGACAGGCGACGATCAGCGGGCCCTCGGCGCGAATGTCGAGGCTGCGCAGAATGTCGAAACCTGCGTGCACTTCTTCTACAGAATCAGCCGTTAGCGACACCCGAATGGTATCGCCGATTCCCTCGGACAGCAGAATACCGATGCCTATGGCCGACTTGGTCAAGCCAAATGGCGGTATCCCCGCTTCAGTGACACCAACATGCAAGGCGTAGTCGCAGCTACGCGCGAGCAGCCTGTAGGAGTCGAGCATCAAGGCCACGTTCGAGGCCTTGATCGATATCTTGATGTCGTAAAAATCCAGCTCCTCGAGAATACGCACATGGCGCAACGCACTCTCGACCATCCCCGCCGCCGTCGGGTAGCCGAATTTCTCGAGAATATCCTTTTCCAGCGACCCGGCGTTGACACCGATACGGATCGGAACTGACCCCGCCTTGGCCTTGGCCGCAACCTCTTCGACACGATCGCGCGCACCGATGTTGCCAGGATTCAGCCGCAAACAATCGACACCGGCGTCGAGCGCCATCAGGGCTAAACGGTAGTCGAAATGGATGTCGGCGATCAGCGGAATGCTTATGCGCGAGCGTATCCGGTCGAGCGCCAGCGCATCACGGTCGTGCGGGACGGCCACGCGGACGATCTCGCAACCCGCTTCCTCGAGCCTAGCAATCTCTTCGACCGTAGCTTCGACGTCTTCGGTCTTGGTGGTCGTCATCGACTGGACGGAGATAGCCGCCTCGCCGCCGATGGGTACAGCTCCGACCATTATCTGTTTACTCGATCTACGGCGGATCATTGTGTGAAAGCGCGCGGAAACACCGCTGCGGTCGGATGGTACGGCAGCCCCTATAGGCTGTCAACGCGATAGCATCGCCAGTCTCGCCGCACCAACCGCTCCTGCTTGCGATGCTCCGCTGGCAGCCAAGAGCTCGATCTCGGCAGCATCGCGGGCAAACAGCACATCCGACATGGCGGTCCTGACCAGGTCTACACGCGACATCACCGCCGGGGCGATACCACCGCCGATGACAATAGTGGTCACATCGATGGTGTTCACCACTGAACCCAGGCCAATACCCAGCATCTTCAGCATTGCAGCGGCCACACTCTCAGCTTCGACGTGGTGATTCTCCGACAGCGAGAAGACAGCCTGAGCATAGCCATGGCCACGCTGTTCAACCAGCGCGAGTACCGCACCGCCCAGGTCGCCGCCAGCTTCAGCTACCAACGCGCGCGTGGCTACTTCGGAGACATAGGCCTCAAAGCAGCCCAGGTTGCCGCAGCCGCAACGCCGACCACCCGCAACTACGATCATATGACCGAGTTCACAGCCAAAGCCCGTGGTTCCACGATACAGCTGGCCACCAAGCAGTAGGCCTGAGCCAACACCGCTACCCAAGGCCACCAGAAGAAAATCGTCAACACCCTTGGCGGCCCCGGTCCATCCCTCAGCCAAGGCGTGGCAATGAGCGTCATTGTCAACCTGAACTACTCGTCCCAAGGCCAGGGCTAAACTGCTTTCAAGATTCAACCCCGCCAGCCTGGGAAGATTGGGGCTGCCGTGCACCACACCGTCAGCGCCTACGCAGCCGGCGATTCCCAGCCCCACGACTTCTTCACTATCGCCATGAAGCGAAAACTCACCGAGGATGTCGAGTAATGCTGTGTTGAGTTCTGCGATTCCGGTCTGCGACCCAGTAGCACGCGTGGCCTGCGCATGAATAGCCCCTGAATCGTCGACAAGCGCGGCTTTGACACTCTGGCCGCCGACATCGAGCCCCACCCACAGCGCCATCTACAGAACCTCGTCGGCTACCACCGCCTCGTCGACCCCAGTAAACGCGCCACGCGCTAGAGCCAGCGCCAACAACACCGGGATTACATAGAAGCAGATACGGAAAATCATTATAGCCAGCACCGACTCTTCCAGCGGTACACCGGCGCTAGTAAACATCCCAGTCAGTGCCATCTCCAGTACTCCGACTCCGCCAGGAACGAACGATATAACCGCGAAGACTATCCCCACAGAGAAGGCGATCACTACCTGACTGTAGGTCACATCAGAGCCGATCGAGTAGAAAGCGGCATAGAGCACGGCAATCGTGAAGGCCCAGTCGACAAAAATCCACGCCAGCGGGCCAATCATCGCCCGTGGCTCGGTAGCAAAGAATTCCATGCCCTCGTCGATATGGTCGAAGAAGTGAGACAAACGCTTCTCGTAGCGCTGCGCGTGACCAAAGCGCGCAAACCCCCGATGGGCAACCCGAGCACAGAAACTAAGAACCCGCTTGCGCAAATCTCGGCGGTAGACCATAGCCAAACAGCCGCCAAGAAACGCGGCCAACGCTACCACCACCATGCACACAAAAGCCGCATTGAGAGTATCGAGCGAACCGGCCAAGACCAGATGCAACAGCCCGTATACGATAAACACCACCAGCATCAAATTGGTTAGCAGGGTCTGGGTAAAAGAGATCAGCACCGCACGGCCGGCGCTTATGCCTTTCTTGTTGAGCATGACCATGCGCAGCGCAAATCCACTCAAGCCCCCCGTCGGCAATACGTAATTCGCCGTGTTAGCTACGAAAGTGATGCGCAGCATATGAGCAGAACTGATCGTCGCACCGGCGGCTCGTGCGATGCCCTCGTAGGACAGCGACATGGTCACATAACTAACAAAGGTGCATACCAGCGGCAGCGCCAGCAGCCAGGGGTCAAGAGAGGCCAGGACCTCAAGTAGGTTTCCACCACCGGCGGTAACCAACATATAGGCATAAACTAGAACGAGGACTACGCCGGTGAGGACAACACCACGGCGAATCTTGCGCCACAGGGACGAGTCTGCCGGCGAGTTATCGCCGGGAGCATCGGTATCCTTATCCGACCGCTCCTCCACCACAGCTACCTAAGAAAGTGTACCGGGCTTCGGCAACAACACCCCGAAGCCGCTTCCCACTGGTCTCCGCCTGACTCAGCCGAAAGTTTCCAGAGAACGTGCACGCTGGGGGTTGCGCAACTTACGCAGTGCCTTTGCTTCGATCTGCCGAATACGCTCGCGCGTAACCGCAAACTTCTGGCCGACTTCTTCCAGTGTATAATCGGTTTTCTCGCCGATACCGAAACGCATACGCAAGATCTGCTCCTCGCGCGGAGTGAGCGTGGCCAACACCTTACGAGTTTGTTGTTCAAGACTCAGTGCCACCGCGGCATCCGCCGGTGACACCGACTGGCGATCCTCGACGAAATCCCCTAGCGAACTCTCCTCATCATCACCGATAGGTGTCTCGAGCGACACTGGCTCTTTGACGATCTTGAGAACCTTCCGGATCTTATCCGCGGGCATCTCCATCTGTTCGGCGATCTCTTCTGGCGTCGGTTCACGCCCGAGCTGCTGAACCAGATAACGCGAGGTGCGCAGCACCTTGTTGATGGTCTCTATCATGTGCACCGGAATACGAATCGTACGTGCCTGATCCGCAATAGCCCGGCTCACCGACTGGCGAATCCACCAGGTAGCATAAGTAGAGAACTTGTATCCGCGCTGGTACTCGAACTTGTCGACGGCACGCATCAAACCGATGTTGCCCTCTTGGATGAGATCAAGAAAACCCAGGCCGCGGTTGGTGTAACGCTTGGCGATCGAAACCACCAAACGCAGATTGGCTTCGATGAGCTGCTTCTTGCCGCGTTGCGCCCGGTCTTCGCCGCGCCGAATGGTGCGCAAAAAATAGTCCACGTCCGCAGCGGAAAGTCCCAGGCCTTTTTCGATATCGCTGATCGCGCGCCGTGCTTCACGAATCGCCGCGGCCATTTTCTGCGCCGCCTCGACACTCATGCGCAGGTTACCAGTAGCCTTGCGCTTGGCATTAGTCGACCCGCCCGAGAGCTGGCGCACGATCTCCAATATCTGCTTCGCGTCGCGCTTGGTCCGCTTCTCGTAACGGGTGATCACACGACGGTGCTGTCTGGCCAAAGCCTGGGCATCGTTGAGCTTGGCAACGATGACATTAACGTGACGATCGCCAAGACTCACCGAAATCAGATGCTCGCAGACTTTAGCCCGAGCAGTGGCAAACTTGACCTCTTTGGCGGTAGGTTTGCGCTTGGATTTTTGGCTCGGAACGGGCGCAAAACGCGCGGGCATGTTGGCCTCGTAAGCCCGCGTCAAGCGCTTGAGCGTGCCCACGTCTTTGAGAAACTGTTTGACCTTTTTCTCGTCACGCTCTGCCGAGGACTTATCCTCTTCGGAATCCTCGGCGAAAATCTCGCGAGGTTCGATCTCTCCGGTCTTGAGCCGTTCGGCCAGTCCGATGACGTAACGATATGCCAGTGGAATAGAGTAGACGCAGTCACGCACCTCGTGGAGACCGCTCTCGATCTCCTTGGCGATGGTGACTTCTTCCTCGCGCGAGAGCAGCGGAACGCTACCCATCTCCTGCAGGTACATACGCACCGGGTCGGTACTATCGCTGCCGTAGTCTCGCTCGGACACCCGGGGTTTGGCCACCACCGGAACCGCAGGCTCCTCTTCAGCCGCCGGTTTGACCACCGGAACATCACCCTCATCAGCATTCCACTCGGCCTCGTCACCGAAAAAGGCCTCAGTGTCATCCGAGCTATCGCTGGAAGTCGAGGTAGAACTCGTGGTGGTCGTGGTCGAATCCGCCGCGAAACCCTCGACAATCTCGATATCGTTCTCGGAGAGCACGTTGACCGCGTTCTTGAGGTCAGCAGGCAGGACCTCCTCCTGCGGGGCCATCTTGCTGATGTCCTCGTAGGTCACGTAGCCACGTTCCTTGCCGAGTTCGATCAGACGCTCGAGGCCTTTTTTTACGTTCGCGTTAGCGGTGGCGGAGTGCTTACTCATTAATAATCCTTAAATCTCATCGCGGCGTCGGACCCCGACAGACGCGAGATAGCGCGCGTCAACTAAGAGAAACCGAGGCCCGTTGACCGCCAGAACCCCGTTCGTCAGTATCGATGGGGTAAGAATAGGCAGCTTTGTCAAGCTACGTAGGCCTGTACAGGTAGTCAAGAAATCGGCGTCAGATCAATGGTCTCCAACTCTGGCCAAAGCAGATAAATCTAGACTAATCATGGACTTAACTCGAGTTCTCTGGATTAGTAGCTGTCCTCATCGACGGCCCAGGGGGCCTAGGGGGGCAAAAAACCCCCGCCTCACTCGGGGGCAACGGCTCGCCTCCAGGGCCAAAAAGCTACATTTAGCCGCTCTGCTACTCGCCGCAACGGCATTGCTGGGCTGCCAACCCACGCCAAAGCCGGCCCCTGCGCCGTCAGTGCTGCTCATCGTCGTCGATACCCTCAGAGCTGACCACTTGGGCAGCTACGGCTACGACGTAGCCACCAGCCCGGTCATCGACCGCCTGGCCCGCAGCTCTATCCTCTTCGAAGCTGCCTCAAGCCCCGCCCCCCTGACCATGCCGGCCATGGCCGCGATGATGACCGGCCTGTACCCCGACCGCATCGGCGTCATTAATCACAGCCGCCGCGATCGACTCGATGCAAAAACCCCTACTCTGGCTGAGCTCGCAGCGGCCAGGGGCTATGCTACTGCGGCTGTAGTCAGTAACCCCTGGCTGGCCAACCCCAGCATGGGCTTCGATCGTGGCTTTGAGCGCTTTGTAAGCAAACGCTCCAGCAGCCGGCCCGGACGTCTCGACGCTAGCGCGGTAACCGATCTGGCCATCGGCCTGCTCGAGGATAGTGCCAAGCCGCCGCTGTTCATGTGGGTGCACTACCTCGACGCCCACATGCCTTACTCGCCGCCAGCGGCCTTTGCCAGACTGATGGGGAACAACAGAGCAACCAGCAAGGTCATCGAGGATTTCAAGGCTGATCCTGATAAGCGGCAGACAATCTACTTTGACGCCACTTATGACGAAGCCGAACTCACAGCCACGCGCCAGCTCTATGATGCATCGATCCGTTACATCGACACCGAGATCGGCCGCTTGCTCGGCGCTTTTGCGCGGCTACGGCCCGCGCAGCCCCTGATAATAGTCGTTCTAGCCGACCACGGAGAGAGTCTCGGCGACCACGGTCTCTACTTTGCCCACGATTTCACCCTTTACGATGAGCTCGTCCACGTTCCACTGCTCATTCACGTCCCTGGCCTGGAGGCCCGTCGCGTCAGCACAGAAGTCTCGCTAGTGGACGTCGCACCAACACTATGCCGACTGTTGGACCTGCGCTGTCCGCTTGGCGGCGACGGCCAGCCGCTCAACCTTGATGGTGAGGAGAACCGCCCCCGCAGCACTTTTGCGGCTAGCGCTCCGGCGCGCGCGCGCTACGCACGCAACCCCTGGCTCTTTGTTGATGGTGCGGAGGGCCGCTGGAGCATGATTAAGCGTGACGGACTCAAGCTAATCCGCATACCCCATCCCCAAGCTCCTCACTGGCAGGCCTACGACCTAATTAACGACCCGCATGAACTCATCAACATCTACGATCCTCGGCGTTTTTCGCATCTGGCTGAGGAACTCGACGACTGGCGCGGTAGTGTGCGTCGCAACACCCCGGACCATGACTCAGCGCCAGCGCCACCACTTGGGCGTCCAACCCGAGAGGCCCTGCGAGCGCTCGGCTATCTGGATTGATTGCTAGCGGCCGGCGACAACTAAGAAAGCTTTCTTACGAAACTCGAACTCTACACCTTCGGGTCGAATCGAGGCCACCAGCATGCCGCGGACAATGTCTCCCTCACGAGCAATCGCGATACTCCCGCCCTCGTTTCTCAGCGAGACTACGCGGCCGGCGGGGTCGGGCGACCACTTGATAAACAGCACCCAGACCTTGGGGGCATCGTCGGGCGGTTTGGGTAAGAGCTCACGCGGCGGTTTGGGCGGAAGCGGCGGCACGATCTCGGCCTTGGCTCTCTGTAGCGCCGGCCCGGCCGCAGCCACCCTCACAGGCTCGGCCGCTTGCGAAGGAGCCAGATCCATTATGGCGGGAGCGGGAGGCCGGACGGGCACAGCTGCTTGGGCCGCGGCCTGGTCCGGCAGCTCTG
>CAZPPZ010000018.1:0-25715 GCA_964588545.1 uncultured Myxococcales bacterium | reverse complement strand
CATCCTGCGCCGCCGCGAACTGGCCCAGGCCGACCTGTGCTTTTCCCTGCAATCGGGATTTGCTGTGGCGTTAGCTAAAGCAGTTGAGGGAATCAAGTCAGGTCTCCATCGAAGATGCATCGTGGGAGGAGTCGATTCGCTCGTCGATCGACGCAGCGCCGAGGCGCTTTCCTCGCTCGGACTGCTCAATCTTGTCGACCAACCCCCCCTCAAGCGCGGTGTGGGCATCTACCCGCAGCCCGCTAAGCGCCATGTAAGCGGTACGCTGGCGGCCGATGCGCCGCGCAATGCTGACGCTGCCTCCAGCACCCGGCACCAACCCCATCGACACTTCGGGAAGTTCAAAGAACGCATCCGCACTGGCCACCACCCGCTGCGCGAAGGCCGCCAGCTCGATGCCGGCGCCAATGCAGGCGCCATGCAACTCTACACAGACGCGACCGGCACACTCGGCCAGCAAACTCGCAGCTGAGCGGGTTGAGCGCAGCGCGTGGGCGCTAGCCGGATCGGGGGTGGTGGCAAACTCGGCTAGATCACCGCCACTACAAAACGACGGCCCGTTGGCGCGCAGCACCACCTGGTCTATAGCAGAATCGGCTAGCGCAAGTTCCAGTCCCTCGACCAAACCGTCTCGCATCTCGGCCGAATAGGCGTTGTGACGCGAGGGACGGTTTAGCGTGAGGACCAGGGCGTCGCCGCGACGTTCAATCACCACAGCCGGTCCGCTGGCGACAGCACTGGCGCTGTCGCGGCGGCGCGACAGCCAGAGGGCGAACTCCGGCCCGCTCTGCAGGGTAGAATACACGAAGGACTCAGCTATCAGCGCCTGCTGTAGCTCAAGAGTCTCGCCAAAACGCAGCAACTGAACCAACGCCAATGCTGCCAACGGACGGCCCTCGACAGCGGCGCGCAGCGCTTCGAGCTCTTCTTCGCTCTCAACCCGCAGGTCGCAGCTATCGACAAACCCTTGCAGCTGTAGCGGCCAGGCCACACCACCAAGCGCCACGGTGGGACAGGCCAGCCGCCGCATGCAGCGACCCAACCGCGCCAACGCTTCTGCACCAAGCGCATGCGAACGATCGAGTGCCGAAGGGATCTCGACGATCAACATCCGCATACCACCAACAGGAGAAAACTCGTCGAACGCTCGCGCGAAGGCAAAGCGGGCAGCCAGCTCGCCGATGGTCAGGCGGCACACTGTATCGCTAGCAGCTACGACGATGTCCCCGCGAGCTCTTCCCTTACCCGACGCCGCAGCAACTTGCCGGTTTCGTTGTACGGAAGCTCATCACAAAAAACTATTAGCGACGGAACCCGAGACGAGCGCAGCTGTTGCTTGACCCATTGCTGCAGCTCCTCAGCGCTGACACTCGCCTGATCACGCCTAACCACGGCCGCAGCCACCGCCTCGCCCCAGTGCTCGTCGGCAATGCCGACGACCGCACAATCGGCAACTCCGGGGTGCTCGAGCAGCGTGTCTTCGATTTCCCCTGGAGAGAGGTTCTCGCCGCCACGGACGATGACGTCGTCCACGCGCCCTTCGACAAACAGATAACCCTCGTGATCGAGCGAACCACCGTCACGGGTAGCAAACCAGCCCTGTTCGTCGAGCGAGCGCGAGCGCCCTAGATACTCGCCCGACACCTGCTCGCCGCGAACGTATATCTCCCCCGACACCCCGGCTTCGACGGCCCTGCCCTCCTGGTCGCGAATCTCTACTTCGATCGACGGCAGCGGCCTTCCCACCGATACCAACCGACGCCGCAGCTCGGGGTCATCGCTAGACAGTGCCTTGCGATGGTCATCGGGGCCTAGGACCGCGATCGTCGAGCTGGTCTCGGTCAGCCCATAAGCATTGGCAAAATCCGCATTCGGAAACATCGACATCGCCGCTTCGATTACCGACAGCGGCATCTTGCCCCCACCGTAGCTGAGCGCACGTAGACTCGGCAGCTGGGCAGAGTCTGCATCGCCTAGAGCCTCGATGATGCGAGCAAGCATAGTCGGAACAACGAAGGCATGGGTGACTCGCTGGGATCGCGCTGTCTCGAGCCAGTCGGCGGCCGTGAAGGCCGGCAACTGCACTATACGCCGGGCAGAATAGACTGAGCTCAACACCGCCGCGATACCGGCGATATGATAAGGCGGCACGCTTACCAGCGCCGCATCGTCTTCGCCAGCGGCACCGAACTCTACCGAACCCAGTATGTATGAAACCAGGTGTTTGTGGCGCAGTACCGCCGCCTTGGGTGCACCAGTGGTGCCGCTTGTAAACAACAGTACGGCAACATCGTCGGCATCCATCGACCAGGGGGGCGCGGCTGATTCTCCGGCATCAGCCCCAAGACAGGCAGCGAGAAAGTCCTCGCGCGCTACCGGGGTAATTCCCGGTAGCGCCGAGAGCGAAGCGAGACGTTGCGAGTCAGCAATAACGTAGGCGGGAGCAATGCGCGCCAAAAGGGCTTCGAGTTCGCCACCGGTCAGGCGGTAGTTGAGAGGCACAAACGGCAGCCCCGACCAGCCACTGCCGAACAGGGCCAGGGGAAAGGCCAGACTGCTGAGGTCGAGCATAGCTACATGCTCGACCTCAGCGGCAGCAATCAGGGACGCAGCATTGCCTGCAGCGCCAAACAGTTGGTCGTAACTGAGCTCGTCGTCGCCGCTTCGAACCGCCACCCGCTGGCCGAAGCCTTGGGCTGCCATCTCGAGCAGCATCATCGTATTCATGGCTCAGTCCGACGAAGGGAGCGCCTTAGCTTCCTTCAGCGCGAGTGCGGCACCATCTAACGACAGCGTCCCCTCGCCCGGCTTGGTGCATAGCAGCTCGAGATCGCCAGCCGCGCTTACATAGCGCTTGCCCAGTTGCGTCCCACCCCTGGCATCAGCGGCGAGCGATACTCCAGGGGGAGCGCTCCCGTCCATGGCGATCATGGCGACGCCCCCACAGGCCAGCTGGTAATCGTCGCCAGAAGCCATGATCACTATGACCTCGGTACTACAAACCGCACTCTTCAGTCTGGTCCCCGCTTTCAGTTCAGCCATGCGGGCTGAGGTACCCCGGCGCGGCAGATGACACAAGCCCGGGGCTACCAGCCACCCGCTGATTAGCATTGTCAGCTGATCTCATTCTTAATGTCCCGCGCAACAAGGTCCGGTCAGGGGAGAGTACGGGGAATGGCAGCAAGCGACGACAAGGCAGCAAAGCGTAAGGAAGAGGTGCTACTCCGCCTCAAAGAGGAGAGGGTTCCAGAAGCGGTGTGGCCGACCGAGTTCGGCGAAAAGAAGAAGCGGCCGCGCGAGGTCGCCTTCATCGACGTCAACCTGTGTTTTCCCTGCGGCAAGTGCCCGGAGTTCTGTCCGGTTGGCTGCATCGAGCATATGGCCGATGGCACGCTCCCCGGCCGCGGGCTTCAGCCGGTTCAGGTGCGTTTCGAGGAGTGTATTGGTTGCTACATATGCGTTGAGGTCTGCGCGCTGCTGACCGACTATGATGCCGTGCGCATGTACCCAACTGACACCGTCGAAGAACTCCTGGGAACCAAGATCGAGGACAAGAAACCCGACGAGTACCACCCCGCCAAAGCTTTCGAACGTTACTTCGCCGAAGGCGGCCGCGACTCTATCCGTCACAGCGGCTCGGGCTCACGGATTCGCGAAAAAATTTACAAGGAAGAGCGCAAACTACTCGGCTTCGACGACTAGCGCCCGCCGGCCGACACTGCCGAGCGCAGCAGTACCGGAACTCGGGCCAGCGCCTTACGCAGGACCAGGGCCGTCGGTTTCTTCGACATCAGGCGAACCGCCTCACGGCTGACGCGGACACGTGCGGCGCCGATCTGAGTCTCATAACGCAACTCGAGCCGAACCTGTCGGCGTACGCTAGCATCGGCAAGTATGGCCTTGGATATGGCCATGCCCGAAACCGCCTCCTCTATATCATCGAGAACCGCTTTGGCTGAATCGGCATCGCTTATCCCCTCGAGTGCGTCAGCAAGCCCATCAACATAGCCGATGTAATCCTCCATCGCGTGGATCAGTTCGGCAGGAACATCGGCTACGTAGCGATCGCGAGAGCAGCCCGCAACCGCGCTAATCAGTAACGCCGCAGCCACGATCGTCACAGCTGTAGTCCTCTGTTGCACCCGCCGCCTAGTCATCACAATTACCCGCTCAAACGCCGATCTTGCTGAGCGCGTCGACCAGCCTCCCGACGACCGCAACCAGGCTGGGATGGGCGTCCTCAAAGTGGCGCGAAGCGTCACCCAAACGCTCAACCAGCGAGCCCCGATGCTCGGCGGTGTCCGCGCCCGAGCGCTCGAGCAATTGACCGATATCGGTCATTACCTCGCGCAACAGCGCTTGGGCATCCCCATCGACCTGGTCGATGGCTTCGAGCTCGTTGCGCAGCTCTTCGAGGATCCTATGCATCTCTTGCTTTTCCATGCGAAGAAAACCCTATCCCGGAGCGTCATCTTATAGCAACATGCGCCCGTTTGGCGACCTGTTCCATCTTTGCGGCGGGCCCCGGCCCCGGCAAGCTCCGAGGCGATGGCCCCCGGCGGGCGAACAGGCTAGGAGAAGGGCTATGGGTCCGGGACGGGCCCTGGCAAGGATAAGAGGAGTCTGTGTTAATGGTCTACAAGAATTTTGCCCGTGCAATCGTCTTCACCACTGCCGTCGCAACCTTCGGGGCAGGCTGCACGACGATAAACCCCTACGGAGGCGAGCAACAGGTCAGCAAGGCGAGCAAGGGGGCCGGTATCGGCGCGGTCACCGGAGCCATCATTGGTGCCGCCGTTGGTGGCGGTAGCGCCAAGGGAATACTCATCGGCGCGGGTGTCGGTGCCGCGACCGGCGGTGCGGCGGGCTATTACATGGACCAGCAAGAAGCCCTGCTCAGGCAAGAACTCGAGGGAAGTGGCGTTGGCGTCACCCGTGTTGGCGATCAGATCACACTGAACATGCCAGGCAACGTCACCTTCAAGACCGACAGCTCTGACCTGCGTCCTGAGTTTTTCGAGGTTCTCAACTCGGTCGCCCTAGTTCTGCAAAAGTTCGAGAACACTACTATCGAGGTCGCCGGGCATACCGACAGCACCGGCCCCGCCGAGTACAACCAGAAGCTCTCGGAGAGACGCGCACAGAGCGTAAGCCGCTATCTCCATGCCCAGGGGGTCATCGAGGGGCGCTTCTGGACGATCGGTTACGGCGAAACCCGGCCGATTGCCAGCAACGATACAGCGGCGGGACGCCAACGTAACCGCCGCGTGGAGCTTCAGATCGTGCCCGTCGAGGCCTAGGGCATGGACTACCAGACGATAACATTCGAAAGGCGCAACTGGGTCGCCCATATAACCCTGAACCGCCCCAAACAGCTGAATGCACTCAACCTACAGATGGCCCGCGAGCTTATGTACGCAGCCCTCGAGTGTGATAGCGACCGTACCATCCGTGCGGTTCACCTGAGCGGGGCGGGAACAGCGTTTTGTGCGGGCGGCGATCTCGACGAGTTTGCCTCGGCCGAGAACACTGCGCCGGTACTGCTAAAAGAGATGACCACTCATCTCCATGCCGCGATCTCTCGCTTCGCGCGCATGGATGCGCCCTTGGTAGTGGCGGTAAACGGCACCGCGGCGGGCGCGGGTATGAGCCTGGTGTGCATAGGCGACCTAGCCTTCGCCGCGCAATCGGCGCGATTCAGCTCAGCTTACCAGCGAGTCGGTCTGACCCCCGATGGCAGCTCTACCTACTACCTGGCGCGATTGGTCGGACTGCGGCGCGCCCAAGAGCTGATCCTCACCTCGCGAGTTCTCAAAGCCGCGGAGGCGGAACAGTGGGGACTGATAAACGGCATGGTGAAGGACGACGAGTTGCTGGCCGAGACTAGTGCGATAGCGGCAAAACTCGCCACTGGGCCGACCTGGGCCATAGGCAGGACCAAGCAGCTGCTGCTCGCGGGCGGTAACGAAGCGCTGGAGAGTCAGATGGAGGCCGAGAGCCGTAGTATCTGTGATGCGGCCAGAACCGATGATTTCCGTGAAGGACTCGACGCCTTCTTGAGCAAACGCTCCCCCAACTTCAGCGGTCGCTGACCTGTATCAAGGACAGTCCAGCGAGCTGGCTCACCATTCTGCTGACGCTACCTGTAATCACCGCCCTGGCAGGCTGGTTGGTCGCACGCATGCTGCTGTGGGCCCTGCGATTTCCACAACGTTTCCAGGGTGTTGGCCGACTGGGATGGCAAGCGAGCATCGTCCGGCAGCAACCCTGCCTGGTCGCCGCGGCCGCCACCCTCATCGCCAAAAAGGGGCTGTCCCCAGCAGAACTCGGCGGACGCGTGGGGTGCAGCAATCTCGCCGCCCACTACCAGCAGGTCTTGGCCACCCAGGCCCTAGCCCTAGCACGAGGCTGCAGCGAGGCGGTTAGCAGCGGACTGTGGGATCGACTTCCGGCGGTATCCAAAGCAAGCATAGTCGAAAGAGTCAGACGCGAGGGAGAACCGGCGCTGGCCACGGCACTCGCGCGTTTCGATGATGCGGACGGTGAGGACAGGAACGTCAGATCCCTGGCCACAGCCGCACTGTCGCGCGACGGTGCGACGCTGCTCGATAAGTTTCTCGCCTCGGCTGGCGCCGAGGAGCTTCGTTTCATCGGACTCTGCGGCGCCATCGCTGGGATCTATGCTGGAGTAATCGAAGTCATCATGTGGGGCGTCTACCCGAGCGCGTGGCTGCCGCTGCCGATCACAACAGCTGTCGGCTGCGGCACGAGTTGGCTCGCGCTGCGCATGCTGCTACGCCCCCATCGCCCGACCAAATACTTCTGGGCGGTAAGCTATCAAGGTTTGCTACCCAAACGGCGCAGGCAGTTGCTTGCCAAGCTCGCCGCTAGCGTCGCCCATGAGGCGGCCACCGATCGTCACCTGATAGGCATGTTGACCGACGGGCAAGGCGGCCGCGACCTGTCGCTGGCCCTGCGCGATGCCATCGACCCGCAGTCCTCACACGGCGATGCCGCGCTAGAGCGAATCCGCGAATCGCTGGCAGATCAAGTAGTCGGGCTAGCACCCCAGTTTACCGTCGATCTCGAGGCCTACCATGAGTTCGAAGAGAAAATTTGCTCACTACTGTCGCGACGCCTTATGCAAGTAGAGCCGCCAGAGCTGGAAGCGCTACTCGCGAACCTGCTCGCTCCCGACACAGCAGTACTGGTAGCTGCGGGAGGCGGCTTCGGTGCCCTGGTCGGGATACTTCAGGCGGTTCTCCTCGCTGCTATTTGATCGGCGGGTTTCACGACGCCCCGGCAGCCACTGCGAACTTCCAGGCTACCTCAGCAAGCGGTCGTACAATGGCCGCGGTCTCAGCCGCGTGATCGCTGGCAGCAGTACCATCGCGAACCCGGCCGGCAATTCCTTGAAGAATGCCGGCCATGCGGAAGAAGTTGTAGGCCATGTAGAACTCAACATCGCCGATACGTTCTCGACCGGTGTGACGGCAATAGCTAGCCGTGTACTCGGCCTCACTAGGAATGCCAAGCGAGGCCAAGTCGGCCCCCGCCAATCCGTTAGTGAACTCCTTGGGGGTTCGCCACTGCGACAACTGGTAGCTGAAGTCTGCGAGAGGATGCCCGAGCGTACACAGTTCCCAGTCCAACACCGCGACTACCCGCGGCTCGGTGGGATGAAAGACCATATTGTCCAAACGGTAGTCACCATGAACGATGGTAGTCTCGTCACCCGCTGGAATGTTCTCGGGCAGCCAGACCATCAGGCGGTCCATCTCTTCGATCTTGTCGGTCTCCGACGCGCGATACTGCTTTGACCACCGAGCTATCTGACGAGCGAAATAATTGCCGGGCCTGCCGAAATCTTCGAGCCCAAGGGCCTTGTAGTCGCTGCCGTGCAGACGTGCGAGAGTCTCATTCATCGAGGCATAAATCGCGGCTCGCTCCTCGGGCTCCATCCCCGGCAGCAAGGGTTCCCAAAATATGCGTCCCTCAACGCAGTCCATGATGTAGAACATCGTTCCAATCACGCTCTCGTCTTCACACAGGCAGTAGCTACGCGGAACCGGAAAACCCGTGCTCCCGAGCGCGGTAATTATCCGATACTCGCGATCCATGGCGTGGGCCGAAGGCAGGAGCTTGCCCGGGGGCTTGCGCCGAAGAACGTAATTCTTCGTTGGCGTGGCCAACCTGTAGGTCGGGTTCGACTGGCCCCCCTTGAACTGGGATACCTCGAGTGGCCCTTCAAAGCCTTCTACATTGCCCTTCATGAACTCGACCAGAGAAGCTCGGTCGAAACGGTGTTTCTCCGAAACATCCTTGGTTCCTGAGAAAGTGTCTTGTCTGCTGGTATCGGTGTCGCCCATGGTAACGCTAGTAATACTCCCCCGCTCACGCCAGCCGTGATCTCTGGCTATCGACTATGGCCTCGGCCGATAATAGACAAGATGCTGGCTTAGCATAGTTTGGGTTGGTGAAGAAAGTATGAAGCACGGCAACAATGCCTGAACTGCGCGTACATGGGCTGCGCTTCCACGGTTTTGGCCCCTTCAGCTTGGAGGTCGGAGCCGGTCTCTGCGTGGCCCTGGCTGGGCCGTCGGGAAGCGGCAAGACTCTGCTGCTACGGGCTTTGGCAGATCTCGATGACCACCAGGGTGAGGTCTATCTGGACGGACGCGAGTGTCGGCATATCGATGCGCCGAGTTGGCGGCGCCAGGTAGCCCTGCTCCCATCCGAGAGCGTATGGTGGAGCGACCGTGTCGACGATCACTTCAGTGCCGACCCCGCCGACCTGGCTCGTTTGGGCTTAGCTACGGATGCCGCCTGCTGGAACATATCGCGGCTCTCGAGCGGCGAGAAACAAAGATTGGCGATACTGCGGCTGCTGGCCAACCGGCCCCGCGTGCTGTTGCTCGACGAACCCACCAGTAATCTAGACCAAGACGGCAGCCACCGGGTAGAAGCATTGATAGACGAGTACCGTCGCGACAACGGCGTGGCGGTGCTGTGGGTAACCCACGATAGCGCCCAGGCTCAGCGAGTCGCCGGGCGCCACTTGAGGCTGGCCGACCGATGCCTGAACAGTGAGATCTTGCCATGACCTTCATCCCGCTGGCTCCGGCAGACCTGGCTTTGGCCGCTCTACTGGTTCTCGCAGTCGCCGCGCTCAGCCGCGGGATGCACCTCAACATCGAGCGGCAATTCCTCATCAGCGCCCTGCGAACCACCGTTCAGCTGCTACTCATCGGCGTGCTACTGCGCGTGCTCTTCGACAATGCGGCTCTGGGCTGGGTCGCCGCGGTCGCCACGATGATGCTGCTGGCGGCCGGACGCGAGGCCGGAGCGCGCCTACACCGTCGCTTTCGCGGCTGGTGGGGCTATGCCATCGGCACCGCATCAATGTTCCTCTCCTCTTTCGCGGTAACCACCATCGCGCTTATCGTCGTGGTTGGTCCCGAGCCCTGGTACGCCCCCCAGTATGCGATACCGCTACTCGGGATGTTACTGGGCAACACCATGACCGGCGTGGCTCTCGGTACCGACAGGCTGCTACAAACAGCCTGGGATCAGCGCCGTACCATCGAGCAACGACTGTTGCTCGGCCACGAGCGCAGTGTCGCCATAGGCGAGATCCGCCGAGCCAGTATTCGCGCCGGGCTTATCCCCATCATCAATGCCATGGCCGCGGCTGGCATCGTCAGCCTGCCGGGAATGATGACCGGACAGATTCTCGCCGGCAGCCCGCCACTGGACGCAGTGATGTATCAGATCCTCATCATGTTCCTGATCGCGGCCGGCACCGGCCTCGGAACTATCGTCTCAGTAGAACTGGCGTCGCGCCGGCTGTTCGACGAGCGCCACCGTCTCCGCCTCGACCGCCTCAGCGCCGTGCCATGATGCCGATGATGTGCTTGGTGCCATAGCGTTTGCCTGTCTAGACTCGACTGATCAGTAGCCGTCGCCGCAGCCCGGTTTTGCGGCGGGCCTTTTGACCCCCGTGGTATGCTAATAGGGCCGCAGATAGAGGCGAAGCACTGGTGGACTGCAGCGACGGCAGCCGCTTGTTTGCCGCGGCCCCGAGAGCAGACGTCATGCCCCCAGAGAAGGCGATGAATCGCGGCCGACGGCGGCAAAATAGAGCGAAAATTCGCACGATTCGCACCAAGCTGATCGGCTACGCGGCGGTAGTGCTGTTCGTGCCGCTGCTGATGTATGGAACCCTGGCCTTTACCACTGCCCGAGCCACGCTAACCCCCGCTCTGCGTGCCCAGCTGGCCCACGATACCGCCGGAGTAAAAATCGCGGTTCAGGAGCTATTGGCGGGACAGATTCAAAACGTACGCACCTGGGCGCATCTCGACATCATGGCCGAAGCGGCCCGTGGCGATCGTGACGGACGCATCTCCCGCTTTCTCGAAGAAGTGACTCGCGACTATGGAGTATTCCTCGACCTCTTTGTGCTCGACAGCAACGGCGTGTGTGTCGCATCGAGCTGGCACGAGCAGATAGGCAAATCCTACTCCACCGAATCGAGCCGCTTCCTGGGCGACCAAGGCCGGGCACACCCCGACGTGGCCTATTCTGCTGACCACGGCGCGTTCTATCTCGGTCTGGCTGCCGCCATCAACTATCCAGATGAGAGCGGAGCAAGACTCGGAACTATCCTCGCCATGCTCGATCGAGCGGTGCTCGATGCCATCGTTCAGCCGCTGCCCGGTAACGGCAACGTCGATCTCCTACTCGTCAACGCCGATCGCCGCATCCTCGCCGGGCCCAGCCGGGCCTACCTCAAAGCCCACCTTCCACTGTGGCAGGCCAGTAGCGGCGACTCCCCGGCCTACGTCGATGGCACCGCCCCGCTGGTATACTCGGCTACCTCATCAACCAACGACGTCTTGATGATCAGCGAGGTCGGCCTCGAAGAGTACCGGGCACTTCCCGATCTCGACTGGAGTGTCATCGCGGCGCTGCCCCGTGACGTCGCATTGGCGCCGATCCTCGATGTACGCAAGCGAATATTCCTGCTTGGTTCGTTGGTCGGTCTGATCGGGCTGATCCTGGCTCGCGCGCTTTCCTCGAACATATCCAGGCCGATCAAGGAACTCACCTCGATTACCAAGCGCATTGCCCACGAGGGTGCCCTCGAACGGATACCCGACCCCAGCTCGGAGGATGAAATCGGGGACCTCACACGTTCGTTCCAGACTATGGTCGAGAACGTCTCGGCCGCACACCACGAGGTCGTCCACGCCTCGAAACTAGCCTTCATCGGCGAGCTATCTGCCGGCATCGCTCACGACATCCGCACACCGTTGGGCATCATCAAGAACTCGGCTCAGTTGCTTGAACGACGTGCAATCAAGTTCGACGATACGACTCACGCGGAGTTCGCCCGATTCATTCTCGAAGAATCCGATCGGCTCAGTGCTACCGTGGACGGCCTCCTCGACTACGCAAGACCCGCCAAGCTCGAAAAGGAAGACGTAGACATCAACGCGACCATACAACGGACAGCACGCTTCCTATCGAGCGAAGCCGCGTCAAAGGGAGTTGACATAACTGTCGTCCCTGACAACTCGGCTGCCTCGGTTATGTGCGACGCAGGCCAGGTATACCAAGTCACGCTCAACCTCGTGGTCAACGCCATTCAGGCCTGCGAGCCTGGCGGAACCGTCGAGATTCGCACCCACTGCCGGAACGATGGCGTTGAGATCGTAGTCGCAGATACCGGCTGTGGCATAAGCGAGGACATCAGGGACAGTCTTTTCACACCGTTCGTCAGCAAGAGAAAGGGCGGCATCGGTCTGGGACTGGCCATAGTCCAGCGGATTATCGCAGCCCACGGCGGTAAGATAGAGGCAACCAACCGGCGCTCGGGTGGAGCCCGATTCCGCGCCTGGATCCCCAGCCACAACGGGCTACGGCTAGGCGAGATTGGCTAGCAGCGGTGAGCATGAGGGCTCGAGCACACAGATCGCGGCTTGGCAGCATCACGCTGGCGTTGCCACTGCTGCTGATTGCCGCGCTGTCTACCAGCGATGCAGCGGAGGTGGATCGACACTCGGGTATACCAGATGGGCTCATCGCCTTCGCCAACGTCACCGCGGGACTCAACTTCGACGGCGATGATGGCACCGATCTGACCCCAGCCATCGACCTATTCTATTCTCACGACTTTGATCGGGTGAGAGTGCTCGGCGAGTTTTTTCTCAACCAACACGAGCAGGAACTCGAGCGCCTGCAGATCGGTTGGTTGATCAACTCCGACAACACCGGATGGGGAGGACGATTCCACACCCCGCTTGGCCATTGGAACACCCAGTATCACCACGGGGCTCACCTGCAGACGAGCATCTCACGCCCCGGCCTTCTCGATTTCGAAGACAAGGGAGGGGTCATCCCTCTTCATCTGACCGGTGGGTTAGTGCAAGGCCGCACATCTCTAGGGAACAGCGAAATCGACTACGAACTTGCGATAGGCGCTGGTCCCGAGCTGACAGCTGCTGGACTCGCACCCTTCGATGTACTCGAGCCTAGCCAACACCGACACGGCTTCTCGTACGCGGCCAATGTCTCGATAAGCCCATTGGTCGCCCCCGACAGGCGAGCCGGCGCCTTCGTGGGTCGCTTTGAGCTACCCAGCAAGATCGCCACACTAGGCGAAGCCGAGCTGCTGGTAGCCGGGCTCTGGGGCCTCTGGCAACAGGGCTCTCTTAGGGCCTTGGCCGCGGGCTTCTATCTCCACGACCAACTCGGCAAAGCCGTGGCAACAGACTCGGCATCGTTCGTGAGTGGCTACCTGCAGGGAGAGTGGCAGCGTGACAACGCTTGGACTTTCTACGCGCGAGTCGAAGGGAGCAGTGGCACCAGCGGCGACTCCTATCTCGACCTGTTCCCCAAATTCACCAAACAGGCTTACCTTGGCGGGATACGCCTGAATCTTAACTCGCGACACTCGTTGCGAATAGAGTTCGCCGACCGCAACCGCGCGGCGAACGACTTCAAAGAGGTCGTCCTGCAATGGACCGCGGCGCTTCCATAACAGCCCGCGCATTGGCGCTCGTCGCTGGAGCAATCCTGGTCGCCGCTGTGGCTTCGCCCGCACACGCAACCGGGTCTAGCTCAGCCCGTGAGCACCACCTGGTGTTGGTCTCATCGGCCGCGTACGCGGTGGGCGAGATTCCCAAACCGGTGTTGCGCAGAGCCTATTTAGGCAGTGCTCTGGTTCAGGATCACATCAGCATACACCCGCTTCTGAACGCCACCGACCAACTACTCTATGATGTGTTTCTTCAAAAGATCATGTTCATGTCGCATCGGACCTACGAGAGAAACGCGCTGTCACAGGTGTTCAGATTCGGTGGCACTCGTCCACACCGATCCGAGGATTTCGAAGAGCTACTCCGTGAGTTACTCGCCCACCCGGCAACCATAACGTTCATGTGGCGAGAAACCGCACTGCGGCTCGACGGCGTCACCATCGTCATGGAGCTGTGGCACGGAACTATCGACTGAAAGGCGCAAATGCGGGATCATGGCCTCAATCGGGAGGCAAGCATGAAGTATCTTCACACCATGGTCAGAGTGACCGATTTGATCGAGTCACTCGATTTCTACTGCAACAAACTCGGGCTGGAAGAGATCGGCCGCATCGACAACGAAGTCGGCAGATTCACCCTGGTATTCCTCACGGCGCCTGGACAAGGCCAGCAGGCTCAGCTCGAGCTGACACATAACTGGGACGCCGAGAAGCTCGGCGAGGGCCGTAACTTTGGGCACCTTGCCTACGAAGTCGAGGACATCTATGAGACCTGCATGCACCTGGCGGACCACGGCGTTACCATCAACAGACCTCCGCGTGACGGTCACATGGCGTTCGTACGTTCGCCCGACAACGTTTCGATAGAACTCCTGCAAAAAGGCGAGGCCTTGCCTCCACGAGAACCATGGTTGTCGATGGAAAATGTCGGCCAGTGGTGAGAGACGCGGGGCCAGCGCCTCAATCGTCGCTTCTCTCATAACGCCATGCCGAATCCAAGATCCACAGACGATGGCGCGAGCCGCTGCGCGCGGGATCGTTCGATTCGTAACCAGCGTCTCCCTCGTAAAGGGAACACGCACCACCCTCTACCTGGCACAGCCTGGGAGTATATATACGCGGAGGCCTGCCAGCGGTCGCGGCCACAGCTTGGCGAGCGGAGCTGTAGCCGGCAAGTTCAGTGATGGTAACAAAGGTTGGGGGCGGCAGCTCTAGTTGGCCAGCTTGACGTTCGCTAATTGCGGTCTCTGAGCTCAGCCAACGGTAGTCATCGATCTCACTGCCATCTACCCGTACTTCTACCTGACCTACCTCGGCGACGAAAAACCACGTCTCGAAGCGCCTGGGCATGAAATCCGGAGTGGTCCAGCGCGACATAGGCACCAACGCGACCTCGCTGAGTTCGATCCCCGCTTCTTCGGCCAACTCGCGAACCGCGGCTGCACGCGCCGCCACCAGAGGATCTGCGCCCTCGCCTTGTCCGTCATCAGATTCAACGCGGCCACCGGGAAACACCCATGCACCAGCGTGGACCTTGAGTTGCTTAGCGCGTCTGAGCAGCAACAATTCCACACCAGCGCTGCCGTCACGAAGCAGGATTGTCGTAGCCGAAGGTTGAGCGGGAACAGCCATGCAGCCAATCCTGAAGTGATAGCAGGGGTAATGCCAGCCACCGTATAGGCACTTCCGGTCAGTGGATGTCGTGCCGGTGGTTGATCCCGGGGGGCCTAGCCACAGCGCCTGGCAGGGTGATGCTCACCACCGCTCCGTTGCCGGGCTCACTGCTTATATCGACCACTCCGCCATGATCCGCGATGATTCCGTGCACGGTGCTAAGCCCCAGCCCGGTTCCGCCGCGACCCTGACGGGTAGTATAGAAAGGGTCGAAGGCATGTTCACGCTCGGCCGCGCTCATGCCGCAACCGTCATCACGCACGACCAAGAGTATTCCCTCGGGCTGTACCGACGTTTCGATGCGAACTCGGCCACTACCACCGCAGGCTTGCACGGAGTTGCGGGCAAGATTCATCAATACCTGTTCGAGCTCGACACGATTGGCAAGCACCGCAGGCAGGTCTCCCGCAAGTTCCACCTCGAGTGCCACACCACGTTCGTTGGCATATCCCGCCAAGAGCGAGACACTGTAATTTACAACCTCGTTGAGATTAAGAGAGATCTTCTCCGAGGGCTGCTGGCGAGCGAACCGTAGAATACCCTTGACAATACGCCCACAGCGCTGGGCATGGTCCTGGCTGCGCCCGAGCTGGGTACGCGCCTCAGCCGGCAAGCCCTCACACTCGAGCGCTCGGCCAGTCTCCAGCAGGATCATCCCCAAGGGATTATTGATCTCATGAGCAATCCCAGCCGCGAGAGTTCCGATAGCGGCCAGTCGTTCTGAACGCAGCAACTTGTCGTGAGACTTACTAAGGTCGCGAGTCCTCTCCTCGACCAGTTGTTCGAGTCCACTCCGGTAGCGTGACAGTTCAGCCTCGGTAGCCTGGCGCTCGCTAATATCGCGAAAACTGACGACCATCCCCGTAACCTCACCATCCTCCCCAATAATCGGCGCTGCGCAGCAATCCACTGGACAGACGTCACCGTCGCGCGCTCGCATCACGGCATTCTCCCAGCCAACCATATCTTTGCTCTCCACCACCGACCGTAGCAGGTCGAGCGAGCCGCGCAGACCATGACCAGGCTCAAGCGAGAGTACATCGGCGATGTTCCCGCTAATTGCCTCTGCACTCGGCCAAGCGGTAAGTATCGAAGCAGCCGGGTTTATCTCAGTGACTCGGCCTTCGGTATCGGTAGCAATGACGCCATCGCCGATGCTGCGAAGAACCGCGGCAATACTCTGCCCGGCCTGTCGCTCACGATTCTCGGCATGACGAATAGCCACGAAGGCATCGGCATTGCGCCGGTCAAATCGGTAAAACACGCAAGCCAGGAGGATGCTGACCAACAGGCAGGCCACCAATAGTGCACCTTCGATATTGCGAAAGGCTCTCAGCTGTCTGGACGTCGCTGAGCGAAGAGCGATCTGAACTACGTCGGCTTGGGCTAGCAGCGCTTTAAAGACGGCATCAAACTCCTCGTCAAGCTTGCTTCCGGGCCCGTACATGGAGTAGCTCTCGAGACGGCTTTCGGCAATGCTACGAAACGCCGAAAGTTCCACCAACGCCGCGGTGACGGCACTGCGCAACCCGGGGTCATCCAGCGCAACAACCGAATACTCTTCGCTGTCGGCGCCATTGAGCATCGCATCGGCAAACCACCGCGCTCGATCGAGGTGCTCCCAAACCAGATCAACGCTCGCACTACTATCACCCGCGATAGCCTCCTCAAACCACAGGTGAGCGGTTGTGACCTCGAGCTTCATCTGTTGAACAGACGCTGCGAGCGGGGCTATGGTGGTGGTCATGCTCAACCCGATTCGTGATGCAAAAGTGACAGCAGCAAGAACCGTAAGTGAGCAGATGCCCAAGGTCAGATAGACATAACGAAGCGAGATCCCGCGGCTGCCATTCATAAGGCACCCCCTTAGATTAGATTCCCAATCTACCTGGCGAGATCTGTCCTCCCCGGATAGAAACCCGCAACCACCAATCTCTAGCACAGCGCCACCGCTATGCCACGGCTACAACCTAGCCCCCCATACGAGGCAGACCAAAGGCTAGACGGCTCGCCGCTTGAGCGCCGGGTCTCGAAACCCAGCCATTATCCGAGCGACGTCCTCGGGCAGCACCACACGGTCGACAAGCCCTTCACGAATTGCCACCCCTGGCATGCCGAAAACCGCACAGCTCTTCTCTTCTTGAGCGATCACATAGCCACCAGCAGCCTTCACCGCCACCAGCCCGTCGCTGCCATCGCGTCCCATTCCGGTGAGAATCACCGCGCAGGTAGCGGCACCAAACTCCGCAGCCACCGAATTAAAGAGATAGGTCACCGACGGACAAGAGAGATCGACCGCGGGCTTGTCGTTCAACTCTATCCTCGCCCTCTTGATACCCATGTGGCGAGACTCAGGCGCCACGTAGACGGTTCCCGGCATGACTGTTTCACCAGCCTCGGCGAGCTTTACAGGCAGCCGACAGCTGCTGTCGAGCCAACGAGCAAAGCCCTCGTGAAACCCCGGGGCCATGTGTTGGACAATCAGCACCGGCAGACTAAACGAACTCGGAAGGCCGGCAAGGACCTTGGCCAACACCGCTGGCCCGCCGGTAGACGCTCCTATGGCAACAACCCTGCAGGGCCGGCCAGCTATCGAAGCCAGGCCGCTATCTGTAGCGCCCCGACCACGCGAGCGGGCTAGAGGCCGCGCCGCCATCTTGATACCTGCAACGGCTTTGACCGCATTGATCAGCCGACGCGACGACAAAGCGAACTCCGGCGATGAGGGTCCCGGGGGCTTAGCTACAGCGGCTAACGCTCCGGCACCAAGCGCCGAACTGCTCGCCTCTGTTTCGCTCGAACTTATAGTCGAGGAGATTATCACGACTGGCGTCGGAACATCACTCATGATCCTCCGCGTCGATTCGATACCGTCCAGCCTCGGCATCAGGATGTCCATGGTCACTACATCCGGCCGTAGCTGCTTGACCATCTGCACGGCTACAAGGCCGTCGTCGGCTACGCCGGCGACCTCAAGCTCGGGGTCGGAGTTAAAAATCCGAACCAGCATGTTCGCCACCGTTGGCGAATCTTCGGCAATTACAATACGAACTCTTCCCGACGCTGCCACGCGTTAACCTCCCGAAATGCGCTTCGGGCGAGAATTCGGCGTAACGAATCCTCGCCCGAGACGCTTCTGCGGCTGCTGCGCTGCACTACTACGCTCCCCCAGATTCCCCTCTGCCAACAAGGTGTTCGAGTTCTGCACTCAATGCGCTCAGATCTTCGGCCGCGACCTTGGCCCCCTCGCTCGCCGACAAGGCCGTAGTCGCAACCTCGCTGATGCCCGTCATCGCATCCTTGATCTGTGAGAGACGAGCTGCCTGCTGAGTAGCCACCGCCGATATCTGCGTCGCCAATTGGTAGGACTCGGCTACAGTATCGGTTAGTTGACAGATCGTATCTCCAGCTTGTCCTACCACCGTCAGAGCTTCGTTGACGCGCTTGGTACCTTCCTCGGTAGACATCACCGCGGCATTGGTTGCGCCCTGGATTTCCTCGAGTATCTCCCTGACCTGCGCGGTAGCCCCCTTGGCTTGCCCAGCGAGTACCTTGACCTCACCGGCCACCACCGAGAAGCCCTTACCATGCTCCCCGGCCCGCGACGCCTCGATCGCCGCGTTGAGCGCGAGCAGGTTGGTTTGCTCAGCAATCTCGGTAACGGTCGCGATGATTTCACCTATAGCCTGGGTTCTCTCGGCCAACGCGATGATGCTCTCGGCGGTGGTATCGGCCTGAGATTTGGTCATATCCATAGCCGCGATGGCTTCCTTGACAGCCTGGCTGCCAACCTTGCCAATTTCATCAGCACGACGCGCCGCTTCGGCAACGGCCTGGGCTCGCTGCACCGAGTGTTCCGAGGTCTGCGCTACCTCAGCTACCGAAGCTCCGGTCTGCTCGACCCCAGCAGCCTGGGTTTGAGCGCCGGCGGCCTGCTTGATGGCGGCGTCGAGCATCTCGCTCGATGCTGTCGACAACTGATGGGCGGCGTCGCGGAAGGTCGCCGCCAAAGACTGACTAATCGTTCGCGAGACCGCTAGGGTCAAAACTATGGTCAGGGCTACCGTCGCCAACGCCATGCTCAACACCCAATTGAGCGCTCGCGAAGCCGCGCGCGCAAGCGCCTTGGCATGCTCGGCGGCCTGCTGAGTGAGCTTGCGCGGTACCGCCGTACTGAGTTCGACCGCTGCACTGCGGCTGCGGAACCACTCCTCGGCGTCGAAGCCAAAACCACCGACCGAGGCTTTGGCAAGGGCCATCTCGCGCATCTCCACGGCCCGATCCTCCCCGGTGAGCCGAGAAGCCATGTCGTCATGGATTCGCTTCTGTTGGGGAGAGGCACGCACTTGAAATATGCCGGAAAACGCCTGCTGCGCCGCTAATGCCCGTATCAGATCCTCGTGCATACCCGGCTCGAGTCGATCCGCGGCAAACGCGTGGGTCAGCACCCCGCGCTCCTGCCCGGCCGCCTCCTGACGTCTGAGTAGAGCTTCCAAAGCATGGACCATTTCGCTGTACTCAGCATCGCGACTAAATCGAGAAGAAGTCCCAAATACGTCTATAAGCAATTCGACTGCAGTGGAGTAGTCGTCAAAGACCTGGGTAGCGCTGCGTTTCAGGTTCAGCAACGAGCTACGATCGGCCTGTAGGTTCTCTACCGCTGCCAGCGCTACGGCGCGGATGCGACGATACTCAGAGCCGAGGGTGTCGAGATCCAGCGCCCGCGCATCCTCAATAACCGCAGCCGCCAGAGCATCGCTACGGCGTATCTGTCCCTGCAGCGGCTCTGAGAACAGCTTGCCCTGGCTGCCGAGGTACCCCAGAGCCATACCGCGCTCGAGCTGCAGCGATGCAACCAGGTCGATAAGCCCGTCAGCATACACCGACAAGTGGTAAATATTGGTATCGGCGCTTCGCTCGCTCACCTTGTCGGTGATGATCGAAAACAGCAGGTAGGAGACCAGCGGTAGCGGGATAATCCACAATACGGCGAGTTTCGAGCGAATCGAAAGGTTTTGAAAAAACTTCATGTCTGCTCCCCCGGCTACAGCGATACAGTGCCGTGTGGTCTGGCACCTCATATGATACCGCCTGGAACCCCTGGCCGCTGAAGAACATAGTTTTAGGTTCGTTTTTCAGGGAGGGAGGTTCTTCTGAGCCACCCTTGCCCACAGGGGGTAAGAAACTAGGCCGATTTTGTTTAACCATTGCGGCCCGTCTCGCATAAAATACTAGCCAAGGCGGGCCGCATCGTGAGTCAAGACAGGCTCACTACGCTAGAGCGCTTCGATCCGAAGCTGCTGTGGGGGCATGGATGTATTGGTGTAGCGTAAGGTTCTGTCTTCTCGCCGTCTTGGTGACAATAGCTAGTTTGGCACTGGGCGTATCAGCCGACGCGCAGATCGCGTTCAACAAGACTACGCTGGTCGGTGCAGCACCGAAGCGGCCGACTTCGCTGCAGTTCGGTCCCGACGGCCGACTCTATGTTCTCCAGCAAAACGCCAAGATCCAGGTATATGAGATCTTCCGTGATGCCAGCGGCAGCTACCAGGTCGTCTCCCAAGAAGAAATACTGCTGGCAAACCAGATCCCCAACCACGACGACGACGGCAGCCTCAACAGCACCGTCAAGGGCAGACAGGCTACCGGCATTCTCGTCACCGGCACACCGCTAAGCCCGGTAATCTACGTCTCATCGAGCGACTCGCGCCAGGGCGGTGGTAGTGGAAGCGTCGACACCAACCTCGACACTAACTCCGGCGTGATCTCGCGCCTGAGCTTCAACGGCAGTGGCTGGGATAAGCTCGATATCGTCCGTGGGTTGCCTCGCTCCGAGGAGAATCACGCTACCAACGGCCTCCAGCTCGACGAGTTCAACAACATCCTCTACGTAGCCCAAGGTGGCAACACCAACAAGGGTGCACCATCGAACAACCTGGCTTATCTTCCCGAGTACGCTCTTTCCGGGGCCATCCTTTCTATCGACCTCAATGCCATTGGCGAGAGCAGCTACGACCTACCCACGCTCGACGACGAGAACCGCCCGGGCAACCCAGACGCCAACGATCCCTTCGGCGGCGATGACGGCAACAACCAAGCCATGCTCGTCGCCTCGGGGCCAGTGCAAGTATATTCCCCTGGCTACCGCAACCCCTACGATCTGCTGATTGCCTCGTCGGGACTCATGTACACAATCGACAACGGCCCAAACGGCGGCTGGGGTGGTGTACCCATCGGTGATGGAACGCCCAACTGCACCAACGAGATCAGTGAGAGCGCCGGCCACGACCTAGACCATCTGCACTTGATAACCGGCCCGGGTTATTATGGCGGTTTCGCCAACCCCACCCGTGGCAACATGGCCAACACCTTTAACGCCACCAACCCCCAGTCGCCGGTGCCCTTCTCCAACCCCATCGAGTGCGACTATATGGAGCCGATGGTCCAAGACGGCGCGCTCGCTACCTGGGCCAACTCGACCAACGGCCTGGCCGAATACAGCGCTGGAACTTTTGGCGGGGCGCTTCAAGGCAACCTCTTGACCGCGGTCTTCGACAACCAGATCTGGCGTATAGGCCTGAACGCTAGCGGCGACGCAGTCACCTTGGTGGAACCGCTTTTTACCAACGTCGGAGCCAACAAGCCCCTCGACGTAATCGCCCAAGGCGATACCGATCCCTTCCCCGGCACGATATGGACGGCCAACTACACCTCGGTAGGCAGCATCATCGTTTATGAGCCGATCCTGCCTCCGCCATGTATAGGAAGCTATGACGCGACCCTAGACGAAGACGGTGACTGCTACGACAACGCCGACGAGATAGATAACGGTACCGACCCTTGCTCTTTCGCTTCCTCACCGCCGGATGCAGACGCCGACTGTAGCTCCAACATGACCGACCCCGACGACGACAATGACGGGCTGTTCGACAACGAAGACCCCTTCGCTCGCGACCCCGACAACGGTGCCGCCAGCGCCATCCCACTGTCGTACTCGTGGGAGAACTCCGCGCCACCCCCTGGTGGCATTCTCGGCACGGGTTTTACCGGATTGATGACTAACGGCATCGATGACTACGAGGCTCTGTTCAACAGCGACGAGGTCACCTTCACCGGTGGGTCTTTGACCGTGCTGGTAAACGAGGGGGATGCCCTAGAGGGGCTAAATACTCAGCATCATGGCTTGCAGTTAGGCGTAGCCAGCAGCGCGGGCCCGGCCCAGTTCACCGCTCACACCCGTATCGTCAACCCCTTTGCCGGGATCACCCCCACCGACTTCCAGTCGATGGGCCTGTATATCGGCAATGGCGGACAAGATGACTACATCAAGATAGTGGTCAGCGCCGCCAGTGGCTTTGGCGGTGTCGAGGTCTTAAGCGAAGTCGCGGGAATTGCGATTCCCGGCAGCCTTGACGCGCTAACACTGCCCGGTGCAGACGCCATCGACCTGTATCTCAGCGTGGATCGCATCGGCGCAACCGTACAGCCTTCCTACGCCGTCACTAGCGCCGGGACCTCGGGCGCTATCACCCCACTGGGGCCAGCGCTAGCGGTGCCCCCGGGATGGTTAAACGATCCGGGCATGGGTTTGGCGGTGGGGATCATATCCACCTCGCGAGGACTGGCGCCCTCTTTTCAGGCTACCTGGGGATCGATCGAAGTGTTGTCAGGAGCGGTCTCCTGTGTAGCCGACGGAGATTGCGATGATGCCAGCGCGTGTACCACCGATACATGCGGAGCCGGCGTCTGCATCTTCACCCCACTAGCAGACGCCACCCCCTGCGACGACGGTCTGGCCTGTACTGCACCCGATCTCTGCCTTAGTGGAAACTGTTCGAGCAGCGACCTCTGCCCAGCCGGCAAACACTGTAACATCGGCACTGGAGTATGCGCTGCGGATGGATGCGTGAGCAACAGCGATTGCGCCGCGGGTGAAAGCTGTATCGCCGGACTGTGCCAAGTGCCAGGCGCCGATACCGACAACGACGGGCTGGTGGGCGACGCCGACCCCTGCCCCGCCGACCCTCGCAACCTCTGTGCCGGCCCCGTAGCCATCGATGCCACTACCAACCAACCCATACGGCTCAACGCCAATGCAATATCGGGCAGCTGCCAAGGTGCCAGAACCGACTGCAACGGCGACGTGTGGCTGGCTGATTTTGGCTGGAACCAGGCGGGCAACGCCGCAGCATGCAACCTCGACCTTGGTTGCCCTATTAGCGGAATATCGCAGATCTTCGGCTGCAGCGACGCTAGCACGGAAGATCTATTTCAATGCGAGCACTGGGATCCCAGCCTCGCCCCGCCGCTGGTCTACAGTTTTGACGTCGCCAACGGCAGTTACGTCGTCAACCTATTGTTCGCCGCGACTTTCAAGTCGGGTACGCAAGGACCAGAAACTGTGGGAACGCGAGTCTTCGACATCATCGCCGAAGGCACAACCGTTTACAGCGACTTCGACCAAGTCGCCGCGGCCGGTGGCAGTGCGGGCACAGCGGTGCTGCGCTCGGCCATCGTCAACGTCATAGATGGCAACGGTCTGCAGATCGAGTTCGGGCACAAGCTGGGCAACCCAGCGATCAAAGGCATCGAGGTACTCGCGGTGCCTCATTTTACCGACAACGGCACCCAGCCAGGACTGACCCACCCGGTCTTGAATCCCGGCTCATGCAGCGCCTGCCACGGTGACTACGACGCCAGCGCCCACATCGAGCCGTGGCCAACATGGGCCGGCTCGACCAAGGCCCACGCCGGCCGCGACCCGTTGTTTTGGGCCGCACTCGACACCGCCAACCATGATCTCCCGGGTGTTGGCGACTGGTGCCTTCGCTGCCACGCACCCGCCGCCTGGCTCGAAGGCCGGACCGCGCCACCGGCAGGAAGCACCGACGGCTGTGGCCTGCTCGGCAAGATCGATGAGGCCAACAACGACTTCGACGGTGTCAGCTGCCACTTCTGTCATCGTATGATGGTCAACACCGCACCACCGCCGGGACAGCAGAGCGTATATCTAGAAAATGGCCAGTTCTGGCTCGACGATTCCAATTGCAACGGTCAGGGTGAGCCCTGCCGCTTCGGGCCTTACAGCTATCCTCAGGATGGCCCAATCGCGCCGACTCACGCCTGGGCGCAGTCGAACTACCACCAAAGCTCACAGATCTGTGGCAACTGTCACAACGCCAGCAATCCACTGCTCTCGCTAATCGTCGGCGGCAGCGACACCGGGATCCCCTTCCCGGTAGAGCGCAGCTATGCCGAATGGCTGGCCAGCGACTACGCACCCGGTGGTGCCGCCCCACGCAGCTGCCAGAGCTGTCACATGCCCGATGCGACGGTTTCACCGGCCTACGCCGCCGACGGTCAAGGCAACGACCACAGCGGCAATCTGCCGGTGCACAACTTCGCGGGTGGCAACGCGTGGATCCCCGAGGTACTGCGCCTGGAGTACCCCGGCCTCGGGATCGATCAAAGCCTACAGCGCGGACGCGACCTGGCTATCGACATGCTGCAGAGCCAGTCGGCTAGCCTTCAGGTCAGCACTGCGCCAGCCTTTACAGCCGGCGGTCAGCTTCAAGCTTCGGTGGTTGTGACCAACCTAACCGGCCATAAACTGCCGACCGGTTATCCCGAAGGCCGACGCATGTGGCTTCATCTCGAGGCTCGCGACGCCAGCGGGGCGCTGTTCTGGGAAAATGGCGGCTACGACCCGGCGACCGGAATACTGGTGGAGGATTCTCAGACTAAGATCTACGAGGCCAAGCACGGGATATGGAACCTCAACGGTAGCAACTCCTGCGATGCTTCAGATGGTGCCGGCAACCCTCTTTTCCACTTCGCTCTGAACAACTGTTTGCTCAAAGACAACCGCATCCCACCCAAGGGGTTTTCCGGAGGCAACAACCCTGAAATCCAACCGGTGGCATACTCATATCCAGAGACTTTCTCGGGATCCGGGGTTCTCGTCGACTTCGACACCACCGACTACCTGATTCCGGTTCCCGCGGGTACACCTGCGCCGGTCTCCGTCACTGTAACCCTTCGCTACCAGACCACGAGCAAGGACTACGTGGAGTTTCTCCTCGCCAACGCCAACGACAATGGTTTTGCCAACGACTGTATCGAACGCAGCTGGGGGCAGCCTAGCGACCACCGCGCGGGGCTTCTCTACGACATGTGGCTCACCCATGGACGCTCGGCTCCGGTAGACATGGCGTCGGCCTCCAACTCGAGCGACCAGCTGTGCAGCAACGACGCTGACTGCAACGATGCCAACCCCTGCACCGCCAATCTATGCAACGCCGGCAGCTGTACTCATCCCGCCCTCGCAGCGGGTGGCGCTTGTGACGATGGTGTGGCGTGCACCAGTGCCGACGCCTGTGACGGCATCGGCGGGTGCGTGGGAAGCGATAACTGCCCAAGCGGACAGGCCTGTGATCTCGCCACAGCCGCCTGCGCGCCCATACCTGACTGCCTAAGCGATGCAGACTGCAGCGACGGCCTGTTCTGTAACGGCGCCGAGAGCTGCAGCGCGGGGTCCTGCGCCGCTGGCCTGGCTCCCTGTAGCAGCGGCTGTGATGAGAGTAGCGATAGCTGCCTACAGCCCGGGGACGCGCTGCGCGGTGGCGCACTGTGGGATAAGTGGTGGATCGTCGCCTCGGCGCCCGCACCAATCGGGATTCACCCACTCTACCCGGCTGCCGGAAGCAAGTCGGGAAGCACTACCTACCGCTGCAAGGAGTGTCACGGCTGGGATTACAAGGGCGTCGATGGCGCCTACGCCTCAGGACCGCATTTCACCGGAGTAGGCGGCGTGTTTGGCTCAACCCTGAGCGCGGCTGCAATGTTCGGTTTGATAAAGCGCGACGACATCGCCGGCGGACACGGCTTCTCGACTTTGGGACTGAGCGATCAAGGCATCGCTGATCTGGGCGCATTCGGGCAAACCAGTGGTATCGATACCAGCGCTCTCATCGAGACACTGTCGCGCTCTCCCGCCGTC